>CAIKLM010000075.1 GCA_903828235.1 uncultured beta proteobacterium | reverse complement strand
GCCCGCCGGCGGCGGGGCCGGCGTGAGCGCGACGCCACGCCGTTGGCGCAGGCCTTCGGCGGCCGCGGTGCGCGGCACCGCGCGCCTGGTCGCCGAGGCCACGGCGGGCCTGGTCGATCTGGCCGAGGCCGTGCACGCCGGCATCGCCCGCGTGCCCGGGCTGACGGCGGCGCCGACCGATGGCCGCACGCGCGGCATCACCGGGCTGGTGTACCGCACGGTGCGGGGCACCACGCGCCTGGTGGGCGGTGGGGTCGAGGCTTTGCTGGGCCTGCTGGCCCGGGAGCTGCCAGCCACGGCCGACGACGCTGAGCCCAAGCCCGGCCGCGAAGCCCTGGTGTCTGCGCTCAACGGCGTGCTCGGCGACCACCTCGAGGCCAGCGGCAACCCCCTGGCCACACCCATGGCGCTGCTTCACGACGGTCGACCGCTGCCGCTGCAGCCCGAGGCGTTGCGGCAGCAGCTGCCGCAGGCGCGGCCGGATCTCGCGCTGCTGGCCCACGGCCTGTGCATGAACGAACGCGCCTGGCCACCGGAAACGCTCACGATGCTGGCCGATGCCGGCTTCACGCCGCTGGCGCTGCGCTACAACAGCGGCCGCGCGATCGCGCGCAATGGCGCCGAGCTGGCGGCCCTGCTGGAGTTGCTGCTGGCGGCCTGGCCGCTGCCGGTGCAGCGCCTGGTGCTGGTGGGCCACAGCATGGGCGGGCTGGTGGCGCGCAGCGCGCTGCGCCAGGCCACGGCGCAAGGCCTGCGCTGGCCGGCGCGTGTGAGCGACCTGGCCTTCCTGGGCACGCCCCACCACGGCGCGCCCCTGGAGCGGCTGGGCCACGCCGCGACCACGCTGCTGGCCGCCACGCCCTACGCGGCGCCCTTTGCACGCCTGGCGCGCCTGCGCAGCGCCGGCATCACCGAACTGCGACACGGCCACCTGCTCGAGGACCCGGCCCTCACGGTGCCGCTGCCCGCGGGTGTGCGCTGCCACGCCGTCGTGGGCCTGCTGGGCGCCGCGGGTGGCGCGCCCGGCCGCCACGCGCTGGGCGACGGCCTCGTGCCCCTGGCCAGCGCCCTGGGCTGGCACGCCGACCCGGCGCGCGCGCTGCACTTCGAGCCCGCGCACACGCACGTGGCCGACGGCGTCGGGCACCTGGCGTTGCTCACCGATGCGGGCGTGCGTGATCGGCTGCGGGCGTGGCTGGCGCCACAGCCGGCTGCAGCAGGCGATCAGCCCGCCACCGCCTTGCGCTAGACGTGGGGCTCAGCATCGCCTTTCGATGCTGCCCCCGCACGGCCGGCCTGCTGAAGGCGCCGGGCGCCGGCTTCGGGCCAGACCCGACGCGGCGCTACCAGCGCAGCTCGAAGCGGCACGCGTCGTCGCCGCAGGCCTCGCAGGCCGTCTCCTGCACGCGCGCACCGGCGTGCACCAGCACCTGGAACAGGCGCTCGAAGGTGGCGGCGTAGTAGTCGCAAGCCGGCACGCCGCTGCGCTGGCCGCGGCACAGCGGGTTGCGGCGGATCTGCAGCTCCACCTCGGCCGCGCCCCGCGCGCGGCGGCCCCGGGGCCAGGCGACGCCGAACTCGCCGCTGCCGACGAAGGTCCAGGCGTGGGCCGTGATGGCCTTCAGCAGCAGGCGCGCCGCCGCCGGCGCGGGCAGGCACTTCAGCAGGTGCTGCACGGCGCGCGGGATGCGGTGGCCCAGCAGGTAGTCGGCCGTGGCGCGGCCGGCGGCGCGCGACACGGCCGCGGCCTCGCCCGCCGGCAAGGCCTGGCGCAGCGCCGCGTGCAGCGCGCGCACCTCGTCCTCGTGCACCATCTGCTCGGGCGGCTGTCGCCAGTGGCGCGCCAGACCCGCTCGCTCGAACAGCTCCGCGGCCCAGGCGGTGCCGCGCCAGGCCGGCAGCACCTGCGCGATGCGCGTGATGGCGTTGGGCCCGATGAGCCCGGCGTCGGCGGCGGCCGTGGTCATGGCTCAGTCGCCGTCGGCCGGCGCCATGGGGCGCCGACTCAGCGCAGCCTCGGCCTCCTCGTCGCTGAGCTGGCCGCCACCGCCGCAGGCCGCCACGGCCGCGGGCTCCGGCCGGGACTCCAGCGCGCCGATGGCCGCCAGCGCCGCGGCGGCGATCTCCTCGCCCTTCTTGCGCCGCATCTCGATCTTCGGGCCGTGCATCGTGACCCAGGCCTCGTCGGCCGCGGCGATGGCTTCCGCGTCGGGTCGCGCGTGCACGCGCGCGTCGGCGAACTTGAAGTCGACCTTCTTCCGGCTCTGCGGGCCCCAGTAGCCCACGCGGCCGAGGTCGTAGAAGGTGCGCTCGAAGCCGCTCTTCAGGAAGGCCTTCAGGCAGCCCATCAGGTACTTGCGCCGGAACTTGTCGCCCTCCCAGGGGTACTGGAAGAAGCTCTTGTTCATGAAGAAGCGGCGGTAGTTGTTCATCACGCGGTCCAGCAGCTCGGCGCGGTCCATCGCGTCGGGCTTCATGATCGGCGTCACGAAGTTGTACTTCTCGAAGTCGAACACCTCGACCTTGTCGCCGAGCTCCTGGAACAGGTCGCTGAAGGGCCAGGGCGTGTACATCGCCCAGTTGGCCATGTCGGGGTTCCAGTCGCGGGCCATCCGGTAGGTCTCTTCCAGCGTCTCGGCGGTCTCGTTCTCCAGGCCCACGATGAACTGCGCCTCGGTCACGATGCCGGCCTCGCGCAGCAGGCGGATGGCTCGTCTGTTCTGCTCGATCGTGGTTTCCTTGTTGAAGCGGTCGAGCTTCAACTGCGCCGCCGCCTCGGTGCCCAGGCTCACGTGCACCAGGCCGGCCCGGCGGAACATCGGCAGCAGCTGCTCGTCGCGCAGGATGTCGGTCACGCGGGTGTTGATGCCCCACTGCACCTTGGCCGGCAGGCCGCGCGCGATGAGTTCCTCGCAGAAGGCGATGAACTTCTTGCGGTGGATCGTGGGCTCCTCGTCGGCCAGGATGAAGAAGCCGACGCCGTGGTTGTTCACCAGGTCCTCGATCTCGTCGACCACGGCCTTGGGATCGCGGATGCGGTATTCGCGCCAGAACTTCCACTGGCTGCAGAAGGTGCAGGTGAACGGGCAGCCGCGCGCGAAGTTGGGGATGGCCACGCGCACGCCCAGCGGGATGTAGATGTACTTGTCCCACTCGAGAATGCCCCAGTCGGGCTTGATGCGGTCCAGGTCGGCGATGGCCGGCTCGGCCGGCGTGGCCACCACCGCGTCGTCGGCCGCCGCGAAGGCGATGCCCTTCACGGCGTTGCGGTCACGTGCGAAGCTGCCGTCGTCCACCGCGCGCACGAGGTTCAGGACCACCTGCTCGCCCTCGCCGCGCACCACGGCGTCGATCCAGGGCGCCTCCTTCAGCACCCGCGGGTACATGAAGGTGCCGTGGATGCCGCCGAGCACCGTCACGATGGCCGGGTCCAGCTCCTTGGCGATCTGCAGCAGCCGCTCGGCCTTGTAGATGGCCGGCGTGATGGCGGTGCAGCCCACGATGTCGGGCCTGAGCTCGGCGATGCGCGCGCGCACGGCCTCGTCGTCGAGGTGGTGCGTCATCGCGTCGACGAAGTGCACGTCGCCGTAGCCGCCCGCCTTGAGGGTGCCGGTGAGGTAGGCCGCCCAGGCCGGCGGCCAGTTGCCGGCGATCTCGGCGCCGCCGGAGTGGTAGTTGGGGTGGATCAGCAGCACGCGCATGGGGTCGCTCCCGGGAATGGGGCACCCACGCTAGGCCGGCCATCCGGGCGGGGCCTTGCCCTGCGTCAACTCAACATGACGTTGTCACCAGTCCGCCACGCGGACAGCCCGCCCGGGCACACCGCTCGGTCAGCGCACCGCGTCCAGCGTGACCTTGCATCGGATGCCCGCCGGCAGCCTCTGGTCGCGGTTGTCGAGGTCGGCCACGATGCCGAAGGTGCCGGCAGAGGGGTCGATGACGCGATCGACCGTGCGCACGCGCGCGGCGATCGCGCCGCCGAACGGCGCCTCGGGCCGCACCGTCACCGCCTGCCCCACGCGCAGCTGCGGGAACAGCCGGTACGGCAGGATGGCCTGCACCGCCAGCGGGTGGATCTGAGCGATCTTGAGGATGGGCTTGCGACCCTCGCCGCCGTCGACCAGCGCGCCGGGGTAGAGGTACTGGTCGACCACAACGCCGTCGAAGGGGCTGCTGAGCACGCGGCGGCCGAGCTGGTCAAGCGCCTGCCGGTGCTCCAGCCGCGCCAGCGCGATCGCCTCCTCGGCGCTCTTGAGCTCCGACTCGGCCAGTCGCAGCTCGGCCTGCGCGTCGTCGCGCGCCTGCGCGGACACGAAGGCCTCCTCGTGCAGCTCGGTCATGCGGCGGGCCTTGTCGCGGGCCGCGGCGAGCCGGTTACGCGCCGTCAGCAGCGCGCCCTGGGCCTCGGCGCGGAACGCGGCCGCCTCGGCGGCGCTGCGCTCGACGCTGCTCTCGATGCTGACGAGGGGCTGCCCGCGACGCACGCTGGCGCCGCGCTGCGTGTGCACCTCCTGCACGATGCCGGCCACCGGGCTGCGCAGCTCGACGACGCGGGCCGGCTCGATCAGGCAGTCGTAGGCGGTCGCGCCGCCGGCGGCGGCGCCCGTGGCCGGCACGGCCGCCGTCACGGCCAGGGCAGACGCGGCCAGGACGGCTGCCCGCAACGCGGTGCCAGCGCGGCGATGCGGCCCGGCGAGTAGGGTGTGGAGTGGTGTCATCGGAGCGATCCGGAGAAGCCGATCATGCGTGGCAGTTCGCGGTCTTGCTTGAGGGTCTGCAGCCGGCTGCGCCGCGCCTGCCACTCGGCGCGCGTCTGCGCGTGCCAGACGGCCAGCGGCAGCAGGGCCCGGCGCAGCGCGCCGGGCATAGCAGCCAGGATGCGGCTGCTGCCGGCCCCGAAGCGGTGGAACAGCGGGTCGCCGGCGGCGACGATGGCGCGCGCCGAGCCGGGCTGCCCCTGGCGCGCGGCGCGGCCGAAGAGCTGCCGGTCGACGCGGCGTGACTCGTGGTACTCGGTGAGGATCACGTGCAGGCCGCCGGCGGCCAGCGCGGCCGGCTCGGGCTTGATGTCGGTGCCGCGGCCAGCCATGTTGGTGGCCACCGTGATGCGTCCGGCCGCGCCCGCGGCGGCGACGATGGCGGCTTCCTCGGCGTCCTGCCGCGCGTTGAGCACCACGTGCGCCAGGCCTCGGCGCTGCAGCTCGGCGGCCACCTGCTCGGAGGCCTCGACGCTGCGCGTGCCCACCAGTACCGGCTGCCCGCGCGCAGCGGCCGCGGCGGCATCGTCGGCCACGGCGCGCCACTTCGCGGCGGCGTCGGGCAGGCAGAGGTCGGGCAGGCGCCGACGCAGCTCGGGGCGGTCCGTGGGGATGCGGCGCACCGCCAGGCCGTAGACGGCCCACAGCTCGCGCGAGGCCTCGGCGGCCGTGCCGGTGAGTCCGGCCAGCAGGTAGTAGCGGCGGAAGAAGCGCTGGAAGGTCATGCGCGCCAGCGTCTCGCGGCCCGGCGTGGGCTGCAGCCCTTCCTTGACCTCGATGAGCTGGTGCAGGCCCTGCTCCCACGAGCGATCGGGCATGGTGCGGCCCGTGCTCTCGTCGACGATCTGCACCTTGCCCTCGGCGACGATGTAGTGCTGGTCGCGGTGGAACAGGTGCAGCGCGGTGAGCGCCTGCCGCAACAGCAGTTCGCGCCAGCTGCGTGCGCGCCAGACGGGCCGCACCGTGTCGGGCACGGGCGGCGTGGCCGCCAGCGCGGCGTCGCGCAGCTCGACCTCGCGGTTGCCCTGCAGCACGAAGTGCCGGCCCGCGACCAGGCCGCGCGCCGCGCCCACGGCCCAGGCCAGCAGCTCGGGCTCGAGCAGGCCTGGCGCATCGCGCGAAAGGATCATCGGCGTGCGGGCCTCGTCGATGAGCACGCTGTCGGCCTCGTCGACGATGGCGTAGTGCAGTGCGGGCAGCAACGGCTCGCCCCAACCGGCCTGCGCGGCCGCCGGCTGCGGCGCCAGGCGGCGCAGCCGTGCCACCGGCACGGGCTCCACGCCGTGGCCGGCGAGGCGGTCCTTCAGGTAGTCGAACACCAGTTCCTTGCCGGCCACGTAGCACACCGGCGCGGCGTAGGCCTCGCGGCGCTCCGGGGGATCCATGCCGCTGCGCACGAACGCGCTGCGCAGCCCGAAGAAGGCCAGCAGCGGCGCCATCTCGGTGCTGTCGCGCTCGGCCAGGTAGTCGTTGGTGGACACCACGTGCACCGAGGCGCCGGAGCCGGCCATCACGCAGCCGGCCAGCGCGGCCACCAGCGTCTTGCCCTCGCCAGTGCGCATCTCGGCCAGACGGCCGGACAGCAGCGTGCGCACGCCCGACCACTGCACCGGGTGCGGCACCAGGCCCAGCGTGCGGCGGCTGGCCTCGCCGGCGCAGGCCAGCACGCGGGCCAGTGCGGCGTGGTCGCGCAGGCCGCGCCGCCCGGCCTTCAGCGCCTGCTGCGCCTGCGCGAATGCTTCGGCAACGGCCGCATCGGGCTGGCCGCGCAGCGGCGCCTGCTCAGCCTCGATGCGTGCGGCCAGCGCGGCGGTGGCCGAGGCCGGCTCCAGGCCTGGCGGCCACAGGCCCTGCACGTTGCGCAGGAAGCGCTCGACGACGTGGTCGCGGTCGATGCCGCGCTCGTCGCGCAGCGTGTCGGCGCGCCGGAAGGCGGCGCCGGCCAGTTGCCGCGCCAGAGTGGCGTCGCGCGCGGTGCCGCCCGGGCCCGGCACCGTCAGGGCCAGCGCGGGGGCGGCACTCATGGCAGGGCCCGGGTTGGGCGGGCAGGCGGTCGCCGCACGTCCATCACACCCCCAGCTGCGACAGGAAGAGCTGGCGCAGCCGGATGAAGCCCTGCCAGGCCAGCGGCGCCAGGCCGAGGTCGAAACGCACGTGGGCGCGGTCGCCGAAGACAGCCAGCGGCGTGGGCTCGTCGAGCTGCAGCTCGAGGTCGAAGACGCGCGCCAGGCTCTTGCGGCCGTCGGCCTGCGCCGGGTCGACGGCGATCGCGCCGCCGCCGCTGGTGCCCAGCGCGGGCGACACCAGCGCGAACTCGCCGCCCGGCACCTGGCGCACCACGCGCGCCGGCCGCACCGCGCCCGGCTGCTGGGCCAGGCGCACCTCGGCCGAGCGGGCGCGCGAGCGGATCAGGTCCAGATCCTCCTGCACCACCGCCGCGCGCAGGCGCAGCGAGGGCGCGGCCACCACGTAGCCCAGCACCTCGCCGCGGCGCACCCAGCGCCCCGTCAGCTCGGTGGGCGCCGCGGGCACCCAGCGTCCGCCGCCCGGGGCCGCGACCGCCAGCGCCGCGTGGCGGGCCTCCACGCGGTCGAGCTCGGCCTGCCGGGCCGCCAGCTCGCTGCGCAGCGGCGGCACGCGGGCCGGCTCGGCCACCACCGCCTGGCGCAGCTTGACCTCGCTCTCGGCCACCGCGGCCGCGGCCACCTCGAGCTCGGCGGTCAGGCGCGGCTCGGCCAGCGTCATCAGCAGCTGTCCGGCGGCAACCGCCGCGCCCGGGCCAGGCGGCGCCGCGGCCACCGTGCCGGCCACCTCGGCGCGCACGATGGCCTCGTCGGGCACCCACACCACGGCCTCGTGGATCGAGCGCCAGGGCAGCGGCAGCGCGCCCACCAGCAGCAGCAGCGCCACCACCGCCGCAGCCGTGCGGCGCAGCGCCGTGTCGCGCCGGCGCACGAGGCCGGGCGCCTCGCGCAGGTGCTTCCAACCCTTCCACAGGGGCATCACGAACGACTGCCAGGCCGCCCAGAGGGCCATGACGACACCGATGAGCAGGTACTCGCTCGCCACGAACCAGATCAGCCCGAAGGTGATGAACAGCCGGTACAGCGGCGCCACCGCGGCATACAGCACCAGCAGCCAGCGCTCGCGCCGGTGCTCCGGGCCCAGCGTCAGGCCCACGGGCAGCTGCGCCTCGCGCGCGCCGACGAAGTGGCGGTCGAAGCGGTAGGCGGCGTACTGCGTGGCGCGCTGCGCCAGGTTGGGCACCTCGAGCAGGTCGCAAGCCACGAAGTAGCCGTCGTAGCGCATCAGCGGGTTGCCGTTGACCAGCAGCGTGGACACGCCGGCGATCAGCACCACGTTGAAGGCCACCGCGCGCACCCAGCCGGGCTCGGCGGCCAGCCAGACGTACAGCGCCAGCGCGCCCAGCGCCAGCTCGGCGGCGATGCCGGCCGCCGCCACGCCGGCGCGCGCCCACTTCGACGGGAAGCGGTAGGCCGCCGTCGCGTCCACGTAGGGCACCGGGATGCCGACGATGAACATCAGCCCCATCTCGCGCACGGTGCCGCCGCCGACCTTGACGGCCAGGCCGTGGGCGAGCTCGTGCACGGCCTTGACTACCGGGTAGATCAGCCACAGCAGCAACAGGTTGCCGGCCGACAGAACGCGGTCGGAGAGGTTTTCGGTGAGTTCGCCCCAGTGTTGCCAGCCCAGCACGCACGCCGGCAGCACCAGCGCCAGCCACACCAGCAGCGCAGGCCGGCTGCACAGCGCACGCGCCAGGCCACGTCGCGCCTCGAACCAGGGCTCGGGGTACAGCAGCGGGATCTTCAGGCTCACCGGGTTGAGGCCCTGCTGCCGCCACTGCTGCCGCCGGTGCCGCTTGTAGCGCTCGAAGACCTCCGTCGCGTCGGGCGAGACCTGGGTCTGCACCAGGTCCTGCGCGTACAGCGCCGCCATCAACTGCACCAGGTCGTGCTGCGAAATCGCCTCGCCGCCGGGCTGGGCCGCCTCGGCGGCGCAGGCGGCGTCCCAGATCTCGTCGAGCGTGCGCTCGCCGTCGAGCAACCCGAGCACGCGCCAGACCGCCGGCGTGACGCGGTGGAAGCGCTGGCTCACGGGGTCGTGCAGCAGCACCCAGGCCTTGCCGCGCAGCCGCCGGTGCAGCGGCTGCACGCCCTCGCGCAGGCGCGGGCGCAGCATGCGCACGGCGTGCCAGTGCTCGGACAGCAGGGCCTGCATGGTTCAGGGGGTCCAGCGCCAGAGCTTCAGGCGCAGCCAGTTCAGCGAGGGGCGCGTCCACTGCACGAGCAGTGGCGCGTGGCCGACCTCGATCTTGCCCACGCCCTGCATTCCGGGGCTCAGCGGCGGCGGCTCGCCGAGCCAGCGCGCCTCCACGCGGAAGCCGTTGACACCGTCCTGCACGCTGGCGGTGGCCGTCACGCGCAGCACCTCGAAGGCGTGGGTCTGCTGCGGCAGGCCGGCCAGCCGGACCAGGCCCTGCTGGCCCGCGCGCACGCGCACGATGTCGGCGTCGGGCACGTGCAGCACGACGCGCCAGCCGTCGCCGGCGGCGATCTCGAACATCTCTTTGCCGGCCTCCACCGGGCCGCCGATCTGCTGCGCCCAGTCGCCGCTGACCACCAGGCCGGCCAGCGGCGCCGTCAGCCGCGTGCGCGCCAGCCGCGCCTCGGTGAGCGCGAGCTGCGCCTCGGCGCTGCGCTGCTCGGCGGCGGCCAGCGCCATGGCCGCGGCGTCGCGCTCGGCGCTGGCCTGGCGCAGCCGCCCAGCGGCCTGGTCGCGCGCGCTGGCCTGGCGCTGGCGCTCCAGCTCGATCTCGCGGTCGTCGAGCCGCGCCAGCAGCTGCCCCGCGGCAACGGCCTCGCCCGGGCGCACCTTGACCTCGGCGATGAAGCCCTCCTGCGGCGCCGTCACCAGCTGCCGCGTCTGGCCCTCGATCACGGTGCTGGCGCTCACGCGGTCGGCCGCCGGCCACACCAGCAGCGCCACGGTGGCCACCACCGCCGCGGCGGCACCGGCCTTCCAGGTGAGATGCCCAGGCCCGGCCACCTTGGCAGCCGACTCGCGCAGGCTGTCCCAGCCGTGCACCAGCCAGTTGCGCCGTGCCCGCCGCCACTGGCGCAGCCAGGGCTCGGCCAGCGTCGCGCCGGCGCGAAGGATCTCCAGCGCCACCGGCGGCAGCGGCGCGTCGCTGCGCGCCACCAGCACCGCCTGCGGCCGGCCGTCGTCCAGCAGCGGCAGCGCCCACCAGTGGGCCTGATGCACTTCCTGCATCTCGAGCAGCGCGCGCTGCGCCGGCTCGGAGGCCGCCAGCACCGCGGGCGAGCCCCGCTCGGCCCACGCCGTGTCGGCGCCGACCCACCAGCGCGGCACGTCGCCGCGCACCTCGAACAGCGCCAGCGTGAATCCGCCCGGCAGCCCGGCGTCGGACTGGCGCAGCTCCTCGCGCACCCAGGCGGCGCTGCGGTTGATCCACTCCTGCGCCCCGGCGCGCGCATCCACCTGCACGGCGACGTGGCCCAGCAACTCGATCAGCCGCGCCGCGCGACGGTTGTGCGCCAGGCTTGCCGAGGCCAGCGCGAGCTGCAGCCAGCCCAGCGCCAGCAGCACCTGCTGCACCGTGCGCTCGTGGTGCGGTGGTGCCAGCAGCAGGCCAACGATGCCGTGGCCGGCACCCGGGGACTCATCCGAACCGGGCGCCGCATCCGGCAGCGCCACGCGGATGGCCAGCATCAGGTCGGCGCTGGCGCTGTGCTCGGTGCGACCCAGCGCCACCGGCTGCTCGTCGCCGACGCGGCCGAGCAAGGTGGCCCAGGCCTCGGCCACCGCGCGCGACGCCGGCTCGAACCCGATCTGCCAGGCAGGGACCGACGCGTGGAAGGCCACCCCCCGGCACGCCAGGCCGGCGGCGTCGAGGCGGCGGCGCCAGTCGGCCAGGGCCTGCAGCAGTTCGGGCGCGGGGCCGGGCGGCAGTTCAGGCTGCGGCAGCCCGGCGCCATCAGCCACGGCATCCGGCGCGTCCGGCGTCTGCGGGGCGGTCGAGGGTTGGGCGGGAGCACTCATCAGCGTGCCGGGTTGGGCAGTGTGTCGCCGCGGGCGGCCGCTGGCTCTGCGGGCGCGGCGGGCACCACCAAGCCGTCGATCTCCTGCAGCAGCGCCAAGTCGAGCCGGCCGACCAGGCCGCGCAGCCGCGCCCAGGCAACCCAGGCCTCGTGGCGCGCCCGCGCGAGGTCGCGTCGGGCCTCGAACCAGCGGCTCTGTGCGGTCAGCACGTCGGCCTGGGTCTTGATGCCCACCTCATACCCGCGCCGGTTGGCGCGCAGGGCCACGTCCTGCGAGCGCACGGCAGTGACCAGGCCGCGCGCCTGCCCGCTGGCGGCCAGGATGGCGGAAAACTGCTGGCGCACGCCCAGCGCGCTGTTGCGGCTTGCGGCCTCGACGTCGGCCTGGGCCTTCTCGAGCTGGGCCTGGGCTTCCTTGACGCGCGCCTGCGTGCCGCCGCTGTTCCACAGCGGCAGCGTCAGGTTCACGCCCACGGCCGAGGTGTTGCCGCGGCGCGGGAAGATGCTGGTCACGGTGCCGGAGTCGCGGCTGTCGGTGTACGTGTAGGTGAGATCGACCGTGGGCGCGTGCGCCTGCCAGGCGCGGCGCAGCTCGGCCTCGGCGGCAGCCTCGGCCTGGCGCGCCTGTTCGACCGCCGGGTTGTCGGCCTGCGCCTGCGCCACCCACTCCAGCACCGAGTCGAAGGCCAGGGGCGGCAGGCGGTCGGCGTCGAGCATGCGGGCCTCGAGCTGTGGCGGCACCTCGCCGGCAAGCTCGCGCAGCACCTGTCGCCGAAGGTCAAGGTCGGCCTCGGCGGCGGCGCGTTGAGCCGCCAGCGTGTCCAGCCGCGCCTCGGCATCGCGCACATCGGTGATCGCGGCACTGCCGACCTGGAAGGCCCGGCGGGCCGCGGCGAGCAGGTGCCGCGCCTCGGCGGCCTGAGCGTCGCCCAGCGCCACGGTGTCGCGCGCCTGCAGCAGCGCGAACACCGCCTCGATCAAGCGCTGCGAAGCCTCGGTGCGGGCCTGGCGCAGCGTCGCCTCGGCTTGGTCGAGCTGGGCCCGGGCCGCCTGCACGGCGAACACGCGCGCGGTGGCCAGCAGCGGCTGCACGATCTGCAGCTGCTGCTGGCTGGCACCGAATGAGCGCAAGTCGTCCAGTGGCGCCTCGCGGTAGCGCGTCTCGGTGTTGCTGGCCGTCAGCGTGACCGTGGGGCCGAGCGCAGCCTGCGCCTGCACCACCCGCTGCTCGGCGGCTCGCTGCTGGGCCTGGGCGGCACGCAGGCCCGGGTCGCGCGCCAGCACGCGGCCGTGGAGCTCGAGCAGCAGGCCCTGGGCGCTGGTCGCCTGCACGACGCAGCTGAATCCGCACAGGGCCACGACCCTGGCAAATAGGACGATGGGGTTCATCGACGCACGGGCTCGGGGTTCTCGGCGGCAGCAAGCCAACAGGCCCGGGCGGGCAGTGACCCCGCGCCAGCGCGCGGGGCGCTGTTCGGTCCGGCTTGCCCTGGGAGGGACTGCGGCGCCCTCAGGCCCGGCGCCGAACCAGCGCCAGGGCGGCCAGCCCTGCCAGCAGCAGCGTCGGCGTGGCCGGTAGGGGCACCGAGCCGCCCGTGGAGCCCGACAGCACGCGCAGGATCGAGTAGTCCAGCGCTCCGCCGTCGAGCACCAGCGGGTCGCCCGTGGCCACGCGGATCTGCACCTGGTCGTTCCCCGACAGGTTGATGCTGGCCAGGTACGGGGTCAGGTCGAACGTGTTCAGCCATGCGGTCTCGGTTCCCGCGCTGTCCTCGCCGTCGGTCAGCGAACCCACGAAGACATCGTTGACCCACACCTCGGCCGGTGCGTACAGACCCCAGCCGGTGGTGAACAACTCCAGCGTGGCCTGCGTCGCGACGCCGGCCGGCGTGTAGCTGTGGGTGAAGCTGAATGTCTCGAAGCTGACGCAGTCGGCCAGCCCGCCGGTGCTGCCGCAGTCGAACAGATTGAAGGTGGAAAACTCCTGCCCGCTCATCGGCCCGGTGACGAAGCCGAAGGCATCCTGGGTGCCGAACGTCGAAGTGACCACGCCGGCCTGGGCCAAGGGGGCCGCGGCGACCAGGGCCGCGGCGGCCAGAACCTGCAGGTGTCGTCTCATGTTGAACTCTCCTGATCGCGATGATGCTTTGATCGGTGGAGGGGGTGCCCGGTGATTCACCTGAGAACCCCCTCGTTTCAGTGATAGACCGGGCGTTCTGACCGCTCGCGGCCGCCCACCAGCGTGCGCCACTGCTCCTGGGCCGCCGTCTCCAGGCTTGCCATCCAGGCCTCGGACTCGCGGCGCTGCCGCTCGCGCTCGGCCTCTTCGTCGCGCGACGACACGCGCGGCACCCACGCCGCCGACGGTCCGTCGGCAACCGCCGCGCTGGCCAGCGCCCTGGCGCGCCCGTCGTCCTGCCGCCCCGCCTGCATCCGCTGCACGGCGGCCGAGCCCGACGGCTCGCCTGTGCCCGTGCCGGCCGTCATGCTGACGTAGGGGTTCACCCCCGGCGGCGTCACGGCCACGGGGCCCGGCAGCACCGTCAGCGTCAGGCTGCGCGTGCTGGCCGCCTGGCTGCCGTTGGCCGCCTCGGTGCTGGTGGCGCGCACCGTCAGCTCGCGGCTGGCGATGGGGCCGGCCGGCAGCTGCAGCTGCAGCCCACCCAGGTTCCACCCCGTCACGTCCACCGCGCCGCCCGCGCCCACTGCGCGGCTGTTGACGCCGTCGCCCAGCACCGCACCCTCCGGCAGGCCCTCGATGGACAGCGCGAGCCGCTCGCTGCCGTCGCTGTCCACCAGCGCCGCCACGACCTGCGGCAGCGCTGCCACCTGGCCCTCGATGGCGTACACGCGCCCGGCCGACACCGGCAGCGTCTCCACAATGCGCAGCCCGTCCAGGTTGGCCGAGCGCAGGTTCGCCGGGCTCGTGGCCGCGGCGTTGCCGCCCTCGAGCTGGATCGTCACGCGCCGCGGCTGACCGTTGCCGTCGAAGCCGAAGCTCAGGGCCTGCCAGTTCAGCGTGTTCAACGGGCTGCTGGCGCTGTGAACCGCCACCTGCACCCCGTCGACGTAGATGCCGATGGTGCCGTTGGCCTGGGCAAAGCCCGGCGACGCGGCGTACCAGAACTGCAGCGTGTAGCGCGCACCCGCCACCGTCTCGACCTGTCGCTCGATGCCCAGCGTCTGGTAAGCCGCGGCGCCGCCGCCGTTCTGCAGCCGCAGCCAACCGCTGCCGCCGCCGCCCGGGGCCGACACCACCACGCCGTTGCCGCTGCTGTTGCGCATGAGGTCGCTGTTCGCGAACACCTCGAAAGCCGCCGTGCGCCCGGCCTGCGGCGGCGTCAGCGTCCAGCCCTGCAGCTGCGGGCCCGCCACCACCGTGGCGCTGCGGTTGGGATTGGCCACGCCCTCCCAGTCGGTAAGGACCAGCTCGCGGCTGACCGCCACGCTGCGCGGCTGCAGCTGCAGCGTCGGCGCGTCGGCGCGCGCCGCGATGCCGATGCGCAGCTCCGCCTCGGCGCTGCTGAGCGCGCCGTCGAGCGCCGCGAAGCGCAGCCGCCCGTAATACGGCCGCCGGTTGCCGTCGCCCGGCGTCGCGGCGCCCTCGCCGCTGGCCGCGTGGGCCTCCGGCACGAAGCGCAGCCCGCCGGCCAGCACGAGCGCCTGGCCGAGCGTGTCGCCCACCTGGACCGGAACCCATGTGCCGCTGTCCAGCCGCCGCTCCAGCCGACCTTCGGCGGGCAGCCCCCGCACGGCCAGCGTCAGTTCCGAGCCCTGCGGGCTGGAGACGGCGAAGTCGCTCCAGCGCAGCACCAGCACCTCGTCCTCGACCCCCGTCACCGTGCTGTCGGCGGCTTGCGGCGGCTGGCTGGCCGCGAGCACCGTGATGGCCACCGTGGCCACGCGCGAGTCGGCCTGGCCGTCGTTCACCACATACGTGAACCGGTCGCTGCCGCGGTAGCCTGCGTGGGCCACGTAGGTGAAGCTGCCGTCGCCGCCAAGCTGCAGCGTCCCGTGCGCCGGGCCCTGCACGAGCCGCGGCGTCAGCAGGTCGCCCTCCACGTCGGCGGCGCCCGCACGCGCATCCAGCACCAGGGGCTGCCCCGCCAGCGCCTCGGCGCTGCGGTCGGCCAGCGTCGGCGCGTCGTTGACCGGCGTGACGTCGAAGGTCAGGCGGTTCGGCGTCGGGTCGAGGTCGGTGCCCCCGGCGGCCGTGCCGCCGCTGTCGCGCACCTGGAAGGTGAAGCTCGCGCGGCTGGCACCGTTGACATTCGCCGCAGGCACGAACACCAGCTTGCCTGCCTCGATGTCGGCGGCAGCGACGAACTGTCCTGCCGCGGCCGCGCCGTCCAGCATGAGGCTGCCGTCGCCCGACACGCTTCCCAGCAGCACGCCGGCAAACAAGTGGGCGTCGACGTCCGCGAAGCCGAAGTCCACGATCCTCAACGCGTACTGGCTGTCCTCGGCAATGGTGACCGTGCGGTCGGCGCCCGACGGCGCATCGTTGACGCCGGTGACGGTGACGGTGGAGGTGCGCGACGCGCTGTCGACCACCCCGTCGTTGACCGCCCACGACAGGGTGCGGGTGGTGCCGGCCGCGGTCGGGTCGTCTCTGTCGCTGCGGTAGGCGACGGCGCGCAACGCGTTGCGGTAAACCGCCAGCGGTGCAGCGCCCGACAGCGTCAGCACACCCGATGCGGCGTCGTAGGACGCGCCAAGGCCTCCAAGCTCGGACGACGGCACCGACAGGACATCGCCCGCCGTGAAGCCGCCGGTGATCGCCACGGTCGCCCGGGCCAGCGTGCCGTCCGGATCGGCGAGCTCGAGCGCCGGATCCAGCGCCACGGACGGCTGCCCCTCGACCCAGGCCCTGCTGCCCGCGCTCAGGCTCAGCACCGGCACGTCGTTGACGGCCCGCACGGAGATCTGCACCGTGGCCACGTTGGAGACGCGGCCCTCGGTGTCGGTGAAGCGGTAGCTGAAGCCGTCGCTGCCGAAGAAGTCGGCGGCCGGGCGGTAGGTGTAGCGGCCGTCCGCGGCGAACTCCAGGCTGCCGTGCTGCGGCCCGTCGATCAGCTGCACCGCGGCGATCGCGGCACCCGCCGTGACGTCGTTGGCCGTGACGTCGCCGCTGGCGGTGCCGTCCTCGTCCAGCGCCAGCGTGTCGGGCGTGGCCAGCGGCGCGCTCATGAAGCGCACGTCGCGCAGCGTCACCGAACTCGTCAGCGCGCCGAAGCCCAGCAGGTCGAAGCTCAGCAGCGCCTGGCGGCCCGCCAGCCCCTGGGGCAGCCGGATGGAGTACGTGCTGCTGCCGTCGGCGTTGACGACCTTGCTCACGCTGGCAGCCAGCCGTTCGGTGCCGTCGGACTGACGGTTCAGCAGCGCATCGCTGCGGCTGAGCGAGACGCGGCCTGCGGCGCCCAGCAGCGGCGCGCCGGTGGTGGCATCCAGCAGCGCCACCTCGAAGGCATCGCGCGGGCCTGCGCCATTGCTCACCAGGCCGGCGGATGCCAGCGTGAAGCTCAGCGTGCGGTCACTGTCCTGCAGCACGAAGGCCTGCGCCAGTCGCGCGTGCCGCTCGGCGCTCTCGCCCAGGCGGGCCTGCCCGGCGCCCAGCACCACCGCACCGCTGGGGCTCCAGCCGGTGGCGTCGGCGAAGCTGCCGTCCACGAAGCGGGGCTGCAGCGGCAGGCCATGCTGGAACGGCACAGACGGCACCGTCGACGACTGCGCCAGGGCCTGGGCGAGGGCGCCGGCCAAGGTTCCGGCACCCCAGCCGCTGCCTGCGGCGAGGATGGCGCCCAACACGGGCGGTGCGCCCGCGAACTCGTCGCCGTTGCGCAGGTCCCGCAGGTAACGGATGAGCGAGCTCACGTTCTGTTCGCTGAACAGGCTGTTGTCTTCAAACGGATCCTGGATGGCCCCGCGCACCGCCACCTGCAGCAGGAGGTTCTGCTGCACCGAGCGGTTCAGCGACAGGGGCGTGGACATGAACGTGGGAGCGCCCGCGAGCGGGACCGGCTGCCCGTTCGCGTCCAGCTGGTACTCGTCGGGCAGCCCCAAGCCGTGAGCGAACTCGTGCGCCAGCAGCCAGCCGAAGAAGTCGCCGATCTGGCCGGACCTGCCGGACAAGGGGGTCGTGGCCGTGGCCACCAACGCATCCCGCAAGGCTCGCGGCACCGAGATCTCGGGTGCAGCGGGGGTGTCGAGGTCGCCCTCACGAAGCACCCGGTTCACCAGTTGGCTCAGCACGTAGAGCTTGCCCCAGGCGCCGCTGGCGGTGTTGACGCCGCGATTGGGGTCGTTGGGGTAGGCGCCGACGTTGGCGTCATCCACCAGCAGCGGCCCGAATCGGTTCTCGGCATCGAAATCGACCCCCGCCTGGCCCGCCTCGGCCTGGCCCTGACCGAACAGGGCCGACCGGTAGTTCATCGTGTTCGTGCTGGCGATGCGTTCCGCAGGAACCGGCCCCTGGGTCTGGAAGATCAGCGATCCCGCCTGATGCTCGGCGTGGAAGACACCGTCCGCCCTGCTGTAAAGGGCGCCCTCCATGTTGGCCAGGATCCGCTGCAGCCACTCCGCGTAGCGCGTCTCGTCGATCGCGCCAGTGTTGTAGCCCGGCAGGCCGGTGATGGGATCAATCTGGTCCGGCACGCCCACCATGGCGCGCAAGTCGCCCCGTCTGCCGGACTGGACGAACAGGTCATAGATCTGGCGGTCCTCCACCGACAGTGCTGCGGCCAGATGATCGGGCGTGAGCGCAATCTCCACGGTGCGCCGAAGCGGAGCGACGAACGCATCCAGGTTCGCGTTCAACACCTGAGTGGACTCGACGCGGGCGGTCACGTGGCCGCGCCAGTAGACCTGGCCCTTCATCAGCACCTTCAGCTCGGCTGTCGCAAGCCCGGACGGAAACGCGATGAGGTTGCCATTAGCGTCCCTGGCCGTGGTGTCCAGGGTCAGGGTCGTCAAGGTGCCCGTGGTGGTAGCGGTCCAGCCCTTGCCTGCCTCCACCTCGATCTTGATCTGATCGGGGTTGTAGATGCGCAGCGTGCGCTGCTCGCCTGCACGCACTGCCGGTGCAAACAGCACGCGATCGATCTGGTTGAGGTCGGACAGCTGGGCGAAGTACACCAGCGTCGCCGACGAGGTGCTGACCTCGGTGCTGCCGCCGAGCACTTCCCGATGCGCCACGACGTCCAGATTTGCCGACAGCAGGACAGCATCCATCATCGAGCCAAGCTGCAACCTGAGGTCGTTCGGCAGTCTCGCGGTGAACGTCAGTGACTCGCTGGCTCCGGCGCCAAGCTGCTTGGAAGCCTGGGGTCCAACGAGGGGGATGACATCCCTGAGCAAAGTGGCATCCCCTTCGCTGTGCACGGGTTTCCCCTCGAATTCGAGGAATTCATTTGCGCTCAGGTTCAGGCTGTAGGTCACCGGAACGTGGAGATCGTTGCGGACGTTGATGTTGAACCGGTTCACACCGTCTGCGTCCTGCTGGGGCACGGTCACCCAGGCCGCTGAGTCGCTGGCGCGGTCCCCGTCGTATCGCGAATCGCTGAACAGCACGACGTGGTCGTTGGGGTCTCCACTCGAATCGGTGAGGCTGACCGCGGCCGCAAAGCGCACGTTGTCGATGAGAACCCAGGGCCTGTTGCCGCCCGCGTCTGTTTGAGCGGGCCCCCGCAGCCGGAATTCCAGCTTCACGGGCTGGCCATGGTAGGCAGCCAGATTCCCGAACCTGACCTGGACGGTCTGGACTGCGGGGTCGGCATCGAACCACTGCTGACCCAGCAGGTGGGCCACTCCGTTTCCGTCGACGACGTAAGCCTCCAGAAAATTGTAGTTATTGACGCGCGTGTCCTCTAGGTCGATAACGAGTGCTTGCGCAGTCTGTGGCACCACCAGCCAGTTATGCGTCAGCGTGGCGCCTTCGTCGAGTCGATAGGCGAATTCCCCGGTACGCCCGATAGCCTCCAGGATCTTGTCGACCTCGAAAGGGTAGTCGTTCCGCCTTGCCATCCACGCAAAAGTCCTCTTGGTGGCCTCTTCAACGAACCGAGCTTCAATAAACGGAAGCAGCAGCTTTACGCCAATATTCCACCCCGACCTCCATGCCGAATAACCCGGAATCGACTGGATAGCTAATCCCAAGAGGTTTGGGAGGTTGGTTACAAAGACGTCGTACCCCCTCATCATGGTGATGATGGACTCAAGCGTGGAGCCGTTCTTGGCCGTGTCCGAAATGATTTCGTCCAGCCATCCAGTGAGTTCCTCCTTGTCCAGGAAACTGGAGAAAGCAGCCAGGCGCTCCTTGTTGATGCCCTTGAGCACCAGACGCTTTCCGTCGTTGCCGACGTCCTGCGCCGAACGGCCGTTGTGATAGGACCATCCGGGCATGCCATAAGTCGGCAGGAAGCGGCCGAACACAGCGCGCACGCTCGCCTGAAAATCGCCGTTGAAGATGTCCGGCACCGCCTCGCCGGTTGCACCCACCTTGGTGTTGTCGACCTCCACGTTGACCCGGGATCCAATGCCAAGTTGCGGCCGCGTGTCCGAGCCGCCGCCCATCCGCGACTGGAACCAGCCCAGGCCGACTCCTTCGGACGTATCCCGGGGGTCGGCGTTGGCGCGACTGTCGATCACGTCGCGCATCGTCCGGCCATCGAACCGGCGGCTGCCGTCGGCGATCTGGTCCAGGCGCTGCAGGTACCAGGGAAGCTCGTTGCTGCCATAGGGGCTCGGCCTCGTCCCGACCCTCCGATCGTAAGGGAGACCTTCGTAGGCAGCGTCGGCCCGGCGCCGAATGATCCAGTCCCGGAGTCCGGGGGGATCCTGGCCGCTCAGTTGCTCGCTGAAGTAGTTGCTGCTGGAGCCCGATCCAGGCTGCTGGTTCATCGTCCCGAAATACCACGCCAGCACCCGGCGGTGCGCCTCACCCCTGGAGCCCAGGATCGGGTACGAGTCGTCATCGGTAAAGCCCTTCAGTTCTGTCAGTTCGACCTCGAAGTCGAAACCGTCGTCCTTTCCTGGTCCCGCCTTCCCTGGGGCCCCCGTCAGCGAACGTCCGTTCTGCGTGAAGGTTCGGCCCCTGTAACTGAGGCCCAGCGCCGCATCCTTGTGTGGGGCGACCTGCTGGTAGTAGTTGTCGGCGTAAGTGACTCCGCGCCATGCCTTGATGTCGGGATCAAGGAAGTCCCCATAAGGAATCGTAAGGCCGAGGCCGAGAAACTCGGGACTCAATTCCACGCTCCGAACCGCGTTGATCAAGGCTAACCACGCAGTTACCGTCAAGCCAAGTGGGGGGTTTGCGACCGTCGCCAATCCGACACCCACCGTGAAGATGGAATTAAGATACTTGCCCAATTCGAATGCAAGCAGGATTCCGTACCGTCGCGCGGAAATGGAAATATTATTTTCTTTAAGCCAGGCCTGAGTTCTCTCCGCGAAGAATGCCCTTTCCGCCCCATACCTGGCGACCAACCTGAGCGGGAGTTGTATTTGGTCCAAACCGAAGGAGGCTGGGTTGAAATTGACCAGATTGACCAAGCTCCGCGTGTATTCGAAGGCGGTGTTGAGCGACGGCTGTGCGAAGTCGTGCGGGTCCAGCGTCGTCATGTGCAGATCGGTCGGCCTGGTGCCCCCCCGTTCACTCCACCACAGGATGCGCTGGGCAAGCTCGGAGTTCACCACCGCGCCCCGGCCGTGGCCGATCAGGTGCAGATCTCCCTGCAGCAGCCGTCCGCTGCCGTTTGCCGGGAGCAGCAGCGTCGCGTACAGCGCATCGGCCGCCGCCTCGGAGAAGCCCGAGTCCGTCAGGCCAGACTCGAGAGCCCAGTCAGGGATCAGCGCGATCGGCGCGCCCTGATCGAGCGCCGAAAGCAGTGGAACGTCGTGCCCCCCGAACGGCTTCCACAGACCTGCTGTCTTGTCGTAGAAGTAGGCGTAGCCATCCTGGTCGCGCGCGATCTGCCGCGCCATCTCCGCCAGGCCGCTCACGCCAGCGTATCCGTCCTCTCCCAATAATTGTTCGAGGTCGACTCGCCCGAAATTGTTCGCGTCCCGGAGCCGGTCGCCCAGCGACAAGACGCCGGGATCGAGACCGTGCGTGAGGATGGTCACCGAAGACGGCTTGCCCTGGTTTTCTTTGGCCTTCCACTCCGGCCTGACCTTGAACTGCGTGGCGTCGGTGGCGACCGCCCCGTTGACGAAGGTCGCTTCGATGCCCCACCAGTAGGACTGCCCGGCCGTCAGTCGGAAGTTGGCATACTTGTCGGCGAGGAAGTCCTCGACGAAATGTGGGCCGGCCGGCAGAAAGCCGCCCTCGGAGTCGTAGCCGGGCAGCAGGCTCAGGTCGACTTCGATCGTGGCGATGCGCTCGTCGTGCGGAGCGCCGATCGCCGACAGGTCCCCCGCATGCCACTTCGGCAGGATGGGCCTGTCGTTGGGGAACAGGCCGTCGCCGGGGCCGAAGGCGCTGAGAAACAGGCGCAGCCTGGTAACCCGGTCCGTGGCGGTGAAGTCCACCTGGTGCTGCGGATCGGCCAGGCTGTCGTCGTCTCCAGCCCTGAAGCGCGGGCTATCGATTCGCACGACGCCGTTGCCGTGCACGATGGCAACGGGGAACGCGCGAGGTAGTTGGTCGTAGCGCCGCGGCAGCGCGGCCGGCTGGTCAAGGTCGATCGGCTGGCGCAGATCCTTTTCGGGACCACCGTTGGCCCGGGCGGCGTCGAGCACCGCAGAAACGGAATACTCGAAGACCGTCTTGACCAGCTCCATCCGGTAGCCGGTTTCCTCGTCGCCATCCTCCCACACCAGGGCGTTCGCCTGCAGCTGCGTGCCGTCGGGGGACATTGACAGCTTGTCGAGCATCGCCCCCTCGATCGGCGTCGTGGACCCCCAGAACACCGGGTTGGTGAAGGGGTCGCGGATGATGCCGATCTTGCCGCCGACCTGCTTCCCGGCAAGGTCACCGAACGCGAAAAGCACTTCCCGCTCGGGCATGTTCCAGTCGGCCACGAAGGCCCACTTGCCATCGGGCGTGACGGCCACCCCCGCGGCGCTCTGGATGTTCTGCAGGAACCTGGAACCTCGCATGTAGTCGGCTGGCGCCAGTCTCGGCCCGCCAATCACGTTGGCCGACAGCGCACCATTCCCCCGTTGCACAAGAAGCGACGCGAAGCCCCAGTTGTAGCCACCCGTGCTCATCACGAACCGGCCGAAGTCCGGGCCGGGGTCCGGGCTGGCGGCGATGTACAGGGGATACTGGCCGGACTTGCCGCTCGCCGAGCTGAAGTCCACAACGACGAAGTCGACCGGGAGGATGTTGATCGCGGAGTATGAGAGCGTGGGCTGGTAGACGATGGACTGCAGGTCGAGGACGTAGACGTTCCCCTTGGGTCCGCTGGCCGCGCTGTGCCGGCTGCTGCCCTCCACCGGCGACGTAAAGGCGAGATAGCGCCCCCCGCTGACCGCCATGTCGAGGATCCCCTGCGGTCCGATCTCCTCAGGCAGCGACAACTCCACCGCCTCGACCAGGAACTTCGGCGACTTGAAGTTGATGTTGACGCGCATCAGGCGGCCGCCGGCGCCTCCCTCGGCCGCGTACAGCCAATCACCCACGACCGCCAGCGACGTGACGTTGGCGCTGGAACCCGGAAGCTGCACGGTGTGCACGAGCCTGCGGGTGAGCATGTCCACCACGTGGATCTGGCCCTCTTGCGCGGCAACGAACAGCATGCGGTCGTCGCTCGAGTAGGCCAGGGCGTCGCCCTTGCCGCCGCCAATGAGGTTAGGCAGCGCGAGCGCGGGCCCCGCCAGCGCCGTCAGGTTGGGGCTGTCCGGGTTGTCCACCAGGAACTGCAGTTGGCCCCGGTCGAGCAGCGCGCCGAGTTTCTGCCGTGGCTTGAGGTCGATCTTGTTGCTGGGGATGCCCGGGACGGAGGAGTCCGCAGGCGGCAGCAGGGGAACACCGCCAAGGGCGGGCGCCGCAGGAGGCCTCCGGCGCTCCACCCACAACTCGTGAAGCCCGAGCGCCAGGCCATCGGGCAACTCGACCGTGGCCGAGGTGGCGTCCCGGCTCAGGACGGACACCGAGGTCCATTGCAGGCCGCGGTCGGCGGCTGCGTCGAGGGTGCTCGCCGCGCCGCCGCCCACCGGTCGGATGTAGGCCTGCAGCGTCGTGTTGCCATTTTCCACCGTGAAGCCGCTGCCCCGGATTTCGAATCGGTTCGAGTCGCCCTGGCGCTGCACGCTGGTGATCACGGGGTCGTTGGCGCGCAGGGCAGGCGCCGGGGACACGTCGAGTTGCAGGGCGTCGCCGTCCCGCACGATGGTGGCAGTGCGGAAATACTGCGCGGTGGTGGAGAACTCAGAAATGGTGACTGTCGATGTGTGGGGCAGCGTCTCGACGAATTCACCGAGAAACCTCAGAGAAGCACCCACGTTCCTTGAGAAGGCGGCCGCCGTCGCCAGGGCCAAGTTTGAGATGGCCGAGATCACTGCGTCCCAATTCACAGTCAGTCTGCCGGTCCTGATCAGGGATTCGCCAGTGAACGAGTTCTGCGACAGGCGCCGCACCGCCACGAGGTAGTCACCGCCCGCGTACAGGCCCGGATACGGCGGGCTGGCGGTGCGCGCCACGCCGTCGGCGCCGACGGTGCCGTTGTCGACGATCCACCAAATGTCGCGCGTCACCCCGTCCTCGAGGGTCACCGGTCCGCGGCGCATGACGAGCAGCCCCCATTCGGCAGGGTCATAGCCCATGGCCGGCAGGGCCAGCTGGATCGGCATCGCGCTGGCCTGGCCGTCGAACTCCAGGCGGAAGGCGCCCAGGGTGCGCAGGCTGTCGAGGGCCGGCGGCGCGACCGCCAGCGAATCCAGCGCCAGGTCCGTCAGGCGCACGGAGCGCGCCGTGTCGAAGGCGCCGGCGGCAATCGCCACCTGCACGCCCGAGGCGCTTTGCAGCAGCGCGCCGCTGCCATCGACCTCGATGGCCTGCCCGGGCGTGACCAGCCGCGGCTCGGCCACGTGGACCGTGATCTCCACCTGCTTGTTCTTGTGGATGGCGTACACGCGCGTGGTGCCCGCGGCGCGCGCGGTGATGCGGCCGTCCGCATCGACCGAGACCACGCGGCCGTCGCCCACCACGTACGTGGTGTGGTCGGAGTCCTCGACCGCCTCGTCGTCGTAGACCTGAGTCAGCTTGATCTGCCGAATACCGGCGCCGGCGCCGCTGGCGCCCGGCTGTGCCAGGGTTACGGAGCCGGGGTATGCGTCCAGCCCACTGGCGGTGAGCTTGTAGGTCTCCTCGGTGTCGTCGCCGACCTGGAAGACGTGCGCGCCCTTGACTTCGCCCCGCTGCGCGAGCACATAGCCCCAGCCGTCGCGCACGGCGCTGAGCTGCTGCCCGCCCACCGTGGTGTTGAGCTTGCCGACCCCGTCCTGCGCGTTGTGCACGCTCCACTGCAGGTAGTTGCCCGTGAGCGCGACGCCCTGCTCGTCGGCGAAGTCGCCGAAGGCCTGCACCTCCGCCGCCTGGCCGGCGCGCAGCGGCGCGATCTCGCGCACGTGGATGGCCAGCAGCGCGGCGCCGCTGACCTGGAACTGCAGCACGATGGGTTCGCTGGCGGCGTAGCCGTCGTCGGCCTGCACGGTGATGCTGGCCATGCCCGCGAAGCCCGCCTCGGGCTGGAACAGCAGCGCGCCGCCGTCCAGCGCCAGCCGGGCCGTGCCGTGGGTGGCACCGAGCACGCGCCAGTACACGGTGTCGCCTTCCTGGTCTACGGCCACCTCGTCCAGCAGCGCCCACTTGGCCAGGTCGGTGTGGGTCAGCAGCGGCTGCGCGGCGGCCTGGGCCACCGGGGCACGGTTGGCCTTGAAGCCGTAGTTGGCGTAGAGGATCTGCCGGTCGGCCTGCGTGGCCGCGCCATCGCCGTCGATGTCGGCCTGCTCCAGGCGGCCGGCGCTGTAGGCCGCCTCCCAGGCGGCGGAGTCGGCGCCGTCGACGGCGCCGTCGCGGTCGATGTCGCCGGCCAGCGAGACGCGCAGGCTCGCCGCGCCGCTGCCGGCCAGCGAGACCCGCACCAGGCCGGCGTCGGTCACGCGCAGCAGCGTGACGGTGCGGCCACCGACCTGCCCGCGGCCCACGACGGTGGCGCCTTCGGCCACGAGCGGGGTGTCCACGCCGGTGGTCTCCACCGCGTAGATGAGGGTGCCGGCGGCGCCGCGCAGCTTGGCGGCGGAGCGCAACTCGCTGTCGCGCACGACAAAGCCGAAGTGCGCACTCGTGCCCGCGGCCAGCGTGCCGCTCCAGGCGTTGCGCGGCGTGGCCGATGCGGCCGTCCAGTCACCGGCGGCGCCGAGGTGAGCGGTCAGCGGCTCCGTCATCAGCGAGCCGTCGGCCCGATAGCCCAGGTTGAGGTTGAGCGAGGCCTCGCCGTACAGCGAACGCACCGCGGCCAGCCGGCCGGCGGCGTCGTAGCGGTAGACGATGGAGGTGGGCTTGTCGCCGACCATGCCGACGACGCGCTCGATGCGGCCGGCGTCGTCGCGCTCGAAGGCCACGCGCCGCTGCGCGTCCACGCTGCCGGCCAGGGCGACGCCGGCGTCGCTGACGAGCCAGAGCACGCCGTCGGCAAAGCGCACGGCCGAGATGCGGCCCGCGGCGTCGAGGCTGTAGCGCGTGCCGTCGGGGGCCGTGAGCTCCCAGCGCTGCGGCACCCAGGGCAAGCCGGTCTCGCGCTCGAGCAGCCTCGAGCCCTGCAGCTGCAGGGCCGGCGCCTGCGCGCCCTCGCCCTGCACGGCGCGCAGCGTCCAGCCGGCGACATCGCCATCGAACCGCGGCCGCAGCACCTTCGGGGCGGTGGGCTCGGTCGACAGCGACTCCGGCTGCGTGCGCAGCGTGAACGCCAGCTGCAGCGTCGGCGCGTCGGCCAGCGCCAGCGACGCGGGCATCTGCAGCCATACGCGGGCGCCCTCGCGCCAGGCGGCGGCGGCGTCCAGGCCGCCGAGCAGCGGCTGGTCGTGGCTGAGTTGCGCCGACAGCAGCGGCAGCGTCCAGTTGCCGAAGTCGCCGATGCCGGTGCCGGCTTCGGTGTGGGCCGGCTCGAAGCTGCGCACCAGCGCCAGCGCGTGGCCGCCGAGCGTGAAGGTGGTGTCGGTGGCCGCGGCCACGCGCAGGTTCTTGGTGGCGGTGTCGATCTGCACCCGCGCGGTGATCTCGCTGGTGCGGCCGGCGAGGTCCACGGCGCGCAGGCGCAGCGCCATCACGCCGTTGGGCCACAGGCGCGGGTCCAGCGTGGCCAGCAGGCGCTCGGCGCTGCTGGCCGTGGCCGGCTCGGTGTCTGCGGCCAGAACGCGCCAGGCGGCGTCGTCGATCGCGGCGCCGCCGGCCGGCGCAGCCTCCAGCACCCAGGCCATGAGCTGGCGCTCGTCGATGGTGGCCGTCAGCTCGGTGGTCGTGGCCAGCGTCACGGGGCGCAGCGGGTCGAAGCCGGCGAGTGCCGCGGCCAGCACGCCGCCCCAGGCCAGGGCCGGTGCGGCGCTGTCCAGCGGGTCGCGTACGCGCAGCGTCTGCACGGTGGTGTTCTCGAAGCCGTCGGCATCGACCGCGCGCACGCGCAGCTCGGCCACGCCGGCGGCCGTGGGCAGCAGCCGCAGCCGGCCCAGCGCGTCGGGGGCGAGCGCGGTCCAGTCCGCCAGGCCCAGTGCAGCGCCGCGGGCGTGCACCTCCAGCAGCGCAATGGGGCTGAAACCCTGCGCGCGCACGGTGGCCAGCACCTGCTGCCCCGGCAGCGCCGGGGTGGACGGGGTCAGGTTGACGAGCACGCCCGGTGCGTTGGCGGCCCGGTCGGCCACCACGCGCAGCGTGAAGCCGCGGGTGACGGTGTTGCGCCCGTCGCTGACCGTGGCCAGCACGAGGTGGTCGGCCACCTGGCCGGGGCCGGGCGTCCACAGCAGCCGGCCGCTGGCGGCGTCGTAGCGTGCGCCCTCGGGCAGGCCGCTGAAGGACACCGACAGCGCGGCGGTCTGGGCGTTGCCGTCGGCGTCGAACACGCGCAGGCTGCCCGGCGCGGCGGTGGCGCCGCGCACCACGTCAATGGCCAGCGACTGCCCGACGAGCAGCGCGCGGTTGGCGGTCTCGATCTGGGGCGCGCGGTTGACGTCGAAGACGCGCACCTGCACCGTGCGGTAGGTGGTGACGCTGCCGTCGGTGGCGCTGAAGGTCAGGTTGAAGGCGCGGTCGCCGGTCGCGTGGTTGTCGACTGCGTCCTGGCCGGGCGTCCACTCGAAGTAGCCGGTGGCGGGGTCGAAGACCAAGCCGGCCGGGGTGGCGTCGTCGTAGACGAGGGCCAGCCGCACGGCGTCGTTGTCGGGGTCGCTGGCGCGCAGCTGGAAGGCCAGCGTCTGGCCCTCGGGCACGAGCTGCAGCGGCATCGGCAGCAGCCGCGGGGCCTGGTTGACGTTGCGCACGCGCAGCTCGATCTGGCGCGTGAGGCTGGCGTGGCCGTCGCTGGCGGTGACGGTCAGGGTGTAGACGCCATTGCGGGCCGTACCGCCCTGGGCGGCGAAGGCGTCGGGCGTCCAGCGCAGGCGCAGGTTGGCCTGGCCGTCGGTGCCGGCGGCGGGCTGCGCCACCATGCCCGAGGGCAGGCCGCCAAGCTGCCAATCCAGCAGGTCCAGGTCGGGGTCCAGCGCCGAGAGGTCCAGCGCCAGCGGCACGCCCTCGTCGGCCACCACGACGGTGCGCGCGCCGGCCAGCGCGGCGCCTTCGATGAGGCCGCCGCTGGCGGACACGCCCAGCCAGATGGCGGTCTGGTTGGCGCTGCGCACCACGATGCGCAGGTCGGCAACCGTGGTGTTGGGCGCGGGCGGGTTGGCCGGGTCGATGGTGTAGCCGCCGTTGGCCGGCGGCAGGCCCTTGTCGGTGACGCGCAGCTTGAGGTCGTGGCTGCCCTGCTGTGCCGCCGTGGGCGTCCAGACGATCCAGGCCTCGCCGTAGCGGACGCCTTGCTCGAGCCTGGCGCCGTCGGGCAGGCCCTGCACGAGGTAGCTGAGCTCGTCCTGGTCGAGGTCGCTGACCTGCACGGGCAGCCGGAGCTCCTGGCCGGGCACGGCCACCGCCTGGCGGGCCAGGGCGATGACGGGCGCCTCGCTGGGGCTGCGCACGGTGAGCACGAAGCTGGTGCTGGCCACCGCAACCTGGTTGACGTCGCCGTCGCCGTCGTCCTGCGCCAGCACGGTGATGGTGTAGGCGCCACGCGCCTGCGCGCCCGGGGCGATGCGCAGCACGCCGGCCACGCGGCCGGCGGCCGTCTCGGTCTGCTCGTAGCTCGCGAACGGCGGCAGGCCCTGGATCGTGAGCGTGATCGGGTTGCCGTCGGCGTCGGTGGCCTGCACCGGCAGGTTCAGCACCGCGCCGCGCTCGACGGTGACGCCGGTCAGCGCGCCCAGGTCGGGCGTGCGGTTGGCGTTGCGCACGATGATGGGCAGCCGCAGTTCGCTGCTGGCGGGCGTGCCGGTGCCGTTGCCGTCGTCGGTGGCGCGCACCGTGACCTGGTAGCTGCCGGCCTGGGCGTAGCCCGGCGTCCACACCACCTCGAGCGTGTCCTCGTCGAAGCGGGCGCCGGGGGGAAGGCCGGTGACTTCGTAGCGAACAGTGGCGGGCACGCCGTTGTCGGGGCTGGCGGCGCTGCCGGGCAGGAAGCGGAACCGGGGCTCGAAGTCGGGGTTGTCGGGGTCGAAGGCGAAGACGCTGACGCGCAGCGGCTGGCCCTCGGCCACCTGCCAGGCTTCAGCCGGGTCGAAGCGCGGCGCGCCATTGGCGTTGCGCACCTCGAAGCGGATGCGCTGCAGCACGGCGGCGCTGCGCGTGCTGCCGTCGGGCGCCGTGAACAGCGCGCTGAGCGTGACGGGCAGCTCGAAGCCACTGGCCTGCGCGTAGCCCGGCGTCCAGGCGAACCAACCGGTGTCTTCGTCGAGCGTGGCGCCGGCCGGCAGCCAAGGCGCCGTCCAGCTGAGCGTGACGCGGCTGCCGTCGGGCTGCTCCAGGCCGCCGGGCACGCTGCCGGGCAGTTGCAGACCGTGGGCGTCGCCCTCGCGCAGCACCTGCTGCGGCACGGCCGCGAACACCGGCGCAGGCACGCCCTGCAGCACGCGCAGGTTGAAGCGCCGCTCGGTCTGGTGGATGCCGTCGCTGGCGACGACGACGATGTCCCTGTAGTCGCCGGCCTGAGCGTAGCCGGGGGTCCAGGTCAGCAGCTGCCGCTGCGCGTCGAAGCGAGCGCCCGCGGGCAGGTTGCGCAGCAGCAGCGTGATGGGCTGGCCGTCTTCGTCGGAGGCGTTCAGCGGCAGCTCCAGCGTGTCGCCCTCGGCCAGCACCAGGTTGGGTACGGGGTCGATCACGGGCACGCGGTTGCCGCCGGCCACCGCCAGCGCGAGCCGGCGGATGGCCACGCCGCCGCGGCTGTCGACCACGCGCAGCAGCACCTCGTTGTCGGCACGGTCGGCGGCCGACGGCGTCCACCTCAACAGGGCACGCTGGCTGTAGCCGGTGGTGCCGGACTGCGGCGAGTCCAGCGGCAGAAGGCTCATCCCGGCGGGCGCCTGCAGCAGTTCCCAGAACAGCAGGCTGCCGTCGGTGTCGCCGGCCCGCAGCGTGGCGCTCCAGGCCTCGCCCGCGCGTGCAGCCGGCAGCGGGGCCGATGGCTCGGCCGGCGCGCCACTGGCGGCGTCGATCACGTCCAGCGTCGGCGGCGTGTTGTCGTAGGGCACGGCGTAGACGCCGTGGCCGAGGTTGACCTTCACCAGCGCGCCGCTGGCGCCGGTGCCGAAGCGGGCGGCCGGCTGCACCGTGACCAGCAGGTCGCTCAGCGTCTGGCCGCTGGCGAGCCGGCCGCCGCTTGCGGCCAGCGCGTCCTTCAGGTCGATGACCCACAACTCGTCCTGCTCGCCGCTGCCGGCGCTGCCGCCGGCGACGTTGCCGCCGAAGTAGCGGCCCGGGTCGAGCAGCAGCATCAGCGGGCCGCGGAGGTCGTCGCTGCCGATGTTGGTGATGCTGACGTCGTAGGTCACACTGCCGCTGACGCGTTCGGCGCGCGTGGCGCCGAACACCAGTTGCACCTGGTTGCTGATGTCGGCCACGGCCGTGAACACCAGGCTCCAGGCCGAGGCCAGCGCGACCTGGCTGGCGCTGCGCAGCCCGGTGCCGACCTCCAGCCGCCAGCCGCCGGCGGGCAGGTTTGGCAGCGTCAGCACCGCCGAGCGCGTGCCGGCGTCCCAGCGCACCGCCACGGGCGCCAGGCGCCGCCCGGCGTTAGTGCCGGTGGCCACCAGGCCGTAGTTGGCGGGGTTGAGCACCGAGTCTGGCGAGCGTGTGTCGGTGCCGTCGGCGCCCGTCCACATGGCCTGGTCGAAGGCCACGGCGAGCTGCGTCAGCGGCAGCGGCACCAGGGCGCCGTCGCCAACGGAAGCGCCCACGACCCTGGGCGCCTTGATTGGCGCGATCTCGTCGATTCGGGCGCTCTGCGCCACCAGCACGCGGCCGTCGGGCGTGGCCAGCAGCGTCTCGCCGCGGGTACCGCCCTGGGCCAGCTGCAGCACACGGCGCGAGGCCAGCTCCACCATCCACACCGCACTGGTGCGCGGCAGCGCGCTGCCGGCGGCGCCGCCCGTGGGGCGCTGCGGCAGGTTGCTGCTGGCCAGCAGCAGGCCTTGCAGGCCGCTGCCGGCCTGGCCGAAGGCGATGCTGTCCACGAGGCCGGCGAGGCGGTACTCCAGCTCGGCGCGGCCGGCCGTGCGACCGCTCATCGGGAAGCTGACGATCTCGGTGGTGGCTGCCGGGTCGGCGCCGTTGACCTGCGAGCCGCTCCAGCGCACGCCCCACAGCCGGCCGTCGGGCCCGAAGGCGAGGTCGCCGACGCGCGTGTTGGAGAACGCGCGCCAGGCGCGCGAGGCATCGGTGGCGCGAGGATCGAAGACGGACACGCCGTCGCCCGTGCTGACGTAGATGAGCCCGGCCGGATCGATGGCCAGCGCGTGCGTCAGCGGCTCGCCGCCGGGGCCGCGTTGGCGCGCCAGCACGGCGCCGCTGGCAGCGTCCAGCAGCAGCAGTTCCGCGCCCGTCAGGGCCCACAGCTGGCCGTTGGCGTCCAGCGCCATGTCCAGCACCGCGCTGTCCAGCTCGAACAGCGGCGCGACGCTGCGGCCGCCCTCGGGGCCGAAGCGGAAGACCTGGTTGCGCTGCGCGCCGGCGCTGGCCAGCACGCTGCCGTCGGCAAGCTGCACCATGGCCAGCGCGCCGATGTCGCCGGCGCTGCCGGCAAAGCCGCTGGCAAAGCCCCGCAGCTGCATCGGTGCCAGCACGCTGCGCAGGTCGGCCGTCTGGGCGGGCACGACGAAGCCGGGCAGCTGCTGCATCGCCACGTCGAACATCGTGTTGTCGGCGTAGGTCCGGTCAGGCTGCGCGGCCGGCAGCTCCGGCGTGGCGGCAAAGGTCTCGTTGCTGCCCAGGGCGCGCTCGGCGTCGGCGCGGCTGCCGTCGTCGGGCAGCACGGCACGCGAGACGCTGGCGGCTTCTCGGTTGCCGGCCAGGTCGGTGGCCACGGCGATGAACTCGTAGGTCTTTCCGGCCTGCCCGGTGAACAGGCGGGACCCCTTGGCCTCGGTGATCTGCCGCTGCCAGATGCGGAAGTCGCCCCCGTTCTCGGCCACGTACAGCGTGACATGGCGCACGCCGCTGGCGTCGTCGCTGGCGTTCCACTCCAGCCGGTAGCTCGGCCGGCCCTGCGCATCGGCGCCGGCGCTGCGCGCCTCCAGCGTCGTGCCCGGGGCAGCGGCGTCGAGCTTGTGCGAGACGCTGGCGCTGTCGATGGGCGGCGCGGCGTCGAAGAAGGCGCGCGCCTGCATCTGCAGCGTCGCACCGGTGGCGGCGCCCTGCGCCGCGCGCACGGTGTAGCTGGCGCTGCCGCTGGCGCGCTGGCCATTGGCATTCGGCAGCAGCAGGCCGCGCGCGGGGTCGCGCAGCACCTCGCCAGTGTCGGGGTCGATGGCCTGGATCAGCCAGGTAGCGATGCGGCTCACAGCGTCGATGCCGGCGCTGACGCGCAGCACGAATCCCTTGTTGCCGGTGAAGTCGAAGTCGCCCTGGAAGGCTGCCAGGCCCGCCGGCACGTGCACGTTGATGTCGCCGACCTTGAGGTCGCCCAGGCGCAGGCTCGCGGGGTCGAGGTCCTGGTCGAGCTGCGTCACCAGGCGAAGCTCGCCCACCGCGTTGTTGCCCGGGTTGGTGAAGCCGATGGCATAGGGCAGCGCGTAGTCGGCCGGCACGTAGCTGTCGCCACTGGCCGAGAGCACCGCCTGCGGGCCGCGCACGGTGAGGTCGGCCGTGGCCGTGGCGCCGCGGCTGCTGAGCGCCTGCAGGTACTGCGTCAGGCCCAGCGACGGCGCGCCCACGGGCTTGAACTCTTGGTCCAGCAAGCCGATGTGGCGCAGGTACTCGAGCTCGGCCCGGCCGCCGGCGAAGACGTCGAAACTGACGAAGTGCGTCTGCGCACGCGCGTTGCGGTCGTAGGCGGCACGGTCCGGCGCCACCGGCACTGGCACGAACACCTGGCCGTAGAACCCGACATCGCGGACTTCCTCGTAGTCCACTGGCGCCCGGCGCGCATCGGCGTCGCCCGCCCAGCGGGCGGTGTCGCCGTACCACTGCTGCACCTTGGCGAAGAAGCCCAGCAGGTCGGCCTGCGTGCGGTAGCTCTGGCCGGCGCGGCCGATGAGCACGCCGCTGGCCAGCGTGGCGTTCAGGCTCAGAACGAGTTCGTCGTTGCGGATGGCCGGCGCCTCGTCGGCCGGCCGCAGCAGGCCGGCGGTCTCCAGCGCCGCCAGCCAGCCCTGCACCCACTGCGCCTCGTCCGCCGCCAGCGCCGTCAGGGTGCTGGCGGCGCTGGCGTCGGCAAGGATGGCTGTTCGCAGCCTCTTGGCGTGCTCACGCTGGTCGGCGATGAATTCCTCGCGCGTCAGCGGCGTGGCCGCGCCCACCGTGTCGAACCGGAAGGGCATCGCCGCCAGTTCCCGCGGACCGAGGTGGATCTCGGGGACTCGCGATAGGAACCTCGCCGCCAGGCCGCGCTCGATCTTGTCGAGGTCCTGCACGCCGCCGTCGAGAAGGCCGGAGGCCTTCCAGTCCGGGCGCGCGGCGTAGAGCTTGTCGCGCAGGCCTTCGAAGTCGTAGTTCTTCCACTCGGCCAGGCCAGGGTAGGTCTGGACGTTGAAGGTGAAGCCCGCGAAGCCGTTGCCCGCCAGGTCGAAGGCGTAGCCCGGAGCGAGGTTCCAGCCCTCGGTATTGACGCTGCCGTCCAGAGACGCCCAGGGCACATCGTTGCGCAGCGGCCGCGTGGGCGTGGTGCCGTATCGCTGAGTGTTGCCGTCGCTGTCCTGCGTGGCGCCGGGCGGACGCCCGCCCACGTTGCTGCCGAACACCACGTAGGGCAGGTTCAGGCCCTGCAGCACGTCGGCGCTGCGACCCATCTCGGTGGCGCCGACGTCGAAGCGCACGTAGGGCGTGTCGACGTTGGTCAGGCTCTGCAGGCTGACGCTGTAGACGGCGGCGTCGCCGGGCTCGATGTTGCGCGGGCCGCCGATGCCGATGGTGACGTCCGGCTCGATCATGCGCTCCACCAGGTACCGGTAGGGCTCGGTGACGCGCTGCCCGTCGGGGTTGATCACCGTCAGGTCGTACAGGCCGTGCGGCACGTGGCGCAGGTCGAACACGGCGCGGATGCGCGTGGCGTCCAGCACCTGCCAGCGCGCGGGCTCGATCTCGAACTCGCCCGGCCGTGAGAGCTTGACGAGCGCGCCGGCCGCGAAGCGGGCGCCCTCGATGTCCACCGTGACCCAGCGATGGTCGTCGTTGCCGGTACCGCCCTGGTCGGGGCTGACCCGCGTGATCGACAGCGACGGCGCGTCGGCGCGCAAGGTGGCCGCCGTGGGCGCCCCGGGCATGGCCTGGCGCGAACGCACCAGCACGTAGTACGTGCCGGCCTGCGTGCTGGGCACCAGCAGCTCCTGGTCGGGCGCTAGCGGGTCGGAGTAGGCGGCGTCGAAGCTGGTGCCAGTCGGCACGTCGCCGTAGCGGATATACAGCTCGTTGGCGCCGATGGCGGCGCTGGCGTCCAGCGCCACGCGCAGCGTCTTGTCCGCATCGACGGTGATACGGTACAGCCGCTCGGCGCCCGTGCCCAGCTCGATGGCCTGCGCCGTGCCGAGAACGAGCTCGGGCACCTGCACGTTCAGCGTCGCGGCGCTGGCGGTGCGGTTGTTGGCCTCGCCGGGGGCCACGTTCAGGCCCGTCTGGGTGTAGGTGACGGGCCCCTCGAAGACCTCGTTGAACAGGTCGGGACGCACCAGCACGCGCCACGCACCCTGCTTCAGCGGCGGCAGCTTGACTCGCAGCGTGCCGGTGTAGCTGCCGCCCGCCGCCACGTCGCCCACGCGCTCGACGCGGCCCAGCAGCACGTCGTCCAGCCCCCAGGTGCCGTCGGCCGACAGGTACAGCGCATCGGTCCAGCGCCCGATCGCCGCGGTGGATGCGGACGTGTTGGCGATGGTGAAGGTGATCTCCACTTCCTCGCCGATGCGTGCGCCGGACGGTACGGTCACCGACTGCACCACCAGGTCTGCCGGCGGTGGCGTCTCGATGAGCATGGGCGCCAGGGGCGCGGCGTCGTTGTTGTCCTCGCCGCCGAACTCCACCACGCGGCCGCCCTCGCCCGCGCCGCCGGCCCGCGACGGGTCGGTGACGACGAAGACGTAGTACGCGCCCTCCAGGTCGCGCGGCGCGCTGAAGCTCAGGGTGGCTTCGTAGCTCGCTTCCATCCCCAGGCCGCCGGTGTGCTCGACGTAGCCCAGGTAGCGGTCCTTGGTGGTGTCCAGGAAGCGGTCGCGTGACAGGTACACCATGTCGTACCAGCGCCCCTGGTCGGCCGGGGTCTCGCCGCCGAAGTTGCGGACCTCGTAGTTCACCTGGAACAACTGCCCGGCGATCACGCGCTCCGGCGCCGCGATCCTCGCCACCCGCAGGTCGGGCGGCCCGATCAGGCGGACGGGCAACGCGACATCGAGCACGTTGTTGCCCTCGTCGCGGAACTCCAGCACCGCGTCGGGCATCCACCAGAGCTCGCTGACGGTGCGAAGGCCTTCGCGGATCGTGCTCGGGGATCCCGACTGGTTGTTGAAGACGTCGGTGTCGGCCTTGACGATGAGGCGGAAGTCGCCGCTGATGGAGCTGGGCAGCTTGAAGGTGGCCGAGTTGGTGTACGACTCGCCCGGCAGCAGGAACCGCGGTCGTCCCGCGGCGTCGGCCAGGCTCGTGAAGCGCGCGGCCAGCTGCAGCTCCAGGCCCTGGCCGCGGTCCACCAGCGGGTAGTCGCCGGCGTCCAGCGTCGCGTCGCGCGAGAGGTACACGCCGTCGAACCAGCCAGGCACACGCGTGGCGCGCGTGCCCTGGTTCGTCACGGTCCAGGTGGCGGTGATGGTCTGGCCGGAGCCCGGGTTGGGGTCCGAGACGGTGATCGCGCTGACCACCAGGTCGGGCTCCCGGTAGGTGACGTTGAGCGTACCCCGGCCGATGTTGTTGTCGTTGCGCAGCCCCTCGAAGGCGCTGCCGGCGTAGAACCTGTCGCGGGCGGAGGCGTTGCTGTCCCACGGCCAGCCCTGGGTGCCCTCGCGCTCCGGCACCGGGCCGGGGGGCTGGAACCCGAGGTGGCGCACGGCGTCGGTGACGACGTAGATGTAGTACGGGCCATCGGTCCCCGGCGGCAGCTTGACGGTGGCGCTGGTGGTGTAACTGGCACCCGCGGCCAGCGGCGCGAGGTTGGCGTGCTCCACCGAGGCCAGGAACACGGCGCGCGACGGGATCAGCTCCGGGTCGGGGCTGAAGTAGATGTTGTCGACCCAGCTGCGCGTGCCGGCCCACACCGTGCCGCCATGATTGGTCACCGTGAAGGTGACCGTGGTCTCCTCGCCCGAGAAGTTCTCCGACTGCGTCACCACGCTGCTCACGCGCAGGTCGGCCGGCTGGTTCGTCACGTCCGAGGTGGCAGCCCGGGCGTTGTTGGTCTCGTCGACCTCGCGAACCTGGCCGTGCGCGGGGTTTCCGAGGAAGCGATCGGTCTCGACGACCAGGAATCCGCCCGCGACCGACGGCGCCAGCGCCACGGTCTGGCTGGCGCTGTAGCTCTCACCCTTGCCCAGGCTGCGTTCCTGGCGGTACTCCCCCAGCAGCCAGCGCACGTTGGCCTGGCTCAGGTCGGGGTTGTCGGCAATCCAGACGCGGTCGGTCCAGGCACCGGTGAAGGCGTCGCCGTTGTTGCGCACCGTGTAGCCGAAGCTGTAGTCGGAGGCGGCCGCGCCAGCGGCTGGCGCGATCACCTGGCTCACCACCAGGTCGGGCGTGGTGCCGAGCACCGCGATCGGCCGCGCCTTGTAGTTGTTGTTGTCGATCTGCGCGGCGTCATCGGGGTTGACGTTGGACGCCAGCGTGTCCTCGAGGATGGCGTCGTAGGTGTCGCTCCAGACGGTGATGAAGTACTGCCCCGACCTGAGCCCCTCGGGGATCTGCACGTCCAGCGTGCCCAGGTAGTCCTGGCCCACGGCCAGGTGGCCCGTGTGCGTGACCTGCGCCAGGCGGATGTCGCCCTTGGAAGGCGACGGGCGCGTGCGGTCCACCGTCAGCCAGACGCTGTCGGTCCAGCTGTTGACGGCGGCGTTGTCGCCGCGGGTGGTGGCCGAGCCTCGGTTGCCGACCTTGTAGCGCACCTCGATGCGGCTGCCGTGCACGGCCTGGTCGGGCGCGACGACGTCGCTGGTCACGAGGTCGGCAAACGGCACTGCTTCGATCTGCAGCCGCTCGGCGCGGGCGTTGTTGGCCTCGCCCGGGTACTCCTCGATGCGGTTGGTGGCGTCGGCCACGACGATGAGGTAAGCGCTGCCGCGGTAGCGGATGGGGATGTCCACCAGCGCCGAGGCGTTGGTGTAGCTCTCGCCGGGTGCCAGAGCGGCCCCGCTGTCGAGCCGGCCGACGAGCACGTCGTCGGCGCTGACCGTGCCGTCCAGCGAGAGGTAGATGTAGTCGCTCCAGGCCCCGCTGGTGGGCAGCGAGCCGAAGTTGCCCACCGTGAACTGCACCGCCGCCCGGGTGCCCGCCGTCACGCTCGCGGGCACGGTGGCGGCCGTCACGCGCAGGTCCGGCCGCGGCGTCAGCGACACCGCGAGGGACCGGTCGTCGTCGGTGACGTTGTTGGCGCGCGCGGCACCGTGCTCGTACACCTGCGTGGTCGAGCCCGTGCCCAGCAGGCTGTTGGTCACCACCCGCAGCCGGTAGCCACCCTCGATGCGCGCAGGCAGGCGCAGCTGCTCGCTTCGGGTGTAGCGCTTGCCCGCGTCGAGACCGCGGTCGTAGATGAAGCTACCCAGCAGCACGGCCGCGCCACCGCCCGGCGGGATCAGCAGCACGTCGTCGCGCCAGGTCCCGACGGCCGCGGCGACGCCCTGGTTGAGCACCGTCCAGCTCAGTTCGACCAGGGAGCCCTCCAGCGCCGTGGCCGGCGCCTCGATCGACTCGACCACCAGGTCTGGCGACGGCGCCAGCGTCACCGCCAGCGCCGGCGAGCGGCCGCTGTTGTTGCTGGTGTAGACGAACTCGAACGGGCCGCCCGTCTCCACCTGCACGTACCAAGTGCCCTCCAGGCCGTGGGGCAGCGTGACCTGAATGCTTCGCGTGTAGCTGGCGCCCACGCCGAGCTGCCCGATCTGGCCGGCCCGGGCCAGCTCGTGACGCGCACCGCTGCCGTCGGCGTTGGCCGTCAGCCAGACCCGGTCGTCCCAGGTGCTGCGGTCGGTGATGCCGATGCCGCGGTTGGCCACCGTCCAGCTCACCTGCAGCGGCCGGCCGCTGACCGCCACGCCCTCCGTGGCCACGCTCTCCACGCGCAAGTCTGCGTACGGGATGGGCATCACGTCGAGCACGCCCGGGGCCGCCGCCTGGTTGTTGCCCTCTGCACCGTTCTCCCACACCGCGCCCAGCGCGTCGGTGCGCACGAAGACCTTGCCCTGCCGGATGAAGCCCGGCCCGAAGCGGTAGGTGACGGTCCCTTCGTAGCTCTGGCCGGCGCCGAGCGCACCGTCGCGCTGCAGCGTGCCCAGCACGATGTCGTCGCCGTCGCCCAGCACGTCGTTGGTGGAGTACACCACGCGGTCGGTCCAGCTCACGCTTCGGCCCGGCCCCACGCCCACGTTGGTGACCACCCAGCGCACCGTCACGCTGGCCGGGTCGGCCACCACCGGGTCGGTGGGGATGGTCACGCTGGTGACGGCGAGGTCGGCGAAGAAGTCGCGCGCCACGTTGATCGCCAGACGCGCCGTGTTGTCGGCCTCGCCCGCCGTGCTCTCGGCATTGGCACCGGTCGCATCGGTCACGACGATCAGCCGCCACGAGCCCTGCAGGTCGGCAGCCAGCGTGAAGGCCAGCTCGCCCGGCGCCTCGGTACCCGCAGCCAGGCTGGCGATGATGCGTTCGCCCAGTAGCAGGTCGCCGCTGCCCACGGTGTCGTCGGCCGAGAGGTACACCCGCTCCAGGAGGTTGCGCGCCTCGGCATTGCCGGCGTTGCGCGTGTTCCAGCGCAAGGTCACCACTTCGCCGCCGCGCAGCGTGCCCGTGGTCTGCAGGCCCTGCGGCAGCAGCTCCGGCGCGGCCACCGTCAGCGTGCGCGAGGCCACGTTGTCGGTCTCGTCGGACTCGCTGACCCGGCCCGTGCGGTCGGTCGTCACCTCCAGCCGCCACTGGCCAGGCGGCAGCGCCGGCACGGCCACCGACAGGGTCTGCTCGAGGGTGGCTCCGGCAGCGATCGAGCGGAAGGCCGCATCGCTGCTCAGCAGCTGCGGCGCGTGCACCCCCGACACATCGACCAGCCGCAGCTCCTCGCCGAAGAAGGCGTTGGCCGCGTCGTTGCCGCTGTTGCGCAGCACGTAGCTCACCGTGACGCGCTCGCCCACGCGCCACGTGTCGGGCGCTGTCAGCGACTCCACGCGCAGGTTCGGCCGCGGCTCGGGCCTGACCTCCAGCGCAGCCGCCGAGGCTGCGACATTGTTGGTCGTGCGGCCAAGCTCATGCACAACCGCATTGGCGTCGCTGCGCACGATCAGGTACATCTGGCCCGAGGCGTTGCGCGGGATGCTCACCTCCATCGACTCGGCGTAAGCGGCACCCACCTCAAGCATCCCTACGTGGGTGACCGATCCCAGCAGCACCGAGCTGCCGGTGATGCCCGGCGTGCTCGACAGCCAGACCTGGTCGACCCAGCGGCTCGGGTCGGTGATGCCGATGCCGTCGTTTCGCACCGACCACTGCACGCTCACCGAGCGCCCGGCCACCAGTTCCGGCGGCAGCGCCAGCAACGTCACGGCCAGGTCGGCGTAGGTCTCGCGCACGTCCAAGGGGCTGGAGATGCGGCGGTTGTCGGCGCGGGTGTCGGGCTCCTTGACGTTGCCGTCGGCGTCGGCCACGACCGCCACGTGCCAGGCCCCGCCGATGCGAGCCGGCAGCCGCACCAGCGCGCTGCGCTCATAGCTCGCGCCAACCGCCAGCAGCTCGCTGCGCGGCACGCTGGCCAGCACGATGTCGTCGGCGTTGCCGATGGTCGCATCGCGGCTGAGCACGATGCGGTCCACCCAGCCCCCGGGAGCCGGCGCGCGGCCATCGTTGCGGACCGTCCAGCCCACGCTGATCGGGCTGCCGGAGTCGGCCGATGTCGGCACCGTCAGTGCCGCCAGCACGAGGTCGGCGTAGTCGCGGGCCGCCGACACGAAGGCGAAGCTGGCACCGTTGTTGAGCTCGGCGTCGCCGCCGTCGTTGGTCTCGTACACCGTGCCGCTGCCGCCGTTGCCGGCATCGATGCCGATCACGACATCGAAGTTGCCCGCGCCGGCCAATCCGTCGGGCATCACGAAGCTGTGGCTGCGGTTGCGCACCTCCCCGGGCTGCAGCGGCAGCGCCGCGGCGCCGCTGAAGCTCAGCAGCGTGTCCAGCACCACCGCGCCAGGCGTGCCGTCGCCGTTGCGCTGGCGCACCACCAGCCGGTCCTGGTGCGGCAGGTTGCTGGGCACCCGGCCCGCGTTGACGTCGTCCCAGGTCACGGTGACGACGGCGCCGGCCTGAGGCCCGGCCTCCACGACGCGCGCGTTGCGCACCACCAGGTCGGCGCCCACCGACAGGCTGCGCTCGATCGTGTTGTCGGTCTCCAGCCCGCTGTAGCTGTCGAACTCGTTGACGACGTTGTCGGCGTCCACCGTCACGCGCAGCCGCAGCAACCCGGCCGCATGCGCCCCCGCCGGCCAGACGAAGCTCACGCTGCGCTCGACCTCTCCACCCGGCGGCAGCTCCGCCGCAAGGCCTGGTACGGACAGCACGGCGATCACGCCGCCACTGGTCTGGTTGCGCAGTTCCATCCGCTCGGACCAGCCCGTGGCCGCCGCCACGTTGCCGACGTTGCGGCTCGTCCAGCGCACCGTCACCGTCTGCCCGGGTTGCCAGTCGGCCGCCGGCTCGATGCGCAGGTTGGCCGCCTGCAGGTCGACCCACTCGGTCACCGTGGCCATGCCGCTGCTGAGCATGACGTGGCCGCGGTTGTTGCTCTCGGCGGCACCGCCTTCGATCTGGGTGTTGTCGGCGTCGGTGTCCACCGTCAGCACGAAGCTGCCGGCACCGGCCGGGCCTTCGGGCAGGCCGATCACCGCGCTGCGCGCCACCACCGCGCCGGGCGCGATGGCGCCGGCGGCAGACGCCAGGTATGGCACCACCACTTCTGCCAGCACCACGCCCTGCGCGTTGCGCAGCCGTACGCGCTCGACGAAGTCGCCCGCGGTGGCCGCGCTGCCGCTGTTGCGCGTGTTCCACTGCACCACGATCTGCCCGCCGCTGATGAAGCGGTCGCCGCGCCACGGCGTCACCACCACGTCGGTGACTTGCAGGTCCATGCCGGCGCCGCGATCCACCTCGGCCACGATGCGGGCCAGGTCCCAGGTCTGCCCGTCCGCGAAGCGGATCTGCTGCAGCGGGTTGTAGGGGTTGACGGGGTTGTCGTCGTGGAAGAAGTGGCTGACGGTGAACTTGTCGCTGCCGCCGGCGATGGCCACTTCCAGCGCCGTGTGGCGCTGCGTGGCCGCGTCGAACACCCGGCGCAGCGCCAACTGCCCGGGCCCGATGTCGCTGCCGAGTTGCAACGTGTTGCGCTTGTCGGCGCGCGTGTCCCAGGGGCCGAGCAGCAGCGTGTCCTGGCCGTCGCCACGCCCGAAGCGGTAGGTGTTGTTGCCCCCGCCGCCGGACAGCATGTCGTTGCCGGTGCCGCCCTCGAGCACGTCGTCGCCATCGTCGCCAGCGAGCGTGTCGTCGCCGCCGCCGCCCAACAGCGTGTCGCTGCCGCCACGCGCCGAGATCGTGTCGTCGCCGTCGCCGCCCGAGAGCGTCTCCACGCCCGTCGTGCCGATCCGCGTGTCGTTGCCCGCGCTGGGCGCCTGCACGCGCGCCAGCAGGTCCTCCAGCGACCAGGTGGTGCCGTCGGCGAAGCGGATCTGCCTGACCGGGTTCTCGCCCCGGTTCGGGTTGTCGCCGTTGAAGAACTCGCTCACGATCACGCGGTCTTCGGTGCCGGCGATGGCCACCTCCAGCGCCGTAGCACCGCGCGTGGTGACGTCGAACACCCGCCGCAGCGTCACCTCCGAGGGCGCCACGCCGGCTTTGAACTCGATCGCGTTGAGGGTGGCTCCCTCCCACCAGGGGCTGGCCAGCAGCAGATCCTGCCCGTCGCCGCGGCCGAACAGCACGGTGTCGCGGCCGGGACCGCCATCGATGGTGTCGTTGCCGGCGCCGCCGTCGAACACGTCGTCGCCGTCCTCGCCAACGAGCGTGTCGTCGCCGGCGCCGCCCCGCAGGGTGTCGTTGCCGGCCCGGCCAAAGAGGGTGTCGTCCCCGTCGCCGCCATCCAGCACATCGGCACGGCCGGTGCCGTTCCGGGCGTCGTCGCCGGCCGTGCCGGCCTGCACGCGCGCCAGGATGTCCGCCAGCGCCCACACCGCTCCTGGGTCGTCCGCGAAGCGGATCTGTTGCAGCGGGTTTCTGCCGTTGGCCGGGTCGTCGCTGGTGAAGAACTCGCTGACGACGACGCGGTCGCTGCTGCCGGCGATGCCGATTTCCAGCGCCGAGACGGTGCGCGTGCTGACGTCGTACACGCGCCGCAGCGTCACCTCCGACGGGGCCACGCCGGCCTTGAACACCAGCGCGTTGAGCCGGTCGGAGGCACCTGACCACGACAGCAGGCGGTCCTGCCCGTCGCCGCGGCCGAAGCGGTAGGTGTTGTTGCCGTGGTTGCCCTGCAGGCTGTCGTTGCCCGCGCCGCCGTCGATCACGTCGTTGCCGTCGTCGCCCTGCAGCAGGTCGTCACCGTTGCCGCCCGTCAGGGTGTCGGCGCCGCCACGGCCGATCAGCACATCGTCGCCGTCGCCGCCGTCCAGCGTGTCGGCACCGCCGGTGCCGGTGCGCGTGCCGCCGCCGGCGGCCGGCGCGGCCACCCGCGCCATGATCTCGGACAAGGCCCACGTGCTGCCGTCGGCGAAGCGGATCTCCTGCAGCGAGCTGTAGGGGTTGCTGGCGTCGTCGCTGAAGAAGCGCGACACCGTCACCTGGTCGGTGGTGCCGGCGATGGCGATCACGAGCGCCGTGTTCTGGCGCGTCGCGATGTCGTGCGCGCGGATCAGCCGCAGGTCTTCGGCGGTGATGCCGATGCCAAGCTCGAGCCGGTTGAGCTTGGTCGTGGCAACCGAATAGGGGCTCGCCGCGATGGTGTCCTGCCCGTCGCCGCGGTTGAAGCGATAGGTGTTGTTGCCGGCGCCGCCCGCCAGCGCGTCGTTGCCGGCGCCGCCTTCGAGGACGTCGTCGCCGTCCTCTCCGGTGAGGGTGTCGTCGCCGGCGCCGCCCAGCAGCGTGTCGTTGCCACCGCGCGCCTGGATGGTGTCGTCGCCGTCGCCGCCGGGCAGCGTGTCGGCCGCGGGCGTGCCCACGAGCGTGTCGTTGCCCGCCGTGGCAGCCAGCGCCAGCGCCTGCATCTGTGCGCGTGTCCAGACCTCGCCGCCGGCGAAGCGCAGCTGCTGCACCGGGTTGTAGGGGTTGGCGGGATCATCGCCATGGAAGAAGTAGTTGACGACGATGCGGTCGCCGCCGGTGCCCACCACCAGGGCCAGCGCCGTCATCGCGCTGGTCTGGGTGTCGAACACGCGCTCGGCCCGCAGCATCGCCGGCGTGATGCCGGCGCCGAACTCGATGGTGTTGAGCCGCGCGCCGTTGGTGTCGTTGCCGTACACCACGGTGTCGACGCCGTCGCCCAGGCCGAATCGGTAGGTGTTGTTGCCGCGACCGCCGTTCAGGAAGTCGGTGCCGCCGCCTCCGGCCAGCACGTCGTTGCCCTCGCCGCCCGACAGCGTCTCGTTGGCCGTCGTGCCCACCAGCGTGTCGTTGCCCGTGGTGCCGTTGATCGCCGTCGTGGCCGGCGCCACCGCCAGCCGCGACACGATCTCCGCCACGTTCCAGGTGACGTTGCCCTCGGTGAAGCGGATCAGCTGCACCGGGTTGTGCGTGCCGCTGTCGTTGTAGAAGAATAAGTTGACGACGAGCCGGTCGGTCACGGTCTGCCGGTCCGCCGGGTCGAGGATGCTCAGCTCCAGCGCGATGTCGCTGCCCGACTGGCTGCCGACCACGCGGCGCAGCCGCACGTCGGCCGTCGTGACGCCCGCCTTGAGCTCGATGGCGTTGAGCTTGCCCGCGCTGGGGTCATAGACGTAGCCGATCTCGTCCTGCCCGTCGCCGCGGCCGAAGCGGTAGGTGTTGACGCCCCCGCCCCCGTCCAGCCAGTCGTTGCCACGGCCACCGTCCAGCGTGTCGTTGCCGGCGGCGCCCACCAGCACGTCGTTGCCGCTGCCGCCCTCGAGCGTGTCGTTGCCGTTGCCGCCCTCAAGCAAATCGTTGCCGCGATCGCCACGCAGCGTGTCGGCGCCGACGGTTCCGCGCAGCGCGTCGTCGGTCGTCGTGCCGGCACCCAGCGCGGCCACGATCGCGGCGATGTTCCACACCGTGCCGGGGTGATCCGCAAAGCGGACCTCCTGCACCGGGTTGTGCACGTTGGCCGGGTCGTCGCCGCCCAGGAAGTAGCTGACCGAGATGGTGTCGGCGGTGCCCGCGATGGCGAACTCCAGCGACACGCTGTCGTGGTGCTGGGCGTCCCAGACGCGCCGCAGCACGATGTCCTCGGGCCGGACCCCGCTCTTGAACTGCAGCGTGTTGGTCTTGCCGGCGGTGGCGTCGTAGACGTGGGTGATGGTGTCCTGCCCGTCGCCGCGGCCGAACCGGTAGGTGTTGTTGCCCGTGCCGCCGTCGAGCCAGTCGTTGCCGCTGCCGCCGTCGAGGGTGTCGTCGCCGGCCTCGCCGACCAGCGTGTCGTTGCCGCGCCCGCCTACCAGGTAGTCGTTGCCCGCTGCGCCTTCCAGTCGGTCGTCGCCGTCGCCCCCGCCCAGCACATCGACCGCGGTGGTGCCGCGGGTGCTCTGCGCCTGCGGGCTGGCCGCGTTCAGCGCCGCCACCAGCGCGGCGATGTTCCACACCGTCGCCGGGTCGTCCGCGAAACGGATCTCCTGCACCGGGTTGTAGACGTTGGCCGGGTCGTCGTCGTAGAAGAAGTGGCTGATCGTGATGTGGTCGTCGGTGCCGGCGATGCTCAGGCGCAGCGCCTGCGACCGGCTGTCCGTCGCGCTCTCCCAGACGCGGCGCAGGCTCACCTCGCCGGGCATGACGCCCGGCTTGAACAGCACCGTGTTCACCTTGCCGGCCGTGCCGTCGCCCACGTAGACGATGAAGTCCTGGCCGTCGCCCTTGCCGAAGCGGTAGGTGTTGTTGCCGGTGCCGCCGTCCAGCGTGTCGTTGCCCGCCCCGCCGTCGAGCGTGTCGTTGCCGGCCTCGCCGAACAGGCTGTCGTTGCCGCGGCCGCCCTGCAGCGTGTCGTTGCCGCCGGCACCTTCGAGGCGGTCGTTGCCCCCACCGCCGGCGATGACGTCGTTGCCGACGGTGCCGCGGAGGTGGTCGCTGCCGTCGGTGCCGGCGTACAGCGCCGCCAGGATCGCGGCCAGGTTCCACGCCGTGCCGTCATCGAAGCGCACCTGCTGTACCGGGTTGCTGCCGTTGGCGGGGTCGTCGCCGCCGAAGAAGCTGTGGATGGTGACCTGGTCGTCGGTCCCTGCGATGCTCAGGCGCAAGGCGCCGTTGGCGTCGATCCGGCGCAGGCTCACGTCGGCCGGCGCCACGCCGGGCTTGAACTGCAGCGTGCTCAGGCCCGGTGTCGTCCACCACTCGCTGTTGGCCTGCACCGTGTCCTGCCCGTCGCCGCGGCCGAACAGGTAGGTGTTGTTGCCGGAGCCGCCCTCCAGCGCGTCGTTGCCCGTGCCGCCGTCCAGCGTGTCGTTGCCGGCACCGCCGACGAGCGTGTCGTTGCCACGGCCACCGTCCAGGATGTCATCGCCTGCCCTGCCCTCCAGGCGGTCGCTGCCCTCGCGCCCGCGCAGCGTCTCGCTGGCGACGGTGCCTAGCAGCACGTCGTTGCCGGCCGTGCCGGCGCGATAGGCCTCGAGGATGGCGGCGATGCTCCACACGGTGCCGTCGGCGAAGCGCACCTGCTGCACGGGGTTGTGGTGGTTGCGCGCCGGGTCCGGGTCGTCGTTGCCGAAGAAGTAGTTGACAGTGATGCGGTCACGCGTGCCGGCGATGGCGAGCTCCAGCGCGTCGATGCCACCGTTCTGCGCGTTCCAGACGCGCCGCAGCTCGATGTCGGTGGGCAGCACGCCCGGCTTGAACTCGATGGTGTTGAGCCGGGTGCCGGTGGAATCCCAGTAGTAGCGCACCTGGTCGCGCCCGTCGCCGCGGCCGAACAGGTAGACGTCATTGCCGCCGCCACCTTCGAGCAGGTCGTCGCCCTGGCCGCCGTCGAGCCGGTCGTTGCCCTCGCCGCCGAGCAGGGTGTCGTCGCCGTCCTCGCCGAAGAGCGCGTCGTCCCCGGCAAGTCCGTCGAGCGTGTCGGCTCCGGCGCCGCCGCGCAGCACGTCGGCCCCGCTGGTGCCCCGGAGGTAGTCGTCACCCGGCGTACCGGCACCGAGCAGCGCAACGATCGCGGCCACGTTCCAGACGACGCCGCTGTCGAACTCGATGCGCTGAAGAGGGTTGCGCGGGTTGCCGAGCTCGTCGTTGTAGAGGAAGTTGCTGAAGGTGATGCTGTCGCCGCCACCCGCGATGCCCACCTCCAGGGCACTGCGCCCCTCCCACCAGTTCAGCGTCACCCAGCGCAGCGTCACGTCCTGCGGCGCGATGCCGGGCTTCAGGCGCAGCGTGTTGGTGCGGGCTCCGCTGTTGCCCTGGTCGTAGACCGTGTCCTGCCCGTCGCCACGGCCGAACAGGAAGGTGTCGTTGCCTCCCCGGGTGTCGATGCGGTCGTTGCCTACGCCGCCGTCTACGCGGTCGTCACCGGCGCCGCCGTCGAGCATGTCGTTGCCCGGGCCGCCGAGCAGTTCGTCGGCGCCATCGTCGCCGTAGAGCGTGTCGGCACCGGCACCGCCGTCGAGGCGGTCGTTGCCACCACGCCCCTCAAGCCGGTCGTCGCCCAGCCCGCCCGAGATGACATCGTTGCCCTTGGTGCCGCGGATGGTGTCGTTGCCATCGGTACCGGACAGCAGCATCGTCATCAGCGCGGCGATGTTCCAGACCGTGCCGTTGGCGAACTCCACGCGCTGCAGCGCGTTGTAGGCGTGCTCCGGATCGTCGCCGAACAGGAAGGCGTTGAAGGTGATCGAGTCGCCGCTGTCGACGATGGTGAACTCGATGGCCTGGTTGCCTCCCCAGTAGTCGTCGGCCGTCGCGCGCACGCCGATGTGCGCCGGAAGCACGTCGTCGCGGAAGCGCAGCGTGTTCGTGCGCACCCCGCTGGCCCCTGTGTAGTAAACGCGGTCCTGCCCGTCGCCGCGGCCGAACACGAAGCTGTCGTTGCCGCCGGTGCTGTCGATGCGGTCGTTGCCCGCTCCGCCGATGTACCGGTCGTCGCCGGCGCCGCCGTCTAGGGTGTCGTCGCCCGCGCCGCCAAGCAATTCGTCGGCGCCGTCCTCGCCGTACAGCGTGTCGTTGCCCGTGCCGCCGTCGAGCTGGTCGTTTCCGGGGCCGCCCTCCAGCCTGTCGTTGCCGGCGCCGCCGGCAATGCGGTCGTCGCCGCGCGTGCCGACGATGGTGTCGTTGCCGTCGGTGCCGGTGAGCAACATCGCCACCAGCCCGGCGATGTCCCACACCGTGCCATCGGCGAACTCCACGCGATGCAGCGCGTTGTAGGGATGCGCCGGGTCGTTGTCGTACAGGAAACCGTTGAAGGTGATCGAATCGCCGCTGTCGACGATGGTGAACTGGATCGCGCGGTTGCCGCCGTAGCGCGTGTCGGCTGCGGCGCGCACGCGCACGTCGGCCGGCTGCACGCCGTCCTTGAAGCGCAACGTGTTCGTGCGGGCGCTGCTCTGCCAGGTGTCGTAGATGCGGTCCTGCCCGTCGCCGCGGCCGAACACGAAGGTGTCGTTGCCCCCGCGCGCATCGATGCGGTCGTCGCCCGCGCCACCCTCGATAAGGTCGTCGCCTGCGGCACCGTCGATCGTGTCGTTGCCGGCACCCCCCGTGATGGTGTCGTTGCCCTTGGTGCCGCGCAGCGTGTCGTTGCCGGCGGTGCCCGCGTACAGCAGCGCCAGCAGGGCCGCGATGTCCCACACCGTGCCATCGGCGAACTCCACGCGCTGAAGCGGGTTGGCCGGCTGGGCAGGGTCATCGACGAAGAAGAAGGCGTTGAAGGTGATCGAGTCGCCGCTGTCGGCGATCGTGAACTCCAGCGCCTGCTGGTTGCCTCCAAAGTACGTGTCGTACACCTGGCGCAGCCGCACGTCGCTCGGGCGCACGCCGTCCTTGAAGCGCAGGGTGTTCGTCCGTGCCGCCGAGGCCCAGGTGTAGTAGATGCGGTCCTGCCCGTCGCCGCGCCCGAACAGGATGGTGTCGTTGCCGGCGGTGGTGTCGATGCGGTCGTTGCCCGCGCCGCCGTCGATGACGTCGTCGCCCGCGCCGCCGTCGAGAAGGTCGTTGCCCAGGTTGCCGAGCAGCGTGTCGTTGCCCCCCTGGCCGAGCAGCGTGTCGTTGCCCGCCAGGCCGTCGATGGTGTCGTCACCCGGCGTGCCGACGAGGTAGTCGTCCCCCGGCGTGGCCACGGTGACGAGACGGGCCCCGATGTCGGCCACGGTCCACACCGTGCCGTCGGCGAAGACCATGCGCTGGATGGCCTTGTAGGGGCTGCCGGGCGCTGCTTCGTAGAAGAAGCCGCGCACGGTGACGCTGTCGCTGGTGCCGGCGATGCTGATCTTCAGCGCCCTGTCGCTACCGTAGGAGACATCGGTCGCGCGCTGCAGCGTGACGTCAGCCGGCAGGACGCCGGCGCCCATCCACAGCGTGCTGATGCGCGCGGCGTTCGAGTCGTACTCCGGCAGGACGGTGTCCTGCCCGTCGCCGCGGCCGAAGAGGATGTCGTCGCTGCCCGAGCCGGCGTAGAAGGTGTCGTTGCCCGGCCCGCCCTGCAGCGTGTCGTTGCCGGCAGACCCCCGCAGCGTGTCGTCGCCGTCGCCACCGGACAGGCTGTCGTTGCCGCCCCCACCGTCGAGGCTGTCGTTCCCGCCACCACCGACGAGCGTGTCGTTGCCGTCCTCGCCGTAGAGCCAGTCCCTGTCGCTGCCGCCGTCAAGCAGGTCGTCGCCGGCGCGGCCGTAGAGGTTGTCTCCGCCTGCGCCGCCGTAGATCGCATCGTTGCCGACGGTGCCCACGAGGGTGTCCCAGCCGTCGGTGCCGGCCAGGGCCCGGGTCATCACCGCCGCAAGATCCCACACCGCGCCGTTGGCGAACTCCACGCGCTGCAGCGGGTTGTTCGGGTTGGCGGGGTCGTAGCCGTAGAAGAAGCCGTTGAAGGTGATCGACTCGCCGGTGTCGGTGATGGTGAAACGGATCGCGCCGTACTGATCGCCGAAGAGGTTGTCGTAGACCTGCTGAACAAGCACGTGCGATGGCAGCACGCCACCCTTGAACCGCAATGTGCTGCTGCGCGTGCCCGTCTGAATCGTGTAGTAGACGGTGTCGTAGCCGTCGCCGCGGCCGAACAGGAAGGTGTCGCTGCCGCCGGCGCTCTCGATGCGGTCCTGGCCCGGGCCACCGTCGAAGGTGTCGTCGCCTTCGCCGCCGTCGAGTGTGTCGTTGCCGGCGCCGCCCCCGAGCGTGTCGTTGCCGGCGCCGCCCAGCACGAAGTCGTCACCGGCCTGGCCGTCGAGCGTGTCGTTGCCGGCGGTACCGACCAGGAAGTCGTCGCCCGCCGTGGCGCCCGTGGCCAAGCGCGCGTAGATATCGGCCAGGCTCCATTCGGAACCGTCGTCGAACACGATGCGCTGCAGCGCCTTGTTGGGGCCGGCGGCCGCCAGCACGCCAAAGAAGCGATGCACGGTGACCGAGTCGCTGCCACCGTCGAGGGCAATCTCGAGGGCGTTGTTCCCGCCATACCGGTCGTCGTACACCCGCCGCAGAGCCACCTGCTCCGGCAATGCGCCCACCAGCCGCAGCGTGTTGACGCGCGGGGCGTCGGAGGCGCGCCAGTAGTGATAGTCCGGGATGATCCTGTCATGGCCGTCGCCGGCGCCGAAGATGAACTCGTCGCTGCTGAGGCCGAAGCTCCAGAGGAGATCATCGCCGGGGCCGCCCACCAGAACGTTGTTGCCTACTTCGCCAGACAGCTCGTCGTCACCCTCCCCGCCTAGCAGCGTGTCGTTGCCGTCGCCGCCGTAGAGCCAGTCGTTGCCGTCGCCGCCGTCGAGCCAGTCATTGCCGACGTAGCCGTCCAGACCGTCGTCGTCATTCCCCCCGTACAGCGAGTCGCCGCCGCCGTGCCCGTACAGGTAATCGCTTCCCGCCGCGCCATTGAGCAGATCGGCCCGATCCGTGCCACCCAACCAGTCGTCCTCGTCCGCGCCGTAACCGAGCCGGAACAGAAGCTCGGCGATGTCCCAGCGCGTGCCGTCGCTGAACTCCACCCGCTGCAGCCCGTTGAAGGCGTTGGCCGGCGTGCCGCCGTAGAAGAAGCCGTTGAAGACGATGCGGTCCCCGGTGCCGTCGATCCGGAGTTCCAGCGCGTCGTTGCCGCCCGACTGGCTGTCGGTGACGCGTTGCACCAGAACCTGCGAAGGCAGCACGTCGGCGGACCTGAACCGCAGCACGTTGAGCTTGTTCGGGCGGGCGTCGAAGGCGCTGGTCACCGTGCTCGCGCCGTCACCGCGCCCGAACAGGTACAGGCTGTCGCCGACCGCGGTGGCCGTGACCGCAGCCTCGACAACGACCGCCAGCGGGGTGTTGCCAGACGAGAAGTTGCCGTTGTTGCCCACCACGAAGTCCAGGGTCTCGCCGCGGGCCATCGGCACCGGCGCCAACGAGAACACCGAAGAGTCGGTGGTGCTGGCGAAGTGCTGCAGCGGCCGCAGCAAGTCGCCGTTGAGCACCACGCTGCCGCTCATCGCCCCGCTGTCGCCGGCGAAGAACTGGCCGCTCACGGTGTACAGCCCGTTGGCCGGCGCGGTGAAGCGCAGGATCGCGAAGTCGACCAAGGTGCGCGGGCCGGGATGCAGGGCGATCTGGCCCGGGCCGACGCCGTACTGGGTGCTGCCCGCAGTGTTCTTCCAGGCCGCGGGCGTGCCCAGGGAGCCGTAACCGGCCTTGCTCCACCCGGATCCTCCGGCCACGTCGAAGGGTGTCAGGGCATAGGCGGCCCCGCCTTCGGGCGAGTAGCCGTAGGTCCAGGCGCCAGCAGGGTTGCTCGTGGTCTGGAAGTCCGCGGTGGCGTCGTACGTGACCCCGGCAGCAGGCTGGCCCTCGGAGGACGGCGCCTGCGAGGCGCTGGCGCCGGCCGCTTCGGATGCAGCAACAGGCGCCTGCACGGGCTGCAGCGGGTCGGGGCCGACTCGCTGATGAACGCCAGGCAGCGCGTCGGCCGATAGCAGCAGTTTGGGTTCGAGCGACTCGATGCGCCAGTTGGGCGCACCGGGCCCAGCGGCAGGCACGGCGCCCGTGCCGGTCTTGCCCGACAAGGCGGCCCTGACGGCCCGCCCGACGAGGTTATCGCGAAGACGTACCGATGTGGCGAAATGACGGGCCGCATTGAGGGCACGGCTGCGCGCAGACGACTTGCTCATGGATGCACTGAACCTCGTGTCTTCTTCGGCTTGTCGCGCGCAAGGTACCCTGCGGACTCCTGTCCGACCCACCCACTCATCGCATCTTGCGGATGCGCATGACTCATCGGGGGCGCGACTCCGCGGGGACTCTGGTGGGTTACCAAGCGGTTACGGGGTCGCGTTTTCCCGGCACCCCCAAGTTTGAGGGGGACACCTGTCGCACGGCCACGCCCCCTGTTGGGGCGCTGCGCACTGGACTGCGACGCCGACCGGTCTGCCCAACCCCCGATGCGCGGGGGTTTCGCCTGACCATTCAGGTCGTTCTCAGCTTCGGTGGCTGTGAGTGATCAGAACAGCAACGACCAGATAACCACACCCACCAGCGCGAACGACAGCGCCACGGCGTAGGTCATCGACACCAGCATGGCCCGCGCCCAGCGCCAGGGCCAGCGGCCGCCGTACACGCGCTTGAGCGCGGCCAGCGCGTACAGCGGCACCAGCGCCGCCGCCACGGCCACCATCCCGGGAACGGGCAGCAGCGTCAGCAGCAGGCAGATGAACCAGAACGCGTGCAGGTGCAGCGCGAACACCAGGTGCTCGGTGTAGCGCAGCCGGCGGTTCCAGTGGACGATCTTCTGCAGCAGCGCAAACAGCGGCACCATCAGGAACATCGCCCCGCCCAGGTTGCCGATGACGCGGCCCGACAGCGCGTCAGCCTCGCGCTGCAGCCCCTTGGGGTCGGCGTCGAGCCGGCGCTGCAGCCGCTGGCAGAGCCACTCGGGCAGGCCGCGGCAGTAGAACGCGCCGTCCTTGAGGCCGGCCGCCGTGCCCTCGCCGAACTGCAGCAGCGCGTACTCGCCCTTGCCCAGGTCCAGGTCCGCCGACAGGCTGACCTTCGTGTCGACCTCGCCCACCACGCGCAGCAGCAGGATGGTGACGAGGCTGATCGTCAGGTACAGCCGCAGCGGCAGCACGTAGAGCTTGCGGCGGCCGGCCAGGTACTGCCGCGTCAACTCGCCGGGCTTGAACAGCAGGAGCTTCAGCGTGCGCCACAGCGCGCCCTCGGTGCTGAAGTAGGCGCCGCCGAACTGCTGCACGAACTCGCCCAGCGTGGGCGCGCGGACGCGGCTTTCCTGGCCGCAGGCCGGGCAGAAGGCCGGCGGCGGGCTCGCGAAGGGCTCGCCGCAGTTGGCGCAGGCGCGGGGCTCGTCGCTCATGTCTTCACAGGCGCTCAGATCAGCAGCGCCACCAGCGCCGTGATGGCCACGATGGCCATCACCAGCACCAGGTGCACCGCCGAGAGCAGCGCCCCGCGCCAGACCAGCCCCCAGGCGCGGCCACCGTACACGCGGCGGAAGGCCAGTCCGGCGTAGGCCGGGATCAGCACCAGCGCCGGCACGGCCAGCGCCGGCAGCAGCACGACCACCGCGACGACGAGGAACCAGAACGCGTGCAGGTGCAGCGCGAACACCAGGTGCTCGGTGTAGCTCAGGCCCCGGTAGCGGAACAGCAGCGCCAGCACCGCGGCAAAGGCCGGCAGCAGCACCAGCATCACCAGGCCGGCGTTGCGCGCCAGACGGTCCTGCACGCGCTCCACCTGCAGCAGCAGCTCGCGGGTGGGCATGTCGAGCTTGGCCTGGATGCGCGTGCACAGCCAGGGCGGCAGGCCCTCGCAGTAGAAGCGCCCCTCGGCCATGCCGGCGCGGCCGACGCCCAGCTCCAGCACCACCGCGCCCGGCCGCTCGGGCAGCGCCTGCAGCACGGCGGCGTCGTCCAGCACCGACATCTGCAGCGAGCTGGCGATGCGGATCACCAGCAGCATCAGCAGCGTGGTCAGCACGAACAGCCGCAGCGGCAGCACGTACTGGCGGCGCCGACCGTTGAGGTACTGCGCCGTCAGCTCGCCGGGGCGGGCCAGCAGCAGCTTCAGCGTCTGCCACATCGCCCCCTTGGGCGCGAAGTAGGTGCCGCTGAACTGCTGCGCGAACTCGGCCACGGTGGGCGGCTTGATGTTCGCCTCCTGCCCGCACTCGGGGCAGAAGTTGGGCCGCGGCTCGGGCAGCGGCGCCTCGCAGTTGGTGCAGCGCCCGTCGATGGCGGCCAGCGTGATGGCCCGCACCTCGGCGCTGGGCACCGGGCGCAAGCGGAACGCGTGGCGCCAGGCCATGCGGATCGCTCAGCCCAGCGCCTCGTCGAGCACCTCCACCCAGTGGCGCACGGGCGTGGCGGTGCCGGTCTGCAGGTGCTGGATGCAGCCGATGTTGGCGCTGACGATGACCTCGGGCTGCAGCGGCTGCAGGTGGCCGAGCTTGCGGTCGCGCAGCTGCGTGGCCAGCTCGGGCTGCAGCACGCTGTAGGTGCCGGCACTGCCGCAGCACAGGTGGCTCTCGGCTCCGGCCACCGAGACCTCGAAGCCCAGCTCGCCCAGCGCGCGCTCGACGCCGCCGCGCAGCTGCTGCCCGTGCTGCAGCGTGCAGGGCGGATGAAAGGCCAGGCGGCGCGGCGCCAGGGCCCGGCCACGGCCCTGCGTGGCGGCCTGCAAGCGGCTCGACAGGGCCGGCAGCAGGCCGGGCAGCAGTTCCGAAAGATCCCGGGTCAACGCGCTGATGGCCGTGGCCTTGTCGGCGTAGTCGGGGTCGTGCGCCAGCGCGTGGCCGTAGTCCTTGACGGTGGCGCCGCAACCGCTGGCGTTCATCACGAGGGCCTCGACCTTGCCCTGCGAGGTCAGGCCCTGCACCAGCGGCCACCAGGCGTCGATGTTGCGGCGCATGTCCGCCAGGCCGCCCTCGTGGTCGTTCAGGTGCGAGCGGATGGCGCCGCAGCAGCCGGCGCCGTCGGCCACCAGCGTCTGGATGCCGGCGGCGTCGAGCACGCGCGCGGTGGCGCTGTTGACGTTGGGCATCATCGCCGGCTGCACGCAACCCAGCAGCATCAGCACCTTGCGCGGGTGCTCGCGCGTGGGCCAGCGGTGGGCGCGCACGGCAGCCGTCCCCTGGGCCGGCGCCGGCACCTTGGCCTTCAGCGCCGCGGGCAGCAGCGGCCGCACGGCCTGTCCCAGCTTCATGGCGGGCCCGAACAGCGGCGAGGTCAGGCCCTCCTTCAGCAGCCAGCGCACGGCCTGCTCGCTCTTGGGGCGCTCGACCTTGGCTTCGACGACGCGGCGACCGATCTCCACCAGGTGGCCGTAGTCCACGCCGCTGGGACAGGTGGTCTCGCAGTTGCGGCACGTGAGGCAGCGGTCCAGGTGCTGCTGCGTCTTGCGCGTGACCTCGGCACCCTCGAGCACCTGCTTCATCAGGTAGATGCGGCCGCGCGGGCCGTCGAGCTCGTCGCCCAGCAGCTGGTAGGTGGGGCAGGTGGCGGTGCAGAAGCCGCAGTGCACGCACTTGCGCAGGATGGCCTCGGCCTCGCGGCCGTCGGGCGTGTCGCGGAACTCGGGGGCGAGGTGGGTTTGCATGGTGGCTACAGCAGGCGAAGAAGGGGCGGCAGCAGCAGCGGCAGCAGCAGCGCCGCCAGCAGCACCTGCAGGCTCAGGCCCAGCGCGGCGTAGGCGCCGGCCGCGGGGTGGACCTGCCAGGCGCGCGCGGCACCCAGGCCGTGCGCCGCGGTGCCCAGGGCAAAGCCGCGCACCTCGGGGCGCCGCAGCTTCAGGGCGTCGAGCACGGGCTTGGCGAGCACGGCGCCCACCAGGCCGGTGAGCACGGCGAAGACGGCCGCCAGCGCGGGCTCGCCGCCCAGCGTGGCGGCAACGCCCATGGCCACCGGCGCGGTGCTGCCCTTGGGCGCCAGCGAGGCCAGCAGCGGCACCGGCAGGCCCAGCGCCCAGCCCACGCCCAGCGCCACGGCCACCGCCGCGCCGCCACCGGCCAGCGCGGCCAGCGCCAGCGCCGCCGGCTGCAGGCTGGCGAGCACCGGCAGGTCGATCGCCGCCGGGCCGATCGGCACGCGCTGCACCTGCGCGAAGAT
>CAIKLM010000074.1 GCA_903828235.1 uncultured beta proteobacterium | reverse complement strand
GCCGGCGGCCGCACCCGCCCGCCCGCCGGCACCCGCACCGGCCCCTGCGCCGGCCCCTGCGCCGGCCCCTGCGCCGGCCCAGGCCCAGGCCGACAGCGGTGGCCTGCTCGACTCGCTGAGCGAGAACTCGCTGCTGCTGCCCGCCGGGGGCGTGCTGGTGCTGCTGCTGGGCGGCCTGGTGCTGTACCGGCTGCGCGGCAAGCTGCGCAAGCCGGCCGGCGAGACCTCGTTCCTGGAGAGCCGGCTGCAGCCCGACAGCTTCTTTGGCGCCAGCGGCGGCCAGCGCATCGACACCCGCGAGGGCGGTGCCACCAACACCGGCAACTCGTCGTCGATGAGCTACTCGCTGAGCCAGCTCGATGCCATCGGCGACGTCGACCCCGTGGCGGAGGCCGATGTCTACCTGGCCTACGGCCGTGACCTGCAAGCCGAGGAGATCCTCAAGGAAGCGATGCGCTCCAACCCCGAGCGAATGGCCATCCGCAGCAAGCTGCTGGAGGTCTACGCCAAGCGCCGCGACGTCAAGGGTTTCGAGCTGCTGGCCACGCAGATGTTCAGCCTCACCCGGGGCGATGGCGACGAGTGGGCGAAGGCGCAGGAGCTCGGCCGCACCATCGACCCCGACAACCCGCTGTACCAGCCCGGCGGCAAGCCCGACACCGCGCCCAGCGACGCCACGCTGCCCATGGAGCCCCTGGGCGCACCGACGGTGCCGCACACGGCCCCGGCGCAGCCGCTGGCTTTCGAGCCGGCGCCCGACGCAACGCTGGACAGCATCGACCTCGACCTCGACATCGGTGGCGAAGAGCCGCTGAAGCCGGGCGAGTCGACGCAGCCCCTGGCGCTGCAGCCCGAGCTGGCCCAGCCCTTCGGCAACGACGAGGCGATGATCTCGCTGGAGCCCAAGACGGTGCCCGTGGAGCGCCCGGCCCCGCCCGAGATGGAGGACGTGCCGCCGACGGTGTCGCTGGGCAAGCCGCCGGCGCCGGCGGAGCCCCCCGGAGGCCTGGACTTCGACCTCGGTGCGCTGCCCGACGAGCTGTCGCCGACCGCAGCACCGGCGCCGGCCGACGCCGGCGCGAGCAGCCTGCTCGACTTCGGCGACTTCGGCCTCGAGCCCCCGGCCGCGCCGGCCGACGACTCGGGCGACGGCCCGCTGGCGCGCAAGCTGGAGCTGGCCGAGGAGTTCCGCCAGATCGGTGACCACGAAGGCGCCCGCGACCTGCTCGAAGAGGTGGTGTCCAAGGCCGAAGGGTCGCTCAAGGCCAAGGCGCAGGGCATGCTCGAGAAGCTCGGCTGAGCGGGCCTTCGATGCCGCCGCGCCTGGCCCGCATGGCGCTGGGCGTCAGCTACCGCGGCAGCGGCTACCTGGGCTGGCAGAGCCAGCCCGGCGGCCGCACCGTCCAGGACGCGCTGGAGCAGGCGCTCGCAGCCTTCGTCGCGGAGCCGGTGCACACCGTCTGCGCCGGCCGCACGGACGCGGGCGTGCACGCGCTGAACCAGGTCGTGCACCTCGACGCGCCGGTGGTGCGCGAGCCGTTCTCGTGGGTGCGCGGCACCAACCGCTTCCTGCCACCCGACATCGCGCTGCAGTGGGCCCTGCCGGTGAGCGAGCACTTCCACGCCCGCAACAGCGCGCGCGGCCGGCGCTACCGCTACTGGCTGCGCGAGTCGGCCGTGAGGCCAGCCCTGGACGCCGGGCTCGTGGGCTGGACCTTCCACCCGCTGGACGCCGAGGCGCTGCGCGAGGCCGCCGCGCATCTGGTCGGCACGCACGACTTCAGCTCGTTCCGCTCCAGCGAATGCCAGTCGCCGACCCCGGTGAAGACGCTGCACCGCATCGAGATCGCCTTCACCGGCGCGCCCATGGCCGGCTACTGGACCTTCGACTTCGACGGCAGCGCCTTCCTGCACCACATGGTGCGCAACCTGATGGGATGCCTGGTGATGGTGGGCAGCGGCCGGCGGCCGCCGGGCTGGATGGCCGAGGTGCTGGCCGCGCGCGACCGCAGTGCCGCCGCGCCCACCTTCAGCGCCGACGGGCTGACCTTCCTGGGGCCGTACTACGATGCCGCCCTGGGCATTCCCGAGAGCGCCACCGCGGCGCCCTGGCTGCTGCCCTAGCCCCCTCCATGCACCGCACCCGCATCAAGATCTGCGGCTTCACGCGCGAGGCCGACGTCGACGCCGCCTGCGCCGCCGGCGCCGACGCGCTGGGCTTCAACCTCTACCCCGCCAGCCCGCGCGCGGTGACGCCGGCCCGGGCGCGGCAACTGGCGCGGCGCCTGCCGCCCTTCGTGACGCCGGTGCTGCTGTTCGTCAACGCCACGCCCGCCGAGGTGGCCGCCGGCATCGAGGCCGTGCCCGAGGCGGTGCTGCAGTTCCACGGCGACGAATCCCCCGCCGAATGCGAATCCGCGGCAAGGCCCTACCTGCGCGCCGTGCGCATGGGCGCCAGGGGCTCGGCCGCCGAGGTCGATTTGCTAGACTGCGTCGCTCGCTATGCCAGCGCGCAGGCCCTGCTGCTCGACGCCTTCGTCGAGGGCTTCGGCGGCGGTGGAAAGGTCTTCGATTGGTCACTCATTCCACCCAACGTGCCCGCTCCGGTCGTTTTGTCTGGTGGGTTGAGTCCTGCCAATGTGACCGATGGCGTGCGGCTCGTCCGGCCCTGGGCCGTTGACGTGAGCTCCGGCGTGGAAAGCAGCAAGGGCATCAAGGACGCCCTGCTGATGCGCCGGTTCTGCCAAGCGGTGCGCGAGGCCGACGCCCGCGCCGCCGAAGCCGCCCCCTAGAGGATCCATCCGCATCATGTTCGAGTACCACCAGCCCGACGCGCGCGGGCACTTTGGCCCCGTGGCCGGGCCCAACGGCCAGCCCAGCTTCTACGGCGGCACCTTCGTCGCCGAGACCCTCATCCACGCCCTGGCCGAGCTCGAGGCGGCCTACGCGAAGTACCGCGAGGACCCCGAGTTCGTGGCCGAGTTCCGGCACGAGCTGGCGCACTTCGTGGGCCGGCCCAGCCCGATCTACCACGCCGCGCGCCTGAGCCGCGAGCTCGGCGGCGCGCAGATCCACCTCAAGCGCGAGGACCTCAACCACACCGGCGCGCACAAGGTCAACAACACCATCGGCCAGGCGCTGCTGGCGCGCCGCATGGGCAAGCCGCGCGTCATTGCCGAGACCGGCGCCGGCCAGCACGGCGTGGCCACGGCCACCATCTGCGCCCGCTACGGCATGGAGTGCGTGGTCTACATGGGCTCGGAGGACGTCAAGCGCCAGAGCCCCAACGTCTACCGCATGCACCTGCTGGGCGCCCGCGTGGTGCCGGTGGAAAGCGGCAGCAAGACGCTGAAGGACGCGCTCAACGAGGCCCTGCGCGACTGGGTGACCAACGTCGAGAACACCTTCTACATCATCGGCACCGTGGCCGGCCCGCACCCCTACCCGATGATGGTGCGCGACTTCCAGCGCGTCATCGGCGACGAGTGCATCGAGCAGATGCAGCGCCAGGTCGGCCGCCAGCCCGACGCCGTGCTGGCCTGCGTGGGCGGTGGCAGCAACGCCATGGGCATCTTCTACCCCTACATCCCGCACGAGGGCACGCGCCTGGTGGGCGTGGAAGCCGCCGGGCAGGGCCTGGCCAGCGGCCGCCACGCGGCCAGCCTGTCGGCCGGCACGCCCGGCGTGCTGCACGGCAACCGCACCTACCTGCTGCAGGACGACAACGGCCAGATCACCGAGACGCACAGCATCAGCGCCGGCCTCGACTACCCCGGCGTCGGCCCCGAGCACGCCTACCTGAAAGACATCGGCCGGGCCGAGTACGTGGGCGTCACCGACGCCGAGGCGCTGGAGGCCTTCCACCGCCTGTGCCGCACCGAGGGCATCATCCCGGCGCTCGAGAGCAGCCACGCCGTGGCCCACGCCATGAAGATGGCCGCGACGATGCGCCCCGACCAGCACCTGCTGGTCAACCTCAGCGGCCGCGGCGACAAGGACATCGGCACCGTGGCCGACCTGACCGGCGCCGAGTTCTACTGCCGGCCCTCGTGCCGCGGCCAGGCGGTGAAGCAATGAACCCCTGCGCTCGCCATCGCTCGCTGCCCCCCGAGGGGGCGTGCGGCCGCCTTGGGGCGGCCCTGCGGAGGCCGAAATGAGCCCCCACGCTCGCTACCGCTCGCTGCCCCCCGAGGGGGCGTGCGGCCGCCTTGGGGCGGCCCTGCGGAGGCCGCAATGAGCCGCATCGCCGCCACGCTCGCCGGGCTCAAGGCCCAGGGCCGCAAGGCCCTGATCCCCTACGTGACCGCCGGCGACCCGTTCGCCGACGCCACGCCGCAGATCATGCAGGCCCTGGCCGAGGGCGGCGCCGACATCATCGAGCTCGGCGTGCCCTTCTCCGACCCCATGGCCGACGGCCCCGTCATCCAGAAGGCCAGCGAACGCGCCCTGGCGCGCGGCATCGGCGTCCCGCAGGTGCTGGCCATGGTGCGCGAGTTCCGCCGCGGCAACCAGGCCACGCCGGTGGTGCTGATGGGCTACGCCAACCCCGTGGAGCGCTACGACCAGAAGCATGGGGCCGATGCCTTCGTACGCGCCGCGGCCGAGGCCGGCGTCGACGGCCTGCTGATCGTCGACTACCCGCCCGAGGAGTGCGAGGTCTTCTCGGCGCGCCTGCGCGAGGCCGGCCTGGACCTCATCTTCCTGCTCGCCCCCACCAGCACCGACGAGCGCATGGCGCAGGTCGGCCGCGTCGCCAGCGGCTACGTGTACTACGTGTCGCTGAAGGGCGTCACCGGGGCCGGCCACCTCGACACCGCCGCGGTGGCCGAGATGGTGCCGCGCATCCGCGCCCACGTCAGCGTGCCGGTGGGCGTGGGCTTCGGCATCCGCGACGCCACCAGCGCCCGCGCGGTGGCGGCGGTGTCCGACGCGGTGGTGATCGGCTCGCGCCTGATCCAGCTGATCGAATCCGAAACCCGCCAGAATGCGCCTCTGGCCGCGCGCGCCTTCATGGCCGAGATCCGCGCCGCCCTGGACGCCTGATCCAGGCCTGAACAGGAGTTGTCCCCATGAGCTGGCTCGAAAAACTGCTGCCGCCCAAGATCCAGCCCACCGATCCGGCCGAGCGCCGCGCCGTGCCCGAGGGCCTGTGGATCAAGTGCCCGGCCTGCGAGACGGTGCTGTACAAGACCGACCTCGAGGGCAACCTCAACGTCTGCCCCAAGTGCGACCACCACCACCGCATCGGCGCGCGCCAGCGGCTGGACGCCTTCCTCGACCCCGAGGGGCGCTGGGAGATCGGCCAGGAGGTGCTGCCGGTCGACGCGCTGAAGTTCAAGGACAGCAAGAAGTACCCGCAGCGCCTGAAGGCCGCGCTGGAGCTCACCGGCGAGACCGACGCGCTGGTGGTGCTGGGCGGCGCCGTGATGAGCGTGCCCGTGGTGGCGGCCTGTTTCGAGTTCGAGTTCATGGGCGGCAGCATGGGCAGCGTGGTCGGCGAGCGCTTCACGCGCGGCGTCGAGGCGGCCGTGGAGCAGAAGCTGCCCTTCGTGAGCTTCACCGCGACCGGTGGCGCGCGCATGCAGGAGGGCCTGCTCAGCCTGCTGCAGATGGCCAAGACCAACGCCGCGCTCACGCGGCTGGCCAAGGCCAAGCTGCCCTACGTCAGCGTGCTGACAGACCCCACCATGGGCGGCGTGTCGGCCAGCTTCGCCTTCGTGGGCGACGTGGTCATCGCCGAGCCCAAGGCACTGATCGGTTTCGCCGGCCCGCGCGTGATCGAGAACACCGTGCGCGAGAAGCTGCCCGAGGGCTTCCAGCGCAGCGAGTTCCTGCTCGGCACCGGCGCGCTGGACATGATCTGCGACCGCCGGCAGCTGCGACCGACGATCGCGCGCCTGCTGGCGCTGCTGCAGCGGCAGTCTGCCGACGCCGTGGCGTAGAACCTGGAGCCTTCTCGCTCCCTCTGGTCGCTGCCCCCGAGGGGGCGCCCCGCTGCGGCCCGGCGGGGCCGGTTCCGCGCGGGCAGCCTGGCCATTCATTGCCGCCTATGAACTCACTCGCTGATTGGCTGGCGCACTGCGCCGCAATGCACCCCAAGACCATGGACCTGTCGCTGGAGCGCACGGTCCGGGTGGCGCGCAGCCTGGGCATCCGATTCGAGGTGCCCGTCATCACCGTGGCCGGCACCAACGGCAAGGGCAGCACCTGCGCCATGCTGGAGAGCATCCTGCGCCACGCCGGCTACCGCACGGGCCTGTACCAGAAGCCCGAGCTCGTGCACTTCACCGAGCGCTGCAAGATCAACGGGCAGCCGGTCGACGAGGCCGTTCTGCTGCCGCACTTCGAGGCCGTGGAGCGCGCGCGCGGCGACACCACGCTCACGCAGTTCGAGTTCACGACGCTGGCCATCGCGCGCTGCCTGTCGATGTCCGAGGTCGACGCGGTCATCCTCGAGGTCGGCATGGGCGGGCGCTACGACAGCGTCAACGCCTTCGACTGCGACTGCGCCGTCATCACCAGCATCGACCTCGACCACATGGAGTGGCTCGGCCCCGACCGCGAAAGCATCGGCCTGGAGAAGGCGCAGATCATGCGTCCCGGCCGCCCCTGCGTGGTGAGCGACCCGCTGCCGCCGGCCAGCGTGGTGGGCCACGGCGAAGCCATCGGTGCCGACCTCTGGCTGGTGGGGCGCGACTTCAACCACCAGGGCGACCGCCAGCAGTGGAGCTGGTCGGGCCGCGGCCGCCGCTACAGCGGCATGAGCTACCCGGCGCTGCGCGGCGCCAACCAGCTGATCAACGCGTCCGGCGCGATCGCGGCGCTGATCGCGCTGAAGGACCGGCTGCCGATCAACGCGCAGGCCGTGCGCACCGGCCTGGCGCTGGTGGAACTGCCCGGCCGCTTCCAGATCGTGCCCGGGCAGCCGACGCTGGTGCTGGACGTGGCCCACAACCCGCAGTCGGTGGCCGCGCTGGCGGCCAACCTCGACGCCATGGGCTTCTACCCGCGCACGCACGCGGTGTTCGGCGCCATGGCCGACAAGGACATCCCGGGGCTGCTGTCGCGCATCGCCGGCCTGGTGGACGGCTGGCACCTGTGCACGCTGGCCAGCCCGCGCTCGGCCACGGCCGAGGCCCTGGTGCCCCTGGTGGCGGCGGCGGCCCAGGGCCGCATCGGCGGTGCACCGGCCGTGCGCACGCACGCCGACCCCGCCACGGCCCTGGCGGCGGCCGTGGGCGCGGCCGACCCCGCCGATAGAATCGTGATCTTCGGCTCGTTCTACACGGTGGGCGGCGTGCTCAAGGCCGGCCTGCCGCGGCTCGGCGCCCCGCACGCCGCGTCGCCGCCGGCCCCCCCCGCCGGTTGACCCCGCCCCCGACCCCGCCCGCACCGCATGCGACTGCCGTTCTTCCGCCCCAAGGACACGGCCTCCGAGCCGAAGCCGCCGCAGCGGCCCCAGCGGTCGCCCGCGGCGGCGGCCGCCCCCGAAGACCTCGCGGTCGCGGCGGCGCGAACCCAGGCCCGGCGCCGGCTCGTGGGTGCGGTGCTGCTGCTGGCCGTCGGTGTGATCGGCTTCCCGCTGCTGTTCGAAACCCAGCCGCGCCCGCTGCCGCAGGACACGCCCATCCTGGTGCCCGCCGAGCCGGCGGCCACGCGGGCGGCGGGCCGCGTCGGCCCGGCCGCGCCGGCCCCGGTGCTGCCG
>CAIKLM010000073.1 GCA_903828235.1 uncultured beta proteobacterium | reverse complement strand
CGGCGCCAACATCGTCTCGCTCCCCCGGTCTGCTGCGACCTGCGGAGCTTGGAACACCTCTTCCATTGGACCTCCTTCGTCCTCGAAGGGGGTCAGTTCTCAATGTCGCCAGGGGGTCAGTTTTTCATGTCGCCTGACACGAGGCGCAGCCGTTCGTCCTTGGTGTTCCGCAGCAGGCCACCACGGCCAACGGTCAGCCCCCGCCGCGCAACCCCGCCCGCACCGCCGCGCGGGCTTTCCACCAGCGGCTTGGCGAAGCCGGCAGGCACCGGCCCGCATCGCCGCCAATCAGGGCTGGCGCTCGACACACTTCATCAGCGATATCCATCGCAAGAGATGGCAACCCCCTTGCCAGGGCCAGCCGCCGAGCCCTGCCGGGCCTGCCGCTGGACGCGATGCGAGCGGCCCTGTCATCCAGGGCCGCCACCCGGGCCTGAGCAGGTGTCGACCGGTCGGGGTGACGCCAGCGGGCTGCCGGACTACCGCGTGCGAAGCACCTGTGCGCCGATGACCTTGGCGACGCTCTTGTCAAACGTCCACAGCGGCTGCTCGCCGGCCTCGGCCGCCAATGCGATGTGCAGGCAGTCGGCGAAGTCCGCCGTGGCATTGCGGTAGAGATGCAGAGCCACTTCCAAGGCGCGTTCGGATTCGAAGCTCAGCTCCGCCGCCGAGAACAGGTTCGAGAGGACCCGCAGCACCTCGTCCTTGGCGTAACCGAAGCTGGCGCGCAGCACCCACTCCAGTTCGAGGGTCACCGTCACCGGAACGAACAGGGCGTGGCCCTCGCGGACGCAGCGGGCGATCTTGTAAGGCGCCCGCTTGCGGCACCGGGCCTCAGGCCCCGCGCAGCACGCTGAACGACGAGAACAGGCGTGCCGGCAGCGGACTGGCCAGCCGCCAGACGATGCTGATCGGCTTGTCGCCCTCGGCCGAGACCAGCTGCAGCGGCCCGCAGGCCGCATAGGCGTCGCCGGGGCGTTCGCGCACGAACAACTGGAACTGCCAGCCGTTGGCGGGCGCACCCAGGTAGCGCTGGCCGGCGCCGCGGTCGCGCCGCGCCGAGTTTTGCGACTGCCAGTGGAAGTGCCCGGGATCGATCGCGTGGTCGCGATAGGCCGTGCGGTCGTTGAAACCCTCGCTCTTGTCGAGCGTGACGAACAGCAGTTCGGTGCGGCGCTGGGCCAGCGGCAGCACGCCCGAGGTGGCCGGCGTCCGCTTCTCGGCCGTCAGCCAGCCCACGGCGGTGAGGATCTCGCGCATCCCGTAGCGCGCATGCAGGCGCAGCGGGGTGTCTTCCAGGCCCGGCAGTGCCGGCAAGGCCCGCGCCCGCGCCTCCAGCAGGGCCACCAGCTGCTGCAGCTCGTGGCAGGCCGCCGGCTCCTGGCGCAGCCGGGCCAGGAACGCCGCCGCAGGGCCCACCCGGGTGCGATCGGCGTCGATCTGATAGGCCAGGCACTGGGCCAGCGCCGCGTCGAGCATGCGGCCTTCGGCCAGCGCCTGCAGCGCCCTCAGGCGTTCGACATCGTCGACATGCAGCAGGCTGTGCAGGCGGCCGCTGAAGTACAGCGCCTCCGGCGTCGGCTCGGCCACCGTCAGCCCGGCCTGGTGCTGGAGCGTCAACCACCCGCTGTGGCCCTGTGGGCGGTAGATGTCTTCCAGCTCCAGGGCCTGATCGTGCAGGAAGTCGGCCAGCGGCGGGTTGGTGCGTCCCTTCGCAGCCGACCAGGCGCCCAGCTCCAGGCGCAGGTGTCGCCACTGCCCGTCGGTCAGCTGCCGCAGTCGCGCCAGCACCTGTTCGCGGGCCCGCGGTTGCAGCAGGATGTGGCAGCCGGCCGGCAGGTTCGCGAAACCCTGCTCGACGCTGTCGAGCAGTTCGCGGCGGCTCTGTCCGGTGATCGCGCCCAGCAGCCGGTCGAACCGGAAACCCTCGTTGTGGCGGCCCACGAAGTCCAGCACCAGGCAGCTGTCCTTGTGCGGGGGGTGCAGGCGCAGGCCGCGGCCCAGCTGCTGCTGGAACACGACCGGGCTCTGCGTGGGCCGCAGCAGCAGCAGCGTGTCGACGAAGGGTAGGTCGACCCCTTCGTTGTACAGGTCCACCGTCACCAGGACCTGCAGGTCCCCGCCATCCCTCAGGCGGTGCGGGGCACGTTCGCGTTCCTCCGGCGGCGTCTTCGAGGTGATGCACGCGGCCTTCAGGCCGGCCTCGGCAAAGGCGCGGGTAATGAACTCGGCGTGTTCGATCGACACGCAGAACGCCAGCGCCCGCCGCATGCGGCTGCGGCCGGCGAGCCGCTCCCACTCGCGCATGACCAGCTGCGCGCGCGCGGTGTTGGCCTCCAGCGCCTGGCGCAGCGCCGCCAGCTCGCCGGCCTTGCCCCAGGGCACGTCGGCCAGATCGGTGCTGTCGTCGCAGCCGAAGTACTCGAAGGGCACCAGCAGCTGCAGGTCGAGGGCGTGCCACAGGCGCAGCTCGGCCGCTGGGCGCCCGTCGGGCCGGGCGTCGAAGAACCCGGCGATGGGTTTGCCATCGGCCCGCTCGGGCGTTGCGGTGAGGCCGAGCAGCTCCTGGGGCTGCACGCGCTTGCAGAAGCGCTCGAAGCGGGCTGCCGCCATGTGGTGGCACTCGTCGATGACGACGCTGTGCCAGTAGTCGACGCCGAATCGCGAGAGCAGGTCTCGGCTGTCCAGGCTGTCGATGGTGGTGAACAGATGGTCCCAGGTCGTCGGCTCACGGCCGCCGGCCAGCACGTCGCCGAAGCCGGGGTCGCGCAGCACGGTGCGGTAGGTGGCCAGGGCCTGCTGCAGGATTTCGCCACGGTGCGCCACGAACAGGAGCCTGGGATGGCGGCCGCCCTGCCGCCTCGCGCGCTGCCGGTAGTCGAGCGCGGCGATCACCGTCTTGCCAGTGCCGGTGGCGGCCACCAGCAGCAAGCGATGGCGGGAGAGCGCGCGCTCGGCCTCCAGCTGGTCGAGCAGGTCCTGCTGGAAGGGCTTGGGCTGGATGTCGAACAGCGCGATGGGTTGACCGTGGCTGCTGCCGCGCTCTTGCGACAGGGCCAGGCGCAGGGCTTCGCGGCTGCCGGCCACCGCGGGGTCGTATCGCTCGAACTCGGCATCGGCCCACAAGGCTTCGAAGTGCGCGCAGGCCGCGTCGTACATCGCGGCCTGTCCGCGCTGCGTGAGCTTGACGGTCCACTCCAGCCCGCCGGTCATCGCCGCGCCCGAGAGGTTGGCGCTGCCGATGTACACGCTGCCGAAGCCGCTGGTGCGGCGAAAGATCCAGGCCTTGGCGTGCAGGCGGCTGCGGCGGCCGTCGAGCGACACGCGGACCTCGCAGCCGGGCAGCGCGGCCAGCTGGTCCAGCGCCTCGGCCTCCGTGGCGCCGGTGTAGGTGGTGGTCAGCACGCGGATCACGGGGCCCGCCGCGCCGCTGTCCGACGCGCGGGCCAGCTGCTGCAGCAGGTCCAGCACCTTGCGCACGCCCGACAGGGTGATGAAGCTGATCACCAGGTCGACGCGATCGCAGGCCGAGACTTCGCGGCGGATCTCGTGCAGCAGCGAAGGACTGCCGCGCCCGGCCGTGAACAGCCAGGGCTGCAACAGCCCGGTCTGGGGTGCCTGCAGCGTGCGCCCTGGCTGACCCACCTGCCGCAGCACGGTGGGCGGCCGCTGGGGCAGTTCGTCGCCGTCCGGCAGGGTGTCGGCCTGGGGTCCGGCCGCCAGCAGTTCGCGCGCGCGGGCCAGCAAGCCCAAGGCGAGGTCCAGCTGCGAGTCGCCGCCGCCGGGCTCGCGGGCCATGGCGTCGAACAGCGTCCCCAGGTGCCGGGTGACCAGATCCAGCAGCAGGTCGGGCATCAGGCCCGTGGCATCCGCCAGCACGTGGGCCTGACCGTCGAGCGCAGTGGCATGGGCCCGTGTCAGCAGCGTCTCGTAAAGGCCGTTAGGCAGCGTCATGCGGGCATGTTGCCATCGGATCGGGCTCGAGGCAGCATTGCTTGCCCGAGCCAAAGGGTCTGTCGACGCATGCCAAAGCCCGCCATCCCCAGCACCATCGACCCTGCTCTGATGGCGCAGATGGGCCTGCGCATCGAGGGCCCGGGCGCTACCGACAGCGGCGGGCTCGCCGGCCGCTACTGGTGGAGCTGGACCCGTGATGGCTGGATCGGCATCGAGTGTGGTGCCGACCACCCGTCCTGGCTGGCAGCCGCGCAAGATGCCTGGCAGACGCTGTGGGCTGATCCGGACTGTCTGCCGGAGCTCATGGCGGTCGAGTCTCGAAGCCCGGCGACATGAACGGTGCGAGCGCCGGGGCAGGCACAGCCCATCGAGGGGCCGAGGGCCGCGAACCGGCGGACCAAGGCAACCCCTCGTCCTGGCTCCGCTTTCCCGGCTCGGCCGTCGCACCCGAGGCAGAGCTGCTCCACCGGACCACTGCCAAATTCTGACCAGAATTGGCTAGAATCTCACCATGAGTGCTGTCAACATGCTCGACGCAAAGACCCAGTTGTCCCGCCTGGTCGAGGCCGTGGCTTCGGGTCGCGAGCGAGAGATCGTCATTGCCCGGCACGGCCGCCCAGTGGCCAGGCTGGTGCCGCTGGATGCGCCTGCGGGCGGCATCAAGCTGGGCCTGGCCAAGGGCCTGTTCGAGGTGCCCGACGACATCGATCGCCACAACGACGAGGTCGCTGTCCTGTTCGGCCTGCGCGGGTCGTGAACCTGCTGCTCGACACCCACGTCGCGCTCTGGGTCCTGGTCGACAGCCCACGGCTCGGCCGCGAGGCCCGGCGCTGGCTGACGGCCGAACGAAGCACGGCCTGGGTCAGCGCGGCAAGCTTGTGGGAGATCGCGATCAAGCACTCGCTGGGCCGGGGCGACATGCCCGTATCGCCCGAGCAGGCGCTGGAGCAGTTCCGCGCTTCGGGCCTTCGTATCCTGCCCGTGCAGCCCGAGCACGCGGTGGCCGTGGCGGCCCTGCCACCGATCCATGCCGATCCCTTCGACCGGCTGCTGGTGGCGCAAGCCCTGACGGAACCCATGCGGCTCATGACGCATGACGCGCTGATCGCGCACTACAGCGAAACCGTGATCCTCATCTGAGCCGCCGGGCCGGGCCCGCGGGCGCCCGCTGCGCGGTTCAGCCCCCGCCCCGCAGCCCCGCCAACGCCGCCGCGCGCTTGTCCACCGCGCGCTGGCAGTCGCGCTCGATGGCGCGGTAGATGCGCAGCACCTGCTCGCCGGTGGCGGTGAGGCGCGCGCCGCCGCCGCCGCTGCCGCCGCGCTGGCGTTCCACCAGCGGCTCGGCGAAGCCGGCGTTCAGCGTCTTCACCAGCGACCACGCGCGCTGGTAGCTCATGTCCATGCGCCGGCCGGCCTCGGCGATGCTGCCGGTGGCGGCGATGCCCTCCAGCAACTCGGCCTTGCCCGGGCCGAGCATCAGCGTCTCGTCGAGGTGCACGCGCACGCGCGCACGGGGCGAAGCTGGCAGGCTCATGTCCGCATTGTCGCGAATATGGGCCGGTGCTCGATATACTTTGCCAGCGATATCCATCGCAAAAGATATCACCCGCTTGCCATGACCGACCGCCGAACCCTGCTGGGCCTGCCGCTGGCCGCCGTGCTGCCGGCCCTGCCGCCGCGCCGCGCCGCCGCGCAGGCCCCCGCCACCGTGGCCGCCGCCGCCAACGTCAAGCCCGCCATCGAGGAGCTGGCCGCGCAGTTCGAGCGCGCCGGCGGCGGCCCGCTGCGTCTGGTGTTCGGCTCCTCGGGCAACTTCGTCGCGCAGATCCTGCAGGGCGCGCCCTTCCACCTGTTCGTCTCGGCCGACGAGGAGACGGTGTTCCGCGTGGCCGCGGCCGGCCGCACGCTGGGCGGCGCGGCCGACCGCGGCCGCGTCTACGCACTGGGCCGGCTGGCGCTGCTGGCGCCACGCGGCTCGCCGCTGCCGGTGGACGGCGAGCTGCGCGGCCTGGGCGAGGCGCTGCGCGACGGCCGCGTGCAGCGCCTGGCCATCGCCAACCCCGAGCACGCGCCCTACGGCCAGCGCGCCCGCGAGGCGCTGCAGCACGCCGGCCTGTGGGATCTGGCCCGGCCGCGCCTGGTGATCGGCGAGAACGTGTCGCAGGCGGTGCAGTTCGCGCTGTCGGGTTCGGCGCAGGGCGGGCTCGTGGCCTACTCGCTCACGCTGGTGCCGGCGGTGGCGGCGGCCGGCACGGCGGCGGTGGTGCCGGCGTCGTTCCATGCGCCGCTGGCGCAGCGGCTGGTGCTGCTGGCCGAGGCACCGCCCACGGTGCGCGCCTTCCACGACTACCTGCTCGCGCCGGCCGCGCAGCCCGTGTGGCAGCGCCACGGCTACGCGCCGCCGCCCGGCTGAACGCCCCGCCGCCTATGATCGACTGGCAGGCCCTGGTCCTGAGCCTGGAGCTGGCGGCGGTGACGCTGCTGGTGCTGCTGCCGCTGGGCCTGGCGCTGGGCCGCTGGCTGGCGCGGACGGCGTGGCGCGGCAAGGCCTGGATCGAGGCGCTGGTGGTGCTGCCGCTGGTGCTGCCGCCCACGGTGCTGGGCTACTACCTGCTGGTGGCCTTCGGGGGCGCGTCGCCGCTGGGCCAGGTGTTCGCCGGGCTCGGCCTGCCGCTCACCTTCAGCTTCGGCGGGCTGGTGCTGGCCTCGGTCATCTTCAACATCCCGTTCATGGTGCAGCCGGTGCAGCGCGCCTTCGAGGCCATCCCGCGCGACCTGGCCGAGGCCGCCGCCTGCAGCGGCCTGGGGGCCTGGCAGACGCTGTGGCGCGTGGAGCTGCCGCTGGCCTGGCCCGGCATCCTCTCGGCCATGGTGCTGACCTTCGTGCACACGCTCGGCGAGTTCGGAGTGGTGCTGATGATGGGCGGCAGCATCCCGGGCGAGACCAAGACCATCGCGATTGCCATCTACGACCGCGTGCAGGCCTTCGACCTGGCCGGCGCCGACCGCATGGCGCTGCTGCTGCTGCTGCTGTCGCTGCTGGCGGTGGCGGCGTCGTTCTTCGCGACGGCGCGGCTGTCGTCTGGGGGGCGACGTTGAGCGCCCCGGTGAGCGAGGGCCTGGTCATCGAGGTCGAGCAGCAGCGGCCGATGCCGCTGCACGGCCGCATCGAGGCCGCGCCGGGCGAGCTGCTGGCGCTGGTGGGGCCCTCGGGCGCGGGCAAGACCTCGATGCTGCGCGTGGCCGCCGGGCTGATGAAGCCGCAGCAGGGCCTGGTGCAGGTGGGCGGGCAGACGTGGTGCCGCATCGGGGGCGACGGCGCGCCGCCGCTGTGGCAGCCGCCGCAGCAGCGCCACGTGGGCCTGGTGTTCCAGCACTACGCGCTGATGCCGCACCTCAGCGCCGCCGGCAACGTGGCGCTGTCGCTGCTGCACCGCCCGCGCGCCGAGCGCGAGCGCGAGGCCGCGCGCTGGCTGGCCCACGTGGGGCTGACGGGCGAGCTGGTGCACCGCCGCCCGGCGCAGCTCTCTGGCGGGCAGCAGCAGCGCGTGGCGGTGGCGCGGGCGCTGGCGCGCGCGCCGATGCTGCTGCTGCTGGACGAGCCCTTCTCGGCCGTTGACATGATGGCCCGCCAGGGCCTGTACCGGCTGATCGCCGACCTGCGCCGTGAGCTGGCCGTGCCGATGGTGCTGGTGACGCACGATCTGAACGAGGCGCGCCTGCTGGCCGACCGCCTCGTCGTCATGGACGCCGGCCAGGTGCTGCAGAGCGGCACGCCGGAGTTCGTGCACCGCGCGCCGCGCACCGCGCGCGTGGCCGACCTGGTGGGCATCGCCAACCGCTGGACCGGCTGGTGGGAAGGCGGCGACGGCCACGAGCCCGGCTGGGGCTGGCTGCGCTGGGGGGATGCGGCCACCGGCGAGCCGGCCCTGCGGCTGCGCGTGCGCGACAAGGGCCGCATGTCCCCCGGCCGCGCGGTGACTTTCGTGATCCCCGGCGACGCCATCACGCTGGCCGACGCGCACGCCGCCGGCCGGCCCGGGCACTTCGCGGCGCGTGTGGACGGCGTGCGCCACCAGGGCGAGATCACCATGGCCACGCTGACGCTGGCCGTGGCCGGCGGGCAGCCGCTGGTGCTGACGCTGTCGGGGCCCGAGCGGCGCGGCCTGCAGGCCGGGCAGGCGCTGGCCGTGGCCTTCGACCTGGCGCAGGTGCACCTGATGCCCCTGCGCGCCTGAGGCGCGCATCTAGGGCGTTCTGCGCCTGAGCTGCGCCCGAGGCGCGCCCGCCTCAGGGCGACTGGATCAGCCGCTCGCGCAGCAGCCGGTGCTGCACCTTGCCGGTGGCCGTGCGCGGCAGCGCCTCGGGCGCGATCAGCCGCCATGCGCGCGGGCGCTTGAAGCCGGCCAGCCGCTCGCGGCACAGGCCGTCGAGCTGAGCCTGCAGGTCGGCCGGCGCACCGGGCCGCGGCACCACGGCGGCGCACACGGTCTCGCCCCACTTCACGTCGGGCAGGCCGACCACGGCCACGTCCTGCACGGCCGGGTGCTGCGCCAGCACGGCCTCGACCTCCGACGGGTAGATGTTCTCGCCGCCGCTGATGATCATGTGGCTCTTGCGGTCGACGAGGTGGATGAAGCCGTCGGCGTCGCGGCGCGCCAGGTCGCCCACCGAGCACCAAGCGCCGTGGAAGCTCTCGGCCGTCTTCTCGGGGTTGCGCCAGTAGCCGTCGAAGACCCAGGGCGTGCGCGAGTACAGCTCGCCGACCTCGCCGTCGGCCACCTCGGTGCCGTCGGAGCCCAGCAGCTTGATGGCCCCGGTGCCGGCCCACTCGCGCCCCACCGAGCCGAGCTTGGCCAGCTGCTCGTCGGGCCGCAGCACGGTCACCCAGCCGGCCTCGGTGGAGCCGTACAGCTCGAACAGCCGCCCGTTCGGGAACAGCTGCATCACGCCGAGCTTGGTCTCGCGCCGCGCCGGCGCCGAGGAGATGAGTAGCTTGCCTACGCGCGCGAGGTCGTGCTTGGCTTTCGCGGCTTCGGGCAGCTCCAGCATCATCACGTAGTGCGTCGGCACCAGCGAGGTGAAGCTGATGCGCTCGCGCGCGAGCAGCGCCAGCAGCGCCTCGGGGTCGAAGCTCGCGCGGTCGTCCACCACGATCTGCGCGCCCAGCATCGCGAAGGTGACGCCGAAGTACAGCGAATTGGCGTGGCACAGCGGCATCACCAGCAGGCCCGTGTCGTCGCGCGTGAGGCCGAACTCCAGCGCCGTGCACAGCGCGATCAGCGCGTTGCCGCCCTGGCTGCGCATCGCGCCCTTGGGGCGGCCGGTGGTGCCCGAGGTGTACATCAGCGCGAACAGGTCGCCGGGCTGCACCGCCACGGCGGGCGGCGCGGCCGACGCGGCGGCGATCAGCGCCTCGTAGTCCTGCCAGCGCCCGTGGCCGGCCTCGGGCAGCGCGTCGTGGCCCCACAGCACCCAGGCCTGCGGCAGCACCGGCAGCTCGCCGCGCAGGCCCTCGACCAGGCCGCGCAGGCGATCCTGCACCACGAAGGCCCGGGCCTCGGCGTGCTGCACGATGTAGGCCACCTCGGGCGCGGCGAGGCGGAAGTTGATCGGCACCGCCACCAGCCCGGCGCGCGACAGGGCGGCGTACAGCTCCAGCCACTCCAGCGCGTTGAAGCCCAGCAGCGCGACGCGGTCGCCGCGCGCCAGCCCCAGGCCGAGCAGCGCATTCGCCAGCCGGCTGGCGCGATCGTTCCACTGTGCCCAGGTGAGCGAGCGCCGCGAGTCGCGCGCCGCCGGCCGCGCGGGCTGCGTGCGCGCGTGGGCGGCCACCGACTCCGACAGCGACAGCAGCGCGGGGGCGGCGGCGCTCACCGCGGCGCCCTCCGCGCCTGCTCGGCCTCGTCCCAGGCCGTCAGGGCCTGGCGGTCGGGCACCCAGCCCAGGCCCTTGCCGGCGTCGGACGACAGCGCGTGCTGCGTGGTCACCACGTCCAGCAGCGCCGGGCGGCCGCTGGCGGCGTGGGCGAGCGCGTCGGCGATGGCGCCGCCCAGCCGCTCGGCCGAGGTCACGCGCTCGGCGTGCAGCCCGAAGGCGCGCGCCATGCCGGCGTAGTCGCTCCAGGCCAGCGTGGTGCCGACGACGCGGCCCTCGTAGTTCATGGCCTGGTCCAGCCGCTCGATGTTCCAGGCCGCGTTGTTGCTGACGATGAACACGCAGCCGGCGCCGTGGCGCTGCGCGCTGTCGATCTCCATGGCGTTGATGCCGAAGGCGCCGTCGCCGGTGACGGCCACCACCTGCCGCCCCGGGTGCAGCAGCGCCGCCGCCACCGCGTAGGGCGTGCCCACGCCCAGGCAGCCGAAGGCGCCGGCGTCGAGGTAGTGGCGCGTCTGCAGGCCCATGCGCGCGAAGCTCAGCAGGTCGCCGCCGTCGGCCACGGTGATGGCGTCGGGCGCCAGCACGGCGCGCAGCGCGGCGAAGATGCGGTTGGGGTGCAGGTGGCCGTCCTCGCCGGCCGGGACCGTGGCCATGGCCTGCAGGTGCTTTCCTGCGCGCTTGTCGTGCTCGGCGCGCAGCGCGCCGGTCCAGGCGCGGTCCAGCGCGGGCGCGGGCGTGCCCAGCGCGTCGGCCAGCGCGGCCAGGGCCAGCGCGGGGTCGGCCAGCAGCTCGACCTCGCCGCGGCGGTTGTCGCGCAGCTCGTCGGCGTGGTCGGCGATGCGCAGGAAGCGCGCCGCCCCGAAGACCGCGGGCGAGCCGTAGCCCAGCTGGTAGTCGAGCTTGCGGCCCACCACCAGCACGCAGTCGGCCTCGTGCATGGCGCGGGCGCGCACGGCGCCCACCACCGCCGGGTGGCCGGGGTCGACGAGGCCGCGGCTTTCCTGTGTGTCCAGGTAGACGGCGCCGGCTGCGTCGAGCAGCCGCTGCAGCGCGGCGGCGGCACCGCGGCTGGCCTGCGCGCCGCGGCCGGTGACGACCAGCGGTCGCCGGGCCGCGCGCAGCACCGCGGCAGCCTGCGCCACGAGGCCGGCGTCCGGCGCCTGCGGCGGCCGCGGGTGCGGGCGCAGGTGCTCGGGCAGCACCACGGCCTCGGGCACCGTCTCGCGCAGCACGTCGGTGGGGATCTCCACGTACACCGGCCCGGGCGCGCCGCCGTCGCCCAGGGCCAGCGACCAGGCCTTGTCGAGGTCGCGCGCGATCTGGTCGGCCACGCGCAGCGTGCGCGCGTGGCGCGTCACCGGCTGCACGATGGCCACGTGGTCGATGCCCTGCAGCGGGCCGAGGTCGTCCTGCGGCCGCGGCGGGCAGCCGCCGATCAGCAGCACCGGCACGCGCTCGAGGTGGGCGTTGGTGAGCGCGGTGACGCAGTTCGTGACGCCCGGGCCCGCGGTGGCCATGGCCACGCCCACGCCGCCGGGGCCGCCCAGCGCGGCGTGGGCGTGCGCCATGTGCACGGCCGCGCCCTCGTCGCGCACGTCGACGATGCGCACGCCCAGCCGGTGCAGCCAGTCCCAGATGGGCTGGATGTGGCCGCCCTGCAGGCCGTAGATGCGGTCGACGCCGCGGGCGACGAGGAAACGCGCCACCCATTCGGCGACGCTGCGGTGGGGGTTCTCGGCCATCGGGGCTCCGGCGGTGGGGCGCCGGCCGATGGGGCGGGCGCGGGTCTGGACGCTGCGCCATTGTCAGAACTCTGAATTCAGAGTTCCATCGGGGCGAACCCGCCCTACACTGCGCATATGAAGACGATGGCGGTGGCCCCGACCCTGGCCGAGCAGGTGCGCGACGCGGTGCTGGACGAGATCGCCAGCGGCCGCTGGCCCGCCGGCAGCCGCGTGATCCAGGAGCAGGTGGCGCAGCAGCTGGGCGTGTCGCGCCAGCCGGTGCAGCAGGCGCTGCTGCTGCTGCGCGAGCAGGGCGTGCTGCGCGACGCGCCCGGCCGCGGGCTGGAGGTGGCGCCGCTGGCGCCCGACGAGATCGAGCAGGTCTACGAGCTGCGCGCCGTGATCGAGGGCCTGGCCGCGCGGCGCGCCGCCGAGCGCGGGGCCGCGCGCGGCG
>CAIKLM010000072.1 GCA_903828235.1 uncultured beta proteobacterium | reverse complement strand
GCGGTGCGCGCGGCACGGCTGGCGCACCTGCGGCAGCGGCTGGCAGGCGGCTGACGCCGGCCCGGCGCGGCGCCGCGCCGCACGCGCGCGGCCGATCCGTGCCACCATGCACGGGCCTGCACCCGGGGAGGTTCCGCCATGCTGTTGTCCGACGGCATCCGCCGCATCGGTTTTCGCAAGTGGTACGAGCGCACGCTGCTGGCCAGCCACGCCCACCTGGTGCTGTGCTTCCTGTGCTTCATCGGCGTGTTCGCCGCCTTCGAGGCCACGGGGCGCTTCACCAGCGTGAGCGACCGCCTCACGGACGTCGCCACCATCCTCATCTGCACCGTCACCGGCGCCTGGGCGCTGCGGCGCTACCTGCGGCTGATGGCGCGCGCCGAGTCGGCCGCCAACCAGGCCGAATGCCCGCGCTGCCACGTCTACGGCCGGCTCGTGCTGCAGAAGGCCGACGCCGAGGGCGACGAGGTCGAGGTGCACTGCAGCAAGTGCGGCCACGGCTGGCGCATCGAGCCCTGACGCGCGCCCGGCCGCGCCGGGCGCTAGATCAGCAGGGCGATCAGCGCCATGAGCACCGACAGCACGATCGAACTCGCCAGCGGCACGTGCCAGGTGCGGCCGCGCAGCTTGAAGCTGAAGTCGCCCGGCAGGCGGCCCAGGCCGATCTTCGTCATCCAGCCGTGCAGCACGTTGAACACCAGCGTGGCCAGCAGGAAGACGATCACCCAGCGCATGGCTACAGCGTGTGCGAGCGGTCGCCCGCCACGAAGCCCAGCGGCCCGGCCGCGCCGAAGGTCAGTCCGCGACCCAGCATCAGCACCTTGAACAGCTCGCCCATCTCGTGCTCGTTGACCAGCCGCGCGGCCATGGTGCGCGCGGGCAGGTCGGCGTCGTGCAGCAGCGCGGCGATGCCGGCGTTGTAGAGGAAGCGGGCCTGGCTGGTGTAGCCCAGCACGTCCAGGCCGGCGTCCTGCGCGGCCAGGGCCAGGGCGCTGAAGTTGACGTGGGCGGTGATGTCCTTGGTGCCCACGTCGGCCAGCGGGTCGGCATCGGCGCGGTGGGCGCGGTGGCACATCAGCGTGCCGCCCAGGCGCTGGGGGTGGTAGTACTCGTGCTCGGGGAAGCCGTAGTCGACGAGGAAGACCGCGCCGCGGGCCAGCCGCTCGGCCAGGCCGCGCACGAAGGCCTCGGCCTGGGGGTGGATCTCGGTGGTGGTGCCGGGCACGAAGGGCCCGGCGTGCGGCGGCCGCAACGTGCTGGGGCGGTCGGCCCACGCGAAGGCATCGCCCTGCAGCGCCACGCCGCGCTCGGACCAGCCAGAGCCGTCGAAGTGCAGCAGCGTCACGGGCATGGCGTCGAGCACCTCGTTGCCCACCACCACGGCGTGCAGGGCCTCGGGCCAGGCGTCGAGCCACTCGACGCGCCCGGCAAAGGCCGCCAGGCGCTGCTGCTGGCGCTGCCGCAAGGTAGCCGAGAGCTCGACGATGCCATAGCGGCGCACGCGGCCGCCCAGCGCGCCCAGCAGCTGCGCGGCCAGCGCGCCGCTGCCGGCGCCGAACTCCAGCACCGTGTCGGCGGCGGCGGCGTCCAGCGCCTCGCCGACGGCGCGCGCCAGCGTGGCGCCGAACAGCGGCGAGAGCTCGGGCGCGGTGACGAAGTCGCTGCCCGACTGCGGCAGGGTGCCGAACAGCGGCGCGCCGCGCGCGTAGTAGCCCAGGCCCGGCTCGTACAGCGCCATCGCCATGAAGCGGTCGAAGGGCAGCCAGCCGCCGGCCGCCTGCACGGCCTGGGCGATGCGGGCCTTCAGCGCCGCCGGCCCGTCGGGAAAGGGGGGCACCGATACACTCTCGACCCCGCTGTGTGCAGCCATCGGCGGCATTGTAGGAACCATGCCCCAACGCCCCGTTGTCCTCGTCACCGGCAGTGCCCAACGCATCGGCCTGGCCATCGCGCAGGACCTGGCCGTGCACGGCTGGGACGTGGCCGTGCACTACCGCCACTCAGCCGCCGCCGCCGCGCAGGCCGTGGCTGGCCTGCGCGCGGCCGGCGCGCGCGCCGAGGCCTTCGCCGCCGACCTTGCCGACGAGGCCGCCTGCGAAGCGCTGGTGCCGGCCGTGCTGCGCGCCTTCGGGCGCATCGACGCCGTCGTCAACAACGCCTCGGCCTTCGAGCTCGACGACGTGGCGAGCTTTTCCACCGCGGTGATGGAGCGCATGTGGCGCGCCAACACCGCGCCGGCCGTGCTGCTGGCGCGCGCGCTGCACCGCGCGCTGCCCGAGGGCGCGCTGGGCGTGGTCGTCAACCTGCTCGACCAGAAGCTCTGGAACCCCAACCCCGACTACTTCAGCTACACGCTGAGCAAGGCGGCGCTGGAGGCGGCCAACACCATGCTGGCGCAGGCGCTGGCACCGCGCGTGCGCGTGTGCGGCGTGGCGCCGGGCGTCACGCTGCACTCCGGCGGCATGAGCGACGCCGAGTTCGAGGCCTCGCACCGCATGACGCCGCTGGGCCGCGGCTCCACCCCCGCCGACGTGGCGCGCGCGGTGCGCTTCCTGCTCGAGAGCCCCGCCGTCACCGGCACCACGCTGCTCGTCGACGGCGGCCAGCACCTGCAGCCGCAAGCGCGCGACGTGATGTTCCTGGCGCGCGAAGCGCAACCGAAAGCCCCCTGATGCAGACCCTGCTGACCAACCCCCAACTCGCCGACTGCCGGCGCTTGTTCCTGCGCGACTACGAGGTGTGGATCAACATCGGCGTGCACGACTTCGAGAAGAAGGGCGAGCAGCGCGTGAAGATCAACGTCGAGCTGTACGTGCCGCTGGCCGAGAGCACGCCGCGGCACGACGAGCTGGCCGAGGTGCTGGACTACGACTTCATCCGCCGCGAGATCATGGCCCGCGTGGCCCAGGGCCACATCCACCTGCAGGAGACGCTGGCCGACGACGTGCTGGCGCGCATGCTGGCCCACCCCAAGGTGCGCGCCGCCCGCGTGGCCACCGAGAAGCCCGACGTCTACCCCGACTGCGACGCCGTGGGCTGCGAGGTGTTCAAGATGAAGGACCCGGCATGAACGACAGGACCGACGCCGCCACCCTGGCCCCGCCCGGGGCCGGTGACGAGCGCAAGGCCCGCTTCGAGGCCAACAAGCTGAGCAAGCGGCTGCACCGCCAGGTGGGCCAGGCCATCGCCGACTTCAACATGATCGAGGCCGGCGACAAGGTGATGGTGTGCCTGTCGGGCGGCAAGGACAGCTACGCGCTGCTGGACATCCTGCTGAGCCTGCGCCAGCGCGCGCCGGTGCCCTTCGAGATCGTGGCCGTCAACCTCGACCAGAAGCAGCCCGGCTTCCCCGAGCACGTGCTGCCCGGGTACCTCACGCAGCTCGGCGTGCCCTTCCACATCGAGAACCAGGACACCTACTCGGTGGTGAAGAAGCTCATCCCCGAGGGCCAGACCATGTGCAGCCTGTGCTCACGGCTGCGCCGCGGCATCCTGTACCGCGTGGCCGGCGAGCTCGGCGCGACCAAGATCGCGCTCGGCCACCACCGCGACGACATGGTGGTCACGCTGCTGATGAACATGTTCTTCGGCAGCCGCCTGAAGGGCATGCCGCCCAAGCTGGTGAGCGACGACGGCCGCCACGTCGTCATCCGCCCGCTGGCCTACGTGGCCGAGACCGACCTGGAGCGCTGGGCCGAGCACCGGCGCTTCCCGATCATCCCGTGCACGCTGTGCGGCAGCCAGGACAACCTGCAGCGCGTGCAGGTCAAGGCGATGATCCGCGAGTGGGAGCGGAAGTACCCTGGCCGCATCGACAACATGCTCACCGCGATGGGCAAGGTCGTGCCCAGCCACCTGATGGACCGGAACTTGTTCCCCTTCACGACGATCCGAGCCGAAGGCCGGCCGGTGGCCGGTGGCGACATCGCCTTCGACGAGGAGCCCTGCGCCGCACCGGCCACGGCCCCGCTGACGCTGCAGCCCTGGCGGGCGGCGCCCGGCGCGGCCCCGACCGCCACGGAGGACTGACCATGACCCCTGCCGCCCCGATCCCCGAAGCGATCACCGCGCCGCACGCCGACCGTGCCACGCCGGTGCCCCGGCGTGCGCTGCTGGCCGGTGCGGGTGGCGCCGCGCTGCTGCTGCTTGGCGGCTGCGCCGCCATGAACACGCTCACCGCCGAGGTCTCGAGCTTCGGCGAGTGGCCGGCGGGCCGCAGCCCGGGCAGCTATGCCTTCGAGCGCCTGCCCTCGCAGCAGGCGCGCGCCGCCGAGACCGAGGCGCTGGAGGCCGCCGCCCGCGGCGCGCTGGCCCGGGCCGGCTTCACCCCCGTGGCGGCCGGCGGCACGCCCGACGTGCTGGTGCAGGTGGGCACCCGGGTGGGCCGTTCCGAGCCGCCCTGGGCCGACCCGTTCTGGTGGCGCGGCGGCTTCGGCACCTGGCGCCACAACCCCTGGGGCGGGCCGCGCTGGGGCTACAGCGCGCAGTTCGACCTCAGCGCCCGCTTCGAGCGCGAGGTGGCCCTGCTCATCCGCGACCGCGCCAGCGGCAAGCCGCTGTTCGAGGCGCGGGCCAGCCACGAGAGCGTGTCCAGCACGGCCAGCGCCCCCACGCTGGCGGCGATGTTCTCGGCCGCGTTGACCGACTTCCCCAAACTCGGGCTGAACCCGCGCCGCGTGACCGTGCCGCTGCAGGCCGAGGCCAGCCCGCCGCGCTGAGGGTTTGCGGCGCGGCCGGGGCGGCCTGTGCGGGCAGCGTCAGATCGACATGCGCCCCCGCGCCCCCAGCGCCTGCATCTCGCTGCCCCGCCCGCGCAGCACGACCTCGCCGCGCTCCATCACCAGGAACTGGTCGGCCAGCGACTCGGCGAACTCGTAGTACTGCTCGACGAGCACGATGGCCATCGTGCCCCGCGCGGCCAGCGCGCGGATCACGCGGCCGATGTCCTTGATGATGCTGGGCTGGATGCCCTCGGTGGGCTCGTCCAGCAGCAGCAGCTTCGGGCCGGCGGCCAGCGCGCGCGCGATCGCCAGCTGCTGCTGCTGGCCCCCGGAGAGGTCGCCGCCGCGCCGCTGGCGCATCTGCTGCAGCACCGGGAACATCTCGAACAGCTCGGCCGGGATCGGGGCCCGCGCGCTGCGGCTGGCCAGCCCCATGCGCAGGTTCTCCTCCACCGTCAGGCGGCCGAAGATCTCGCGCCCCTGGGGTACGTAGCCGATGCCGGCGCGCACGCGCTCGAAGGGCGCGGCGCGCGTGATGTCGCGCCCGTCCAGCCGCACCGTGCCGCTGCGCACGGGCACCACGCCCATCAGGCTGCGCAGCAGGGTCGTCTTGCCCACGCCGTTGCGGCCCAGCACGACGGTCACCTCGCCCGCGCGCGCCTCGAACGACACCGCGCGCAGGATGTGCGAGCCGCCGTAGGCCTGGTGCAGGGTGTCGACGTGCAGCATGGGCGGTCCGGTCTCAGCGGCCGAGGTAGACCTCGACCACCTGCGGGTCGGCCTGCACCTCGGCGAGCCGACCCTCGGCCAGCACGCGGCCTTCGTGCAGCACGGTCACCGTGCGGTGCGCGCCCGCGAGCTGCGCCACGAAGGCCATGTCGTGCTCGACCACCACCAGCGAGTGCCGGCCCTGCAGCGACAGGAACAGCTCCGCGGTGCGCTCGGTCTCCTCGTCGGTCATGCCGGCCACGGGCTCGTCCAGCAGCAGCAGCCGCGGGTTCTGCGCCAGCAGCATGCCGATCTCGAGCCACTGCTTCTGCCCGTGCGACAACTGCCCGGCGGCGCGGTGCGCGTGCTCGCGCAGGTGGATCAGCGCCAGCAGCTCGTCGATGCGGTCGAGCTGCTCGCCCGACAAGCGCGCGAACAGGCTGGCACGCGCGCGGCGGTCGCCCGCCAGCGCCAGCTCCAGGTTCTGCAGCACCGTCAGCGGCTCGAACACGGTGGGCTTCTGGAACTTGCGGCCGATGCCCATCTGCGCGATCTCGGGCTCGGAGAAGCGCCGCAGCTCGATGGTGGAGCCGAAGAACAGCTTGCCAGCATCGGGCCGCGTCTTGCCGGTGATGCAGTCCATCAGCGTCGTCTTCCCGGCCCCGTTGGGGCCGATGACGCAGCGCAGCTCGCCAGCGTCGATAGTCAGCGACAGCGCGTCCAGCGCCTTGAAGCCGTCGAAGCTGACGCTCAGGTCCTCGAGGTACAGCGCCACCCCGTGCGCGAAGTCGGGCTCGGGCAGCGCCAGGCCGCGGCCGATCGTCACGCGACGGCGCCCGCCGCCCTCGGCCAGGCGCTGCGCGTGGGCGGCGCTTGCGCGCGCGCCGGCCTCCATCAGCTCGGGCGTCACGGCGGCGGCTCCCGGGTGCGCGCCAGCCGGCGCACCAGCCCCCACAGGCCCTGCGGCAGGAACAGCGTCACCGCGATGAACAGCGCGCCCAGGAAGTACAGCCAGAACTCCGGGAACGCGGCCGTGAACCAGCTCTTCGCGCCGTTGACGACGAAGGCGCCGCCGATGGGGCCGATGAGGGTGCCGCGGCCGCCCACGGCGGCCCAGATCGCCATCTCGATCGACGCGGCCGGGCTCATCTCGCCCGGGTTGATGATGCCCACCTGCGGCACGTACAGCGCCCCGGCCACGGCGCACATCACCGCCGACAGCGTCCAGATCGACAGCTTGTAGGGCAGCGGGTCGTAGCCGCAGAACATCGCCCGCGACTCGGCGTCGCGGATGGCCTGCAGCACGCGCCCGTACTTGCTGTGGACGATCCAGCGCGCCATCAGGTACAGGCCGATCAGCACCAGCCCCGACAGCACCGCCAGCCCGACGCGCATCTGCGGCGTGCCGATGGGCATGCCCAGGATGCGCTTGAAGTCGGTGAAGCCGTTGTTGCCGCCGAAGCCGGTCTCGTTGCGGAAGAACAGCAGCATGGCCGCGAAGGTCAGCGCCTGCGTGATGATGGAGAAGTACACGCCCTGGATGCGCGAGCGGAACGCGAACCAGCCGAACACGAAGGCCAGCAGCCCCGGCACCAGCACCACCAGCAGCATCTGCGCGACGAAGCTGTCCGACAGCGTCCAGTGCCACGGGAAGGCCTTCCAGTTCAGGAACACCATGAAGTCGGGCATGTCGCTCTGGTACTGCCCGTCGCGGCCGATCTGCCGCATCAGGTACATGCCCATCGCGTAGCCGCCCAGCGCGAAGAACAGGCCGTGGCCCAGCGAGAGGATGCCGGCATAGCCCCAGATGAGGTCCATCGCCAGCGCGCAGATGGCGAAGCACAGGATCTTGCCCAGCAGGCCGACCATGAAGTCCGACAGGTGCAGCGGGCTGGACTCCGGCACGAGCAGGTTCAAGGCCGGCATCACCACGGCCACCAGCAGCACGGCGGCGAGCACGGCGCTCCAGCCGCGCGCGCCCAGCCCCGTGAGCGAGCCCCCCGGGGCGCCAGCGCTGCGGTTCATGCCGAACGGCCCTTCAGGGCGAACAGCCCCTGCGGACGCTTCTGGATGAACACCACGATCAGCACCAGCACCATGATCTTGGCCAGCACCGCCCCGGCCCAGCCTTCGAGCAGCTTGTTCAACACGCCCAGGCCCAGCGCCGCCACCACGGTACCGGCCAGCTGCCCAACGCCGCCGAGCACCACCACCATGAAGCTGTCGACGATGTAGCTCTGCCCGAGGTCGGGGCCGACGTTGCCCACCTGGCTGAGCGCGCAGCCCGCCAGCCCGGCCAAGCCGGCGCCGAGCGCGAAGGCCAGGGTGTCCACGCGCGATGTGTCCACGCCGGTGCACGCGGCCATCGGCCGGTTCTGCGTGACACCGCGGATGAACAGGCCCAGCCGCGTGCGCGCGATCAGCAGCGCCACGCCGCACAGCACCAGCGCGGCGAACACCAGGATGGCCAGCCGGTTGTACGGCAGCGTCAGGTTGGGCAGCACGGCGATGCCGCCGGACATCCACGCGGGGTTCTCGACCAGCACGTTCTGCGCGCCGAACAGCGAGCGCACGGCCTGCATCAGGATCAGGCTGATGCCCCATGTGGCGAGGAGCGTCTCCAGGGGCCGGCCGTACAGCCAGCGGATGACGCTGCGCTCCATCAGCGCGCCCACCAGCGCGGCCGCCAGGAACGACGCCGGGATGGCGGCCACCAGGTACCAGCCGAACGCCTCGGGAGCGTAGGTCCTGAACAGGTTCTGCGTCACGTACGCCGCATAGGCGCCGATCATCATCAGCTCACCGTGCGCCATGTTGATGACGCCCATGAGGCCATAGGTGATGGCCAGGCCCAGCGCCACCAGCAGCAGGATCGATCCCAGCGACAGGCCCGCGAACAGGACACCCAGCCGCTCGCCCCAGGCCAGGCGCACGGCCACCGCGTCCGCCGACGCCTGCAGCGCCGCGCGCACGCCGGCGTCTTCCTCGACGCCCAGCCGCTGCAGCAGGAGCGCGCGCGTGGCCGGCTGCCCGCTGGCGGCCAGCTCGCGCGCGGCCTGCAGGCGCTTCGCCGCGTCGGGGTGCTGGACAAGCAGCGAGGAGCGCAGCAGCACCAGCTGCTCCTTCAGCCCGGGGTCGGCCTCGGCGACGACCGCCTTGTCCACCAGCGCCAGCAGCGCGGGGTCGGCCTGTTCCTTGAGCTCGTCGATGGCGCGCGCCCGGGCAGCGCGGTCGGGCGACAGCAGCGACAAGGCCGCCAGCGCCGCTTCCAGCGCGCGGCGCATGCGGTTGTTGCTGACCGCGTCCTCGGCGTCGGCGGGCAGCATCGCCTCGGCACCCGTGACGGCGTCGAAGGCGCGGCCGTCGCGCAGCACGTAGGCGCGGCCACCTGACAGCTTGACGGCATCGTCAGCCAGCGCCTTCACCAGAGGCGCCAGCTTCGCGTCGCCCTGGGCCATGGCACGGCGCAGCGCCTCGACGCGGGCGTCGGTCTCACCCGCCGCGATGGCCACGGCCTGCTCGGCCGTCAACGCCCGAACCGCGCCGCTGGCCAGCAGCATCAAGGCCACCAGCAGCCACCGGAGCACCCCCGACCATGCGGCCCGGGCGCCCGGGCGGCCCGACGCCGCGGCTGCCCGCGGCGCGGGGCCGTGCGGGCACGGGAAGGGGTGCGTCACGGCGCGGGCCGGGTCAGCCGCGCTTGGCGGGCAGGTTCTGCTTGCCCTTGTTCTCGGGGATGAAGTCGCTCCAGGGGTCGGCCGCCACCGGGCCCGGCGTCTTCCAGACCACGTTGAACTGGCCGTCGGCGCGCACCTCGCCGACGAACACGCTCTTGCGCAGGTGGTGGCTAGGATCCATCGTGCTGGTGATGCCGCTGGGCGCCTTGAAGGTCTGGCCGTACATGGCCTGGCGCACCTTGTCGACGTCGGTGCTCTTGGCCTTGGTCACCGCCTGCACCCACATGTTGAAGCCGATGTAGGTGGCCTCCATCGGGTCGTTCGTGATCGGCTTGTCCTTGTGCCCGGCGATGTTCTTGGCCTTGGCGTAGGCCGCCCACTTCTTGACGAACTCGTCGTTGGACGCGCCCTTCAGGCTCATGAAGTAGTTCCAGGCCGCCAGGTGGCCCACCAGCGGCTTGGTGTCGACGCCGCGCAGCTCTTCCTCGCCGACCGAGAACGCCACCACCGGCACGTCGGTGGCCTTCAGGCCCTGGTTGCCGAGCTCCTTGTAGAACGGCACGTTGGAGTCGCCGTTGATGGTGGAGACGACGGCCGTCTTCTTGCCCTCGCTGGCGAACTTCTTGATCTTGGCGATGATGCTCTGGTAGTCGGCGTGGCCGAAGGGGGTGTACTCCTCCATGATGTCGGCCTCGGGGATGTTCTTGGCCTTCAGGAACGCACGCAGGATCTTGTTGGTGGTGCGCGGGTACACGTAGTCGGTGCCCAGCAGCACGAAGCGCTTGGCGCCGCCACCGTCCTTGCTCATCAGGTACTCCACCGCGGGAATGGCCTGCTGGTTGGGCGCCGCGCCGGTGTAGAAGACGTTGGCCGAGAGCTCCTCGCCCTCGTACTGCACGGGGTAGAACAGCAGCGCGTTGCTGCCCTCGAACACCGGCAGCACGCTCTTGCGGCTGACGCTGGTCCAGCAGCCGAAGACGGCGGCCACCTTGTCCTGGCTGATCAGCTGCTTGGCCTTCTCGGCGAACAGCGGCCAGTTCGAGGCCGGGTCCACCACCACCGCCTCGAGCTTGCGGCCGAGCACGCCGCCCTTGGCGTTGACCTCGTCGATGGCCATCAGCACCGTGTCCTTGAGCACGGTCTCCGAGATGGCCATGGTGCCCGACAGCGAGTGCAGCACGCCCACCTTGATGGTGGCGCCCTGCGCGAACGCGGGTCGGCCCACGGCCGCGAGCATGGCGGCAGCTGACAGGGTCTTCAGGGCCTGGCGGCGGGGTTGGATTGCAGCGGACATCGGTTCTCCTTCCGGTGGTTCGGTGGTGGGTGCCGGTGCTGCAGTGCAACAGGCGTGCCAACCCCAGGCTGCGGTGCGCCGCCTCGAGGGCGACACCCCGGTGCCCGCGGCGCACGGGAAGCTCGCGGCGTGCACCGCCCGCGACAAGGACCCGCACCAAGTGGGGGCTTGAAGTTCGGCGCCCCGCCAGCCCTGGCGCCGAGCTGCGGCATGGCCTTCGACGATCCATCGGCCCTCGCCGCAGCCTGTCGCAGTGCGGCGCCGCTGCATCGCGCGGCGCTCGCGGCGGGGGCACGGCTGCGTACAGTGCGCGTACCCCGAGGCAACGCACCATGAACGCACCCGCCAACCCCGACCCCGGCGCCCCCTGGCAGAAGCGCTGGCAACGGCTGCGCGACGGCAGCGTGCGCGGCTTCCACGCCTATGCCCGCTGGCTCGTGGCCATCAGCTGGCGGCGCTTCATCGTGCTGTCGCTGCTGCTGGTCATCGTCATGGCCATCGTCCACGACATGCCGCCCTTCACCTGGACGGTGACGCACGAGGTGGCCGACAACCGCCCCGTGGTGATCCGCGTGCCCGAGGCCCCGAAGCCGCCCGCCGCGCCGCAGCGTGCCGAGCCGCGGGTCCAGGTCACGCCCTCCGAGCCCGGCGTGGGCGTCGAGATCAACATCGGCCGCGACGGCGTGCGCATCGGGCCGCCGGCGCAGGGCACCGAGCGGGCGGCCAGCGCCGCCGAGCAGCCGGCCGGCCGCGACCTGCGCATCACGCTGCCGCCTGGCGCCTCCGACGCCGTGCGCGAGGCCATCGAGGACGCCCGCCGCGAGGCCCAGGAGGCCGCTCGCGAAGCCGAGGCGGCCCAGCGCGAGGCCGCCGCGGCGCGCCAGGAGGCCGAGGCCCTGGTGCGCGAGCTCGGCGGCGAGCCACGCACCCGCACCCGCACCGTGCGCTACGGCATCGGCGACGCGCTGATGCAGCTCACGCTGCTGTGGATCGCAGCCTCGGCGATCCTGAAGTTCACCTACAAGGGCACGCAGCAGGCGCAGAAGCAGGCCGCGCGCGCCACCGAGACGGCCGAGGCCGAGAGCCTGAAGCGCCAGGTCGTGGAGGCGCGCATGGCCGCCATGCAGGCGCAGGTGGAGCCGCACTTCCTGTTCAACACGCTGGCGTCGATCGACCACCTGATCGAGACCGACCCGGCGCGCGCCAGCCAGATGCAGAAGAACCTGATCGCGCTGCTGCGCGCCAGCATGCCCACCATGCGCGAGGCTGCCGGCGGCGGTGGCGGCAACGGCGTGCGCGAGCTCGGCCGCGAGATCGCCGTGATCCGCCCCTACCTCGAGATCCTGAAGGTGCGCATGGAAGAGCGCCTCACCACCGAGGTGGCCGTTCCCGAGGGCCTGCTGTCGGCGGAGTTCCCGCCCATGATGCTGCAGACGCTGGTGGAGAACGCCATCAAGCACGGGCTGGAGCCCAAGGCCGAGGGCGGGCACCTGCGCGTGGCCGGCGAGATCGTGCACGGCAAGCTGCAGATGACGGTGGCCGACACGGGCCTGGGCTTCGGCAAGGCCGCCACCGCGGGCACCGGGGTGGGCCTGGCGAACATCCGCGAGCGGCTGCAGCTGCTGTACGGCAGCCGCGCCACGCTGACGGTGGCCGAGAACCAACCCAGCGGCACGGTGGTGACCATCACCGTGCCCTACCGGATGGCCGAGGACGCCTCGGCAGCGGGAGCGACGGCATGAACACGACCCCGGCCCCGATGGGCGACGACGACATCCGCGCCTTCAGCCGGCCCGTGGCCGTGCCGGCACCACGGCAGCGCCGCCGCTGGCCCTGGGTGCTGCTGGGGCTGTCGGCACTGGGGCTCGTGCTCGCGCTGGCGGCCGGCGCGCTGCTGTGGCGCGAGATGCACGGCGCCCGCGGACTGGCCGGCGTGGCCGACTGGCACTTCGGCTGGCACGAGGACGGCTGGCACGGCGAGATCGGCCCCGGTGGCGCCATCGGCGTGGTGCTGGCGCTGCTGGCCACGCTGCTGATCGTGACGGTGGTGGTGCCGCTGTTGCTGCTGGGTGCCGGCCTGGCGGTGGGGATCACGCTGGCGCTGGCGGCGCTGGCGGTGGTCGTGGCGCTGGCCCTGGGCCTGGGCGCCGTGGTGCTGGTGCTGCTGCTGCTGACGTCGCCGCTGTGGCTGGCCGGCCTGCTGCTGTGGCGGGCGCTGAGACCGGCGTCCGTGGCATCCTCGGCCGCGGCCTGAACGCCGCTCCTGGAGACCCCGCGATGAACAGCCCCGCCCCCCGCGCCGTGATCGCCGACGACGAGCGGCTGATGCGCGAGCAGCTGCGCGCCCGCCTGGCCGAAGCCTGGCCAGAGCTCGAGATCGTCGCCGAGGCCCGGAACGGCCTCGAGGCCGTGGAGCTGGTGCGCGAGCACCGACCCGAGGTGGTGTTCCTCGACATCCGCATGCCCGGCGCCACCGGCGTGGAGGCGGCGCGGCAGATCGCGCAGCTGCCGCCGCCCGACGGCGCCGACGACGAAGCGCTGCTGCCCGAGATCGTGTTCATCACCGCCTACGACCAGTACGCGGTCGAGGCCTTCGAACAGGGCGTGGCCGACTACGTGCTGAAGCCGGCCGAGCGCGAGCGCCTGGCGCTGACGGTGCAGCGCATCCGCCAGCGCCTGGCCGCGCGCGCCGACGGCAGCCTCGACGCGCCCCCGGGGCCGCACCTGCAGGCGCTGCTGCACCAGCTGACGGCCCGGCTCAACCCGGGCCAGGCGCCGCAGCACCTGCAGTGGATCCAGGCCACCGTGGGCCCGAGCATCCAGATGATCCCGGTCGACGAGGTGCTGTTCTTCATCTCCGACGAGAAGTACACGCGCGTGCAGACGGCGCAGGTCGAGGCGCTGATCCGCAAGCCCATCAAGGAGCTCGTCGACGAGGTCGACCCGCGGGCCTTCTGGCAGATCCACCGCAGCACGCTGGTGGCGGTGAAAGCCATCGCCGGCGTCACGCGCGACTTCCGCGGCCGGCAGATCGTCAGCGTCCGGGGCCACGGCGAGAAGCTCGAGGTCAGCCGCAGCTACGCCGGGCTGTTCAAGGGCATGTAGCGCCCGGGCGCGCGCTCAGCGCCGCCACCACTCCGCCAGCGTGCTCATGTCCAGGTCCCAGCCGGTGGGCGGGGCCACCAGGTTGTTCGCCACCGCGCTGACGTTGCGGCGGAACAGCAGCGGCACGAGAAAGCCGTCGCGGCAGACCAGGTCGTTCATCTGCACGAACAGCGCCGCGCGGCGCGCCGGGTCGAGCTCGACCTCGGCGGCCTTGTACAGGCGGTCGTACTCGGCGTTCTTCCAGCGCAGCACGTTGCGGCCCTGCCACTTGTTGGCCTTGCTGGAGGCCTCCCAGCTCACGTAGCGGTCCATGAAGCGGCCTGGGTCGGGCTGGCCCATGCCGCTGGCGTACATCATCAGGTCGGCGTGGAAGCGGCCGTTGGTGTCGGGGTTGGCCAGGTCGGCGCTGAAGAACACCGCCGCCGTCACCGCCTTCAGCTCCAGCTCGATGCCGGCGCGCTGGAAGGCGCTCTTGATCACGGTCTGCGTCTTCTGGCGCGACGCGTTCACCGTCGTCGTGAACAGCAGCTTCAGCGCGCGGCCATCCTTGGCGCGCACGCCACCGGTGCCGCGCACCCAGCCGGCCGCGTCGAGCACGGCGCTGGCCTTGTCGATGCTGAAGTCGTTGCGCAGGTTGGGGCTGCGGAAGCGCGCCGGGTTGTGCACGATGTTCGGCGTGGCCACCGCGGTGCGGCCGAAGATGACCTGCTGGATGCCGTCGCGGTCGATCAGGTGGCCGATGGCGCGGCGCACGGCGGGGTCGGACAGCAGCGGGTGGCGCGTGTCGGGGTGCGAGCGCTCGCCGTCGCGCTCGGTGGTGGGGTCGGTGGGGTTCAGCAGCAGGAACTCCATCGTGCCGCCGTCGCTGAAGGCCACGCGGCCGCGGCCGCCGCGCTCCAGGCGCTGCAGCACCTCGTCCTCCACCAGCAGGGTGCCGGCGAAGTCGTACTCGCCGGTCTGCAGCACGGCGCGCGCGGCCGAGGGCGCGTCACCGCCGCCCTTGACCTCGAGCGCGTCGAAGTGGGGCCGGTTGGGCGCGTGGTAGGCGGGGTTGATCGCGGCGCGCAGCGAGTCGCCCGGCTTGAAGTCGACGAAGCGGTACGGGCCGGTGCCCACCGGGCGCTGGTTGTCGGGCGCGTCGCGGCTGGTGGGGCCGCGGAAGCGCTCGTGGCGGTGCTTCGCGATCAGCGAGGCAATGCAGTAGCCGCTGGCCCAGAACGGCGTCGGCCTGTCGAAGACGACGCGCACGGTGTGGCTGTCGACCTTGACGAACTGCATGTCGTCGAAGTTGCCGCGCGTGGTGGCGGCGGTGGCGGGGTCACGTGCGTACTCGGCGTTGAACAGCACGTCGTCGGCCGTGAACGGCGTGCCGTCGTGCCAGGTGACGTGGCGCTTGAGCTTCCAGACCACGCTGCGGCCGTCGGCCGCCACGCCGCCGTTGGCCCGACTGGGGATCTCGGCGGCCAGCACCGGCTGCAGCTCGCCGTCGGCGTCCCAGCGCGCCAGCGGCTCGAAGAAGATGCGCGCGGCGTCGGCGTCCTTGGTGCCGGTGGCGAAGTGCGGGTTCAGCTGCGTCGGCCCCTGCCACGACAGGATCTTCAGCGTGCCGCCGCCGCCCCGCCGCGAAGGCGCGTAGGGCACCGCGGCGGGCGCCGGCCCAGCGCCGGTCTGCGCCAGCACGGCGTGGGCCATGGGCAGCGTCAGCCCCAGGGCGAGCAGGCGGCGCAGCGCCTCGCGGCGCTGCAGCCGGGCCAGGTCGGGCGGCAGTGGGGTCATGCGGCACTCCGGTCGGGCCCCGCAGCATAGGCCCGGCGCGAGCGGGCCGGGGCCCGTGGCTTCACGAGGGCGTCAGCTTCAGGGCCTCGGCCGAGGCGGCGGCCTTGGCGGCGAGCTCGGCACGCAGCCGCTTCAGCCGCTCGCGCGGGTCTTCCCGGGCGCCCGCCTCCTCGAGCTTCATCTCGGCGATGAAGCGGCTCGGAACGCCGGCCACGGTGTCGCGGCCCTTCTTGCGCCGCAGCAGCGTGCTCACGGTGAGCGTCAGCCGCGCGCGCGTGATGCCCACGTACATCAGCCGGCGCTCTTCTTCCAGGCGCTCGGGCGTCATGTCCTGGTCGCCTTCGCTGCCGCTGCGGAAGGGCAGCAGCCCCTCGTTGACGCCCGCCAGCACCACGTGCGGCCACTCCAGGCCCTTGGCGGCGTGCAGCGTCGACAGCGTGATCACGTCCTGCTCGGCGTCGCGCTCGGCCAGGCTGATGATGATGCTGATCGTCTGCGCCACCTGCAGCACGGTCTGGCGCTCGGTCTCCTCCGTCAGGCCGCCGTCGTTGCGGATCTCGCCGCCGCAGCGCCGCGCGATCCAGTCGACGAAGTCCAGCACGTTGCTCCAGCGCGCGGTGGCCAGCTTCTCGCTGTCTTCGCCGTCGAAGAGGTGCTGCTCGTAGCCGATGTCCTTCAGCCAGCCCATCAGCAACGCCTTGGCGTCCTCGGCCCCGCTCGTGTGCGCGGCGCGGTGCTGAAGCTCGTTGACCTCGCGGCCGAAGTCGTGCAGCAGGTCGACCGCCTTGCCCTTGAGCACGGCCGGCAGCGTGGGGCTGAACAGGGCCTCGAACAGGCTGACCTTCCACTTCGCCGCGAACTCGCCCAGGCTGCCCAGGGTGGTGTGGCCGATGCCGCGCTTGGGCGTGGTCACGGCGCGCAGGAAGGCGGGGTCGTCGTCGGGGTTCACCAGCAGGCGCAGCCACGCGCAGAGGTCCTTGATCTCGGCGCGGTCGAAGAAGCTCTGCCCGCCACTCACCTTGTAGGGCAGCTGCGCCGCGCGCAGCTTCTGCTCGAACACGCGCGCCTGGTGGTTGGCGCGGTAGAGGATGGCGAAGTCAGACAGCTTCACCGCGCCGCCCTGGCCCCGGATGGACTGGATGCGCGCCACGGCGCGCTCGGCCTCGTGCTCCTCGTTGTCGCACTGCACCACGCGCACCGGCTCGCCGTCGCCGAGGTCGCTCCAGAGCTTCTTCTCGTAGATCTTCGGGTTGGCCGCGATCACCGCGTTGGCAGCGCGCAGGATGTGGCCCGTGCTGCGGTAGTTCTGCTCCAGCGGGATCACCGTGAGCTGCGGAAACTCCTGCGGCAGCCGCCTGAGGTTGTCGATGGTGGCGCCGCGCCAGCCGTAGATGCTCTGGTCGTCGTCGCCCACGGCGGTGAACAGGGCTTTCTCGCCCACCAGCGCCTTCATCAGCTCGTACTGCACGGCGTTGGTGTCCTGGTACTCGTCCACCAGCACGTGGCCGAACTGCGCCTGCCAGCGCTCGCGCTCCTCGGCGTCACGCTGCAGCAGCGCCCGCGGCAGCCCGATCAGGTCGTCGAAGTCCACCGCCTGGTAGGCCTGCAGGCGCTCCTGGTAGCGGCGCATCACGCGCGCGGCCACGCGCTCGTCGTCGTCCTTCGCGGCGGCCTCGGCACCGTCGGCGTCCAGACCCTGGTTCTTCCACAGGCTGATGGCCCACTGCCAGCGGCGCGCCAGCGCGGCGTCGGTGGTGCCGCCGGCGTCGCGCAGCACGCCGAGCACGTCGTCGCTGTCGAGGATGCTGAAGTTCTCCTTCAGGCCGACCTTCTGGCCGCTCTCGCGCAGCATGCGCACGCCCAAAGAGTGAAACGTGCTGATGGCCAGGTCGCGCGCGGCGCGCGGGCCCACCAGCGCCTTGGCGCGCTCGCGCATCTCGGCCGCGGCCTTGTTGGTGAAGGTGATGGCGGCGATGTTCTTCGGCGCCAGCCCGGCCTGCAGCAGCCGCGCGATCTTGTGCACGATGACGCGCGTCTTGCCCGAGCCGGCGCCGGCCAGCACCAGGCAGGGCCCGCCCAGGTGGTGCACGGCGCGCATCTGCGCGTCGTTGAGCGACATCGGGACGGGAGCGGGGGCGTTCACGGGCGGCGGATCATAGCCACCGGGCCGGGCCGCCGCGCCCGGGGGTGGTCAGGCCGACTCGAAGCGCGCCAGGATCCCCGCGTGCCGCTGCGGCCACTGGGCCAGCGCCCGCTCGTCGCCGTCGAACACGCCGCGCACGAAGGCCAGCGCCAGCTCGCGCGTGGCCTGCTTGACCCGCGGGTTGAGCAGCGCGCCGCCGGTGCCGCCGCGGTCGGTGAAGATGCTGTGCGAGCCACCCTCGTACACCGCCAGCCACTTGCGCGCGCTGCCGGTGGCCTCGAACACCGCGAGCCGGTCTTCGAAGCCGCTCCAGAAGCCGGGGATGCGGATCACGTCGTCGGTGCAGGTCACGTGCAGCGTCGGCACCGTCACGCCCTGCAGGATGCGCCGCGGCTCGGGCTCGCCGTAGAAGGGCGGCGCGCTCATGACGATGGCCGCGCGCACGCGCGGGTCGGCCAGCACCGGGGCCGCCGCGGCCTGCGGCACGCGCGCGCCGGCCACCAGCAGGCTGGTGTTGGCGCCGTAGCTGTGGCCAGCAGCCACGATGCGCTGGCGGTCGATGCCGCCGCCCCACTCGCCGGCCAGCAGCGTGTCCAGCGCGAAGCGGAAGTCCAGCACCCGGGCCAGCGCCTCGTCGGTCTGCGCCGCGTCCTGCAGCCGGCCCACCAGCGAGAACAGGCCGCCGCTCCACAGCGTGCGGTCGCTGCCGACGTGCTGAAGGTGCAGGCTGGCGATGCCGTGCGCGGCGACGAAGCGGCCCAGCCAGGTGTAGCCGCGCCGCGAGCCGCCAATGCCGTGCGAGAACACGATCAGCGGCACGCGCGCGCCATCGACCACGGCGTGCGGCCGGTACAGCCGCACCGGCACCGGGCGCTGGCGAGCACCGTCGGTCCAGTCGAGGTCGAGCGTGTCGTAGGTGCCGGGCCCGGCCTCCTCGGCGCGCAGGCCCAGGGGCGCGGCCAGCGCCAGCGCGGCCGCGCCCTGCAGCAGGTGGCGCCGCTTCACGTCGCGCCCTCCGGCCGTGCCGCCGGCGCCGGGCGCCCGCGGCGCCACAGGCGCTGCAGCCGCAGGATGGCGTCGTCCACGTAGGTGAACAGCACCGGGATCACCAGCAGGCTCAGGAAGGTGCTGGTGATCAGGCCGCCGATCACGACGATGGCCATGGGGCTTCTGAAGCTGGGGTCGGTGCCCAGGCCGATGGCGATGGGCAGCATGCCCGCGCCCATGGCGATGGTGGTCATGATGATGGGCCTCGCGCGCTTGTGGGAGGCGTCGAGCACGGCCTCGAAGCGGGCCAGGCCGTGGTCGCGCCGCGCGATGATGACGTAGTCGATCAGCAGGATCGAGTTCTTGGTGGCGATGCCCATCAGCATGATCAGGCCGATCATGCTGGGCATCGAGATCGCCGTCTGCGTGATGAACAGGGCCAGGAACGCGCCCGGTATCGACAGCACCAGCGCCCCCAGGATGGTGGCCGGCTGCACGAAGTCCTTGAACAGCAGCACCAGCACCACGTAGATGCACAGCACGCCGGTGACCATGGCCAGGCCGAAGCTCGCGAACAGCTCGGCCATGGCCTCGGCGTCGCCGATCTCGGTCTGCGTCACGCCGGCGGGCAGGTTCTGCAGGCTGGGCAGGGCCAGCGCCGCGGCCTTGACGGCGCCCAGCGGCTGCTGGTTGAGTTCGATCTCGAAGTTGATGTTGCGCTGGCGGTTGTAGCGGTCGATGGTGGCCGGGCCGCTGCCCAGCTCCAGCGTGGCCACGTTGCCCAGCATCACCGGGCCGTGCGTGCCCGGCACGGGCAGGCGCTCGAGCAGGGCAAGGTCGGTGCGCGCGCTCGCCGGCAGCCGCACGACGATGGGCACCTGGCGCTGGCTCAGGTTGAGCTTGGGCAGGCTCTGGTCGTAGTCGCCCGCGGTGGCGATGCGCAGCGTCTCGGCGATGGCCTGGCTGGTCACGCCCAGGTCGGCCGCGCGGGCGCTGTCGGGGCGCACGATGAGCTCGGGCCGCACGAGGCTGGACGAACTCGTCACCGCGCCGATGCCGGGGATGCCGCGCAGCTCCTTCTCCACGACCGCGGCGTGCTGCTGCAGCGCAGCCCCGTCGGCGCCGGCCAGCACCAGCACGTACTTCTCGGAGCTGGCGCCGAAGCCCACCTTCACGCGCGCGCCGGGCAGGTCGGCCAGCAGCGTGCGCAGCTCGGCCTCGATGTCCTGCTTGCTGGTCTTGGCGCCGAAGAAGGGGCTGCGATCGCGCCGGTGCGTCAGGTTCAGCGTCAGCGTGGCGCGCGTCACCTCGGGCAGGCCGGCGCCGGGCGTGAAGGTGTCCGCGCCCGTGCTGCCGCCGCCGATGGCGGTGTAGACCAGCTTCACGTGCGGGCTCTTCTGCACCAGCTCGCGCGCCTGCTCGGCGGCGGCGAAGGTCTGCGCGTAGGTGCTGCCCGGCGGCAGCGTGACGGTGACCTGCGTCTGGTTGATGTCGTCCGGCGGGATGAAGCCCGTGGGCAGCAGCGGCACCAGGCCGAAGCTGCCGACGAAGAAGGCCAGCGCCGCCAGCGAGGTGGCGACGCGGTGCTTCAGGCACCAGGCCGCCCAGCCCATGTAGCGCGTCATCCAGGCCGGGTCGGCGTGTTCCCCCTTGGGCGGCTTCAGGATGTAGGCCGCCATCATCGGCGTGAGCATGCGCGCCACGACGAGGCTGAAGAACACCGCGATGGCCGCCGTCCAGCCGAACTGCACGAAGAACTTGCCCGGCACGCCGGCCATGAAGGCCGTGGGCAGGAACACCGCGATCAGCGTGAACGTGGTGGCGATGACCGCCAGGCCGATCTCGTCGGCCGCCTCCATCGCCGCCTGGTACGGCGTCTTGCCCATGCGCAGGTGGCGCATGATGTTCTCGATCTCGACGATGGCGTCGTCGACCAGGATGCCCACCACCAGGCTCATGCTCAGCAGCGTCACGAGGTTGAGCGTGAAGCCGAAGGCGAAGTGCATCACCGCGAAGGCCGGGATGATGGACAGCGGCAGCGCCGTCGCGGCCACCAGCGTGGCGCGCCAGTCGCGCAGGAAGAACCACACCACCACCACGGCGAGCACGGCGCCCTCGAGCAGCAGGACCATGCTGCCGTGGAAGTTCTCGACCGTGGGCTCGACGAAGTTGAAGGCCTCGGTGATGACGATGTCGGGGTGCTCGGCGCGCAGCGTCTCGAGCTTGGCGCGCACGCCGTCGGCGACGTCGGTCTCGCCCGCGCCACGGCTGCGCTGGATCTCGAAGGCCACCGCCGGCTTGCCGTTGATCAGCGCGCCGCTGCGCCGCTCGGCCACGGTGTCGGTGACGGTGGCCACCTGCGCCAGGCGCACGCTGCGGCCATCGGGCATGGCCAGCTGCAGGCGCGCCAACTCCTCGGCGCTCTGCACCGTGGCGATGGTGCGCACGCTCTGCTCGATGCCGCCCACGTCGGCGCGGCCGCCGGGCGCGTCGGTCTGCACGGCGCGCAGCTGCCGGCTCACGTCGGCGGCGCTGATGCCCAGCGCCAGCAACTTGGCCGGGTCGAGCTCCACGCGCACCTCGCGGCTGACGCCGCCCACGCGGTTGACGGCACCCACGCCGCGCACCGCGAGCATGGCCTTGGTCACCTCGTTGTCGACGAACCAGCTCAGGGCCTCGTCGTCCATGCGGCTGGAGGCCACCGTGTAGGTGAGGATGGGCGCGCCGGCGAGGTCGAGCTTGGTGATGACGGGGTCGCGCAGCTCGGCCGGCAGGTCGGCGCGCACGCGGCTGACCGCGCTGCGCACGTCGTCCAGGGCCTCCTGCGTGGCCTTCTCCAGGCGGAACTCCACCGTCACCAGGGCGGTGCCATCCTGCACCTTGGTGTAGATGTTCTTCACGCCGGTGAGCGAGGCCACGGCGTTCTCGATCTTGCGCGCGACCTCGGTCTCCATCTGCGCCGGCGCGGTGCCGGGCAGGCTGGCCGTGACGTTGATGGTGGGCAGGTCGATGTCGGGGAACTGCTGCACCTTCATCTGCTGGAAGCCCAGCAGGCCGGCGAGCGTGAGCATCACGAACAGCAGCACCGAGGGGATCGGGTTCCTGATGCACCAGGCGGAAACGTTCATGGCGGGGCCTCGTGCGTGGGGCTACTTCGACGCGGTGGGCTTGACGGCGGCCGCGGCTGCGGCGGCCGCCGGCGCGGCGGGCACCACGCGCACGGTGTCGCCATCGGCCAGGAAACCGCCGCCGCTGACCACGACGCGGGCCTTCTCGTCCAGGCCCTGCAGGATCTCGATGCGGTCGCCGCTGCGGCGGCCGGTGCCCACCTTGAGCTGCGCGACGCGGTTGTCGGCGCTCACGGCGAACACGTAGCTGAAGCCGTCGCGCAGCAGCACGGCGGTCTGCGGCAGCGTCAGCGCGGTGCTGCTGCCGGTGGCGAACTCGCCGCGCCCGAACATGCCGGCCTTGAGCCGGCCGCCGGTGTCGGGCAGGTCGACATAGACCAGCGCGTTGCGGGTGGCCGCATCCACCGTGGGCGCCACCTGTCGCACGGTGCCCGTGACGGGCGCGCCGGCGCCGGTGGCACCGAGCGTGACCTTCTGGCCACGCTGGATCTGCGCCAGCTCGGTGGCCGCGACCTCGCCGCGCCATTCGAGCCGGCCCTGGCGGATCAGGCGGAACAGCTCGGTGCCGGCCGGCACCACGGCGCCGACCGTGGCGCTGCGCGCGCTGATGACGCCGGCGTCGGGCGCCAGCACCTGGGCCTGCTGCAGGCGCAGTTGCTGCACCTGCTGCGCGGCCTTCACGGCCTCGAGCCGGGCCTGCGCGGTGCGCTCGGCGGTGAGCAGCTGCGCCACCTGCTGCGCGCTGAGCGCGCCGCTGGGCTGCAGGTCGCGGGCACGCTGCGCGTTGGCGGCGGCCTCGGCGAGGTGGGCCTCCGCCTCGGCCACCGCGGCGCGGCTCTGCGCCAGGTCGGCGCTGGCCATCGCGCTGTCGAAGCGCGCCAGCACCTGGCCCTTGCGCACGACGTCGCCCACGTTCACGAGCACCTCGGCCAGGCGCATGCCGTTGGCCTCGGCGCCCACGATGGCCTCCTGCCAGGCGGCGATGTTGCCGTTGGCGGCCACCGCGGTGGCCACGGTGGCCCGCTGCGGCGTCGTCACCGTGACCGTGAGCGCGGGGCGCGGGGCGGCGGCAGCCGGAGTCTTGCTGTCCTGCGCATGCACCAGCAGGGTGGTGGCACCGCCCGCCGCCAGCAGCAGCGTGGCCACGGCCAGCGCCAGGGGTTTCTTGAGGAAGCTCGGGGTGTTCATGGTCGGGGGCTCGAGGTCAGGTGTTCGGGGCCTGCGGCGCGCGGACGGTGGGCACGGCGTCGGACGGTGTCCAGCCGCCGCCGAGACTGCGGTACAGGGCGATCCAGGCGGCCGCGCGCTCACGCTGCAGCTCGATGAGGGTGCTGCGCGCCTGCACGGCGTTGCGGCGTGCGGCCTCCAGGTCCAGCAGGCTGGCCAGCCCGCCGCGCTGCCGCGCCTCGGTGGCGGTGAGCGAGGTCTCGAAGTCGGCGGCGGCGGCCATCACGTCGCGCTCGCGCGCCGCGGTGGCGTCCAGGCTCACGAGGGCGGTCTCCACTTCGCGCAGCGCGCGGCGTGCGGCGCCCTGCAGTTGAGCCACGGCCTCGTCGTAGGCGGCCTGCTGCGCGGCGGTGGCGGCACGGCGGCTGCCGCGGTCGAAGAGCGGCAGGCTCAGCTGCAGCGGTCCGAGGGTCCAGATGCTGCCGTCGGTGCTGACGCCGGCGCTGCGCAGCGTGGCCAGTTGCAGCGAGCCGGCGAAGCTCACGCGCGGCAACTCGTCGGCGCGCGCCACGGCCACCTCGGCCGCGGCGGCCATCACGGCGGCACTGGCCTCGGCCAGGTCGGGGCGCTGCTGCAGCAGCTGCGCCGGCAGCGCCACCGCGGCCAGGCCGGCGGCCTTCGGCAGGCGCGCGGTGGCGGCGGCCAGCTGCTGGCGCAGCGCGGGTTCGGCGATGTCGGTCAGCTCCACCAGGCCCTTGACCAGCACGTCGCACTGCGCCTGCTGGGCCCGCGCCTGGCTGCGCGCCTGCGCGGCGCCGGCGCGCACCAGCGCGGCGTCGGCCGGGGCCGTGAATCCGGCGGCGGCGGACCGGTCCGTCAGGCGCGCGGTGGCGTCGCGCGAGGCGGCGTCGGCCTGCGCCTGCTGCAGCTGCGCCTCGCAGCCGCGCAGGGCGACGTAGGCCGCAGCCACGTCGGCGGCCAGCGAGACGCGGGCGTCGTGCCAGCCGGCCTCGGCGCCGCGCAGGCGCTGGGCGCCGGCACGCTGGCGCGCGGCCACGCCGCCGAACAGGTCGAGTTCCCACGACGCCTGCACGCCCAGCGCGGCGCTGGTGGCGGCAGGGGTCTCGGGCAGGCTGCGTGCCCGCTGTGCGGCGCCGACGGCGTCCACGCGCGGCAACGCGCCGGCGTCGCTGGCGGCGAGCGCCGCACGGGCGCGCTCGATGCGGGCGCGGGCCGAGGCCAGCGTGGGGCTGGCGGCCTGCGCGGCCTCGATCAGCACGGGCAGCTGGGGATCGTCGAAGGCGCGCCACCAGCCGGCCAGCTCGGCGTTGCGGCCGCCGTGCGGCAGGGGCGCCTGCCAGGCGACGGCCTGAGCAGCCAGGGGCGGCAGCGGCGCCGCGGGGCCGGCGCTGCTGGCGCAACCGGCCAGGGTCGCGGCGGCCAGCAGGGTGGGCAGGAGGTGGCGGTTCAAGCGATGCTCCGTTCGGCGGGGCGGGCCAGCGGGCGGCCTCGGCGTTGCGCCTCGGCCTCGACCATGGCCAGCGCCGCGCGCACCAGCGTGTCGTGCCAGCGGTCGATGGCGCCGGGCTCGGTGTTCACCCCGGGCGCCAGCGCCTCGTTGATGTCCAGGCCCACGTGCAGTTGCACGCCCAGGCCCTCGATGCACAGGGCCAGGCGCTGCAGCTCGCCGTCGAGCGCGGCCAGGCCCAGGTGGTGCCGCAGCAGCGCCAGCAGCGCCTCGTGCAGCGGCTGGATGCTTCTGGCGAGGCCGCCGTCGACGAGGCCGGTGCTCTCGAGCATCTCGCGCAGGTGCAGCTTGGTGCACAGGCGCGCCTCGTCGCCCTGTCGCAGGGGCTCGAGGAAGCCGGCGTAGAAGCCGGCCAGCGCGTCGGCCAGCGGCAGTGCGGGATCGGTGAAGCGCGCCAGGTCCTCGGTGGGATCCATCGGCTCCAGGAAGGCGGCCCGGTACAGGCCGGCCTTGTCGCCGAAGTAGTAGCTGATGGCGGCCACGTTCACCTGCGCCGCCTCGGCCAGCTCGCGCGTGGAGGTCTTGGCGAAGCCCTGGTGGGCGAACAGCCGGATCGCGGCCCGCAGCAGGCGCAGGCGGGCGTCGCCGGTGTCGGCGGACGGGCGGGCGGAGTCGGTGGGCGGGTTCACGCCGCGGACTCTAGCCCAAAGATCAAACGTTTGTTTGAAACAACCGTTTAAAGATCAGGGGAAGCCCGACTGCTTCTGCGGGACCGACCCGAACGCGCAGACTTCTGGCGCCATCGCCGCCCGACACGAGGCAGCCACCGCCCGCGGGCCGCCGCAGGCGGTATTCACGGCCGGTCGGACACTCAGGCCGCTGCCGCCGCCCTCGTCACGTGCATGGCGATGAGGCCGAGCAATTCCTCTTCGGAGTAGGGCTTGCCGAGGTAGTGGTCGACCCCCAGCTCGGCCGCGTGGTCGCGGTGCTTCTGCGCGATGCGCGAGGTGATCATGATCACGGGCAGCCCGGCCAGGCGGGCATCGGCGCGCACGTTGCGCACGAGGTCGAAGCCGTCCATGCGCGGCATCTCGATGTCCGACAGCAGCACGGCGGGGCGCTCCTCGCCCAGGCGCTCGAGCGCGTCGAGGCCATCCTTGGCCGTGACGACCCGGTAGCCTTCGCGCACGAGCAGGCGCTGCGTCACGCGGCGCACTGTGAGCGAGTCGTCGACCACCAGGACCAGCGGTGCCCGCACGGGCTCGGCGGCGGCCTCGGCCGGCGGAGCCGTGGCCATCGCCTCGGCCGCGCCCGCCTCGGCCCGCGCGGCCGCCTGCGCCGCAGCGGCGTACACGGTGGCCAGCGCCACCGGGTTGTAGATCAGCGCCACGGCGCCCGAGGGCAGCAGCGTCACGCCCGCAAGGCCCGGCAGGCGCGAAAGCTGCCGGCCGACGTTCTTGACCACCACTTCCTGGTTGCCCAGCACTTCGTCGACGTGCACGGCCACGCGCTGCGCCGCGCTGCGCACGATGACGACCGTCTGCGTGCGCCCGGTGCGCCCGCCGCGCGAGCCGGCCTGCAGCAGCGCCGAGAGCCAGAAGAACGGCAGGGCCTCGCCCTGATAGACCAGCGTGCCGGTGTCGTAGGCGGCCTCGACCTCGGCCGTGGGCACGCGCCGCACCAGTTCGACCAGCGGCGAGGGCACGGCCACCGTGGTGCTGCCGGCGCGCAGCATCACCACCTGCGTGACGGCCGTGGTCAGCGGCAGCAGCAGCCGGAAGCGGGTGCCGCGGCCGTGTTCGGTGCTGGTCTCCACGCGGCCGCCCATGGCCGCGACCTCGGCGCGCACCACGTCGAGGCCGACGCCGCGGCCGGCGAGTTCGGTCACCGTCTCGGCGGTGCTGAAGCCCGGCGCGAAGATGAGGTCCGCCAGTTCCCGTTCGGTGGGGGTTGCGTCGGCGTCGATGAGGCCGCGCTCGAGGCCTCGGCGGCGGATGCGCTCGAGGTCGAGGCCGGCACCGTCGTCGGCGAACTCCACCGCGACTTCGTTGCCCGACTGCGCCACCGTCACCGTGATCTGGCCCGAGGCGTCCTTGCCGCGGGCTGCGCGCTCGGCCGGCGCCTCGATGCCGTGGGCGACGCTGTTGCGCAGCAGGTGCTCGAAGGAGCCGACCATGCGCTCGAGCACGCCACGGTCGATTTCGATGCCGCCGCCGACGAGATCCAGCCGCACCTGCTTGGCGGTGTCGCGCGCGGCCTGCCGCACGCAGCGGTAGAGGCGGTCGGCCGTGCTCTCGAACTCCACCATGCGGGTGCGCAGCAGGTCGTCCTGCAGCTCGCGCGTCAGGCGCGCCTGCGCCGCCAGCTCGTCCTCGGCCGTCTGCAGGGCGCGCTGCAGGCTGCGCTGCAGCGTGGCCACGTCGTTCACCGACTCGGCCATGAAGCGCGTGAGCTCCTGGAAGCGCGTGAAGCGGTCCATCTCCAGCGGGTCGAAGCCTTCCGACGAGGACTTCGCCGCCTCCACGCGGGCGGCGATCTGCGTCTCGGCCTGCAGCTCGATGTCGCGCAACTGGCGGCGCATGCGCTCCAGGCTCTCGGTGAGTTCGCCCAGCGAGCCTTGCAACTGCGTGACGCTGCCGTCGATGCGCGAGCGCGTGATGGCCATCTCGCCGGCGTTGTTCACCAGGCGGTCGAGCTGCGTGGCGCGCACGCGCACGGCCGCGGCACTGCCCGGGGCGGCCGCCAGCGCATCGTCGGCCGCAGCCGGCTCGGCGGGCAGGGCGGCGGCGAAGCGGCTCCAGTCGATGACGACGGGCGCGGCCGGCGCGTCGGCGGCCAGCGGGGTCGGCTCGGCCGCCAGGGCCTCCTCGCCGAGCCCGGCCAGGCCCGGGTCCGCCGTCTCGGCCATGGGCTCGACGGCCTCGGCGGGCGCGTCGCCCGCGGCCGCGGCCGCCTCGGGCAGGCGCTCGACCGGCTCGGCGACCACCATCTCGGACGGCTGATCGGCCAGGGCCGGCTCCAGCACCGGCAGCACCGGCATGGCGGCGGCGGGGCCTGCAGGTTCGGCGACGGCGCCGCCACCGCGGCGAAGGCGCTCGTAGAGCGCAGACATCGCGTCGGCCTGCAGCAGCAGCGGATCGATCTGCGCCGCGGCAATCTCGTCGAGCGCCATCAGTTCCTCGACGGCCGACTCCAGGCGGTGCGCGAGCTCGCCCAGCCGCATGGCGCCCGCCAGACGCGCGCCGCCCTTGAAGGTGTGCAGCGTGCGCATGCAGGCCGAGGGCGCCGCAGGGTTGCCCGGGTGGGCGTGCCACTCGCGCAAGCGCTGCTGCAGCTGCGGCAGCAGTTCGTCGGCCTCTTCCTCGAAGATCGGGAACAGCTCGGCGTCGATGGCGTCCTGCACATCGATGTCGTCGGGCTCGGCCAGGAACTCCGCTTCTGGCACCGGCACCGACGCCGGAGCGGGCTCGGGTTCCCGCTCCGGTTCGGCAGCGGCATCCTCGGCCGGCGGCGGCAGGCGCTCGTGCTCGGACAGGGCCTCCGTGAGTGCCGGGTCCACCGGGCGCAGGAAGCCGGCCGCGAACTGGTGCAGCAGGTGGCGGATGTGCTCGGCCGCGGCGGCGAACAGCTCAGGCTCGCCCGGCCGGCCACGGCCGGCGGCGGCCGAGCGCATCAGCGCGTGCTCGAGCGCGCGGGCCAGCGACGAGAGTTCAGCATAGCCCACGGTGGCCGAGCTGCCGGCCAGCGAATGCGCCAGCGCCACGGCGGTGTCGGACACCGGCTGCGAGGGCGCCTCGAGCGACCACTCCGCCAGCTCGTTGACGAGGCGCCGCGAGAGCTCGTCGGCCTCGTTGAGGTAGATGTTGAACAGCGGGATCGGGATGCGCAGGTCGCCGATGCGCTTGACCTGCTCGTCGTCGGCCGCCGCGACCTCGCTCGCCGGCTCGGGCTCGGGCTCGGGCTCGGGCTCGATCGCCCCTTCCACCACGGCCTCCGCGAAGGGTTCGGACGTGACCTCCGGTTCATCCGCCACCACGCCTTCGGCCGCGGGCAGCTCGAAGCCGTCGAGCGCGGCGAGGTCGATCTCCAGCGCCTCGACGCCTTCGCCGGGCGACAGGGGCAGCGTAGCCTCCACGGCCGCTGCGGGCGCGTCCAGCGGCAGGTCGGACAAGGCTTCGTCGGCCGCCAGGTCGGCCACCTCGGGCAGCAGCTCGGCCGTGGCCTCCGGCTCATCGAACCGGAACTCGAGGTCGCCGGCCAAGGGCAGGTCGGGCACGCGCTTCACCAGGGGCGGCGCCTCGGCGCTCGCGGGCACCGGGGCTTCGAGGCGAAGCTCGAAGTCGGCGCCGGCGTCGGCGGGCGGCGGGACAGCCGCGTCGGGATCCTCGCCCACCGAAACCGAGCCGAGCCCGCCGTGCAGCAGCGCCGACGGTGGCGACTCGCGCTCGCTGACGGGCAGCACGATCGTCGGGCCGTCAGGGGGTGACGGCACCGAGGGCGGCAGCAGCTGCGTGCGCTCCTGTGGTGTGTTGGTCAGGCTGAATTCGGGGAGAGTGAGCTCGCCGAGGTTGATGTCCGCGAACGGTTCGGGCGGCGGCGTGTCCTCCGCCGGCCGGCCAACGGTCGCCTCCAAGGGGAAGGCCTCGTCGAACGGCGGAAGGTCGACGACCTCGGCGACCTCGACGGCAGGTTCCGGCTCGGGCAGGGGCGCCGGGGCCGGCTCCGCCGCATCCACCACCCCGGCCACGTCCACCCGCAGCGCGGCCTCGTCGGGCACTTCCGCGTCCGACGGCGCGGGCTCGGCCGCGGGCGGCAGCGGCGCCACCGGGATCTGCCGGCCCTCCAGGCGCAGCGCGTCGGCTGCCTGCGCCACGGCCGCGCTCTCGTGGCCCCGCGGCGTGCCGCCGGCGATCGCCTCGACCCAGTCGCCGAGGTAGACCAGGGCCTGGGCGCTGAGCTCCCGCAACGGGTCGTCCATGCGCGGGTCGGTCGCCAGCCGGGCATTGAACAGCTGCTCGCAGGACCAGGCGGCTTCGCCGAAGTCCTTCAGGCCGATCATGCGCGAGCTGCCCTTCAACGTGTGGAAGGCGCGACGCACCGTCGTCATGTCGGGCAGGCTGTCGGGGGTGGCCGCCAGGCGCTCGACGGCGGCGCGGGCATCGGCCACGACCTCGCGCGCCTCCTCGACGAAGATCTCGCGCATCTCGGCGTCTTCTTCGAGGCCGGTGCCGCCCGCAGGGGCGGGCCTGGGCGGCGGCACCGGGGCCGAGGGCGGCGGTGGCTCGGGCCGCTGCGGGGCGGCCAGGCCTGCGATCTCGGCCAGTTCGCCGCGCATCTGCGCCCGCGTGGCCGCGTCGTTGCCGTTGGCCAGGCCGCGGTGGGCCGCGCCCAGCAGCTGCGCCAGCTCGAGCTGGTCGGCCGCGGTGGCGACCTGGGCCAGGCGGTCGGCCTCGCGCGCCAGTTCGCCGTCGGCCACGCCGGGGTTGGCGGCGGCGCGGGCCAGGGCCTGCACCTGGTCCACCAGCGGCACGGCGGCGGTGTCGGGCGCCATGGGCATCGGCAGGGTCTGCTCGCCAGGCGTGCCGAAGGCCGGCACCCGCTCGGTGCGGCCCATCACCGCGGTCAGGCTGCCGCTGGCGGCGTCGAAGCGGAACAGGCTCTTGGCCAGCTGCGGCTGCACGCTGAGCATGTCGATCAGGAAGCTCAGCGCGCCGAGGTTGTCGGCCAGGCGGTCGAAGGTGCCCGCCTGGATGGCGCGCTGCGCGTCGACCTCGGTCTGCGCGAGCTGGTCGACCATGTCGCGCATGTGCAGCGCGGCCTGCGAGGCCTGGTCCATGCCCAGCACCGACAGTACGCCGCGCATGGCGCCAAGCTGCGCCGGCACCGGGATGAGCACCGAGCGCTCGGACGGGTTGCGGAAATACTGGTCGATGTGCTTCTCGACCTCGGACAGGCTGGCGCGCAACTCGGCCACCACGCTGCCCATGGTCTGGCGGTCGGAGACGCGGCGGTACAGCGTCTCCATCCACACCTCCAGCGGCCGCGGCTCGGCGCCGTTGCGCACGGCGTCGATGCGGCCGGCCAGGTGCACGAGCCGCTCGGGCAGGTCGGGCTGGTCGAGCTCGCCGTCCTCCAGCGAGGCGTCCAGGAACAGGGTCGCGGTCGCCACTTCCATGGCCAGCCCCGCGGGTGGCGGCGCCGCGGCGGTCACCACCTGCGCGGCGGTGGCCTCGAGCGTGCGGGCCAGCACCTCGCCGGCCGGGAACAGCTTCTGCAGCGACTCGCCCACCAGGTGCATCTGGTCGACCAGCGGCTGCAGCCGGTGCAGCTCGCCGGCGGCCACGGCCGACCAGGCGTCCTTTGCGGCGGCCACGCGCTTGCGTGCCTGCACGATCAGGGCCGGATCGAAGCGGCCCAGGCGGGTCTGCTCGTAGTCCAGCGCGACGGCGGCCGCGCCGCTGCCCAGGCGCCAGGCCTGGCGGACGGCGGCCAGGCGCGGCACTCGGCCGGGCTCGGGCTCGCGGGCGCGGGCGCAGAAGAAAAGCAGGTCCTGCGCCAGCCGGTCGGACGGCGCCGTGGCCCCGCCCGTGGCGCTGGCGCGCAGCTGCGCCAGCAGCCGCGAGGCCATGCGCTTGCTGTAGACGTCGGCCGTCAGCAGGCCGCCGGCCTGGGCCTCGAACACGGCCGCGGCCAGCTGCCACAGCGTGGCTTCCTGGAGCCGGGCCCGGGCGCGCGCACCGGCGGCCAGCTCGGCGCAGAGATCGCTCATGCGCCCCGCCGGGCGGCCGGGGTCCCGCAGCAGCGCCAGCACCTGGGCCTCGATCACGCCGCGCGCCTGGTCGTCGGCGCTGCGCGGCTTCACCGAGGGCTCCTGCGGCAACTCGCGCCACTGGAAGTCGGCCTGCCAGAGGTCGGCCGGGTGGATGCGGTCGGCGCCGGCGAGCTGCAGCGCGTCGCGGTATTGCGGGAACAGCATCAGCGGGCTGACGCTCTTGCGCGCCAGCAGCCGCGACAGGTAGTCGAGCAGGCCGAAGGCCACGCGCTCGATGACGTCCACCGCCTTGGCGTCGATGAGCGCCGGCTTGGCCACCAGGCGCTGCACCGCGCTCTCGGCGGCGCGCAGCACGGTGGCCACGGCCGGCAGGCCCACGAGCTCGAGCGCACCCACGCCCTGGTGCAGCTGCGTGCGCGCCTGGCGCAGCACCGCCGGGTCGACGGCGTCGATGTCGCCGCCGGCGGCGGCCTCGGCATCCTTGAGGTAGCGACGCAGCGCCTTGGTGGCGTTCTCGAGCGACCGCCGCAGCTCGCCGTGCACCCAGGACAGCGCGCTCAGGTCATCGCCAGGCACCGCGTCGAGGTCGATGGGGCCGGAGTCTTGAGGGTCTGGCATGGGCGGCGGTCCGTGGCGGTGGCGTCGGGCGTTCGCGTCAGGCGATCTTGAAGCGCGAGATCGTCGTCCTCAGCTCTTCGGCCGTGCGCGAGAGCTCGCGCACCATCTGCGCCGTCGATCGCGTGCCCTCGGAGGTCTGCTCGGTCACCGCGAAGATGTGCTGGATGTTGGCCGCCACCTCGTTGGCCTGGCGGGCTTCCTTCAGCGCCTCTTCGGAGATGCGCTGGATGAGGTCGGCCAGTTCGCGCGTCACGCGGTCGATGTCGCCCAGCGCGGCGCCGGCGGCGTCGGACAGCCGCGCCCCCTCGACCACGCCCTGCGTGCTGCGCTCCATGGCGCCCACGGCGTCCTGGGTGTCGGTCTGGATGGTGCGCACGATCGCGGCGATCTGGCGCGTCGCGTCGGCCGAGCGTTCGGCCAGCCGCTGCACTTCCTCGGCCACGACGCTGAAGCCGCGGCCGGCCTCGCCCGCGCTCGCCGCCTGGATGGCGGCGTTCAGGGCCAGCACGTTGGTCTGCTCGGTGATGTCCGAGATCAGCTCGGTGATTTCGCCGATCTCCTGCGAGCTCTCGCCCAGGCGCTTGATGCGCTTGGAGGTCTCCTGGATCTGGTCGCGGATGGAGTTCATGCCGCCGATGGCGTTGTTCACCGCCTCCAGCCCCTGCTCGGCGGCCTGCAGCGACTGGCGCGCCACCGCGGCGGTTTCCTGCGCCTGGGCCGACACGTCGTTGATGCGGCCGGCCATCTGCAGCACCTCCTCGCCGGTCTCGCGGATCTCGCGCAGCTGCTCGGTGGAAGCGCCCAGCAGCTCGATGGAGGTCGCCTCGACCTGGGCCGTGGTGTCGGTCACCCGGCCCACCGTCGTCTGCACCTGCTCCACCAGCGTGCGCAGCTCCTCCACCGTGTAGTTCACGGAGTCGGCGATGGCGCCGGTGATGTCCTCGGTCACGGTGGCCTGCTGGGTCAGATCGCCCTCGGCCACCGTCTGCAGCTCGTTCATGAGGCGCAGAATGGCCGCCTGGTTGGCGTCGTTCACGCGCTTGGCCTCCTGCTCCTGGCGCTCGGCCTCCTGGCGCTGCAGGTCGGCGGCGCGGGCGCGGGCGGTCTGGTCGATCACGAACAGACGCAGCAGCCCGATGGCACCCGCCACCAGGGCGGCCAGCGCCAACAGGCCCAGCAGGAGCCGCCAGCCGCCGAAGCCGCCCGACCCGGCCAGGCCCTGTTGCAGCGTGTCGAGGCTGCGGCGCAGCGGCTCGGAGTCGACGACGATGGCGCCCTGCGCCTCGCGCGCGGCGACCAGGCCCTGCAGGTTCGTCAGGATGGCCCCGGCCTCCTTGCGCGTGGTCTCGTACTGGGCCAGCAGCTGCTGCAGCCGCTCACGCGTCTGCGTGTCGCGGGTGCCGGGCAGGCGCAGCTCGGCATTGCCCTGCAGCACGCCCTCGGCGATCTGCTTGAACGAGTTGAGGTCCTTGCCGAGCAGGAACACGGCCTCGGCGCTGACGCCCTCGCTGGTGAGGAACTCGTTGGCGCTCTTGCCGATGCGCTGCGTCAGCATGACCAGCTGGCCGACGGCCGACAGCTCGGCGGCCGACGCGCCGCCCTGCAGCTTCAGCGAGCTCACGGTCTCGGCGGTCTCCAGCAGGTCGCCGCTCTGGCGGTTGATGGTGCGCAGCGCCGCGCCCACCTGCGTCAGCGTCTGCTGCTGCTTCAGCACGATGGCGGCGTTCTTCTCGGCGCGATCGACCAGCGGCATCAGCGCCGAGATCTGCTCCTGCAGGCCGCCGGGCGCGGCGGCGACATCGCCGTCGCCGGTGGCCAGGCTGCGCACGGTCCGGGTGAGCACGTCGACCGACTCGCGCACCTCGGGGAAGGCGGCGGCGCTGCCCACGATGGCCTGCGACACCGACTTGGCCAGCCGCTGCGACTGCGTGGTCGCCTGGCCGGCGGCCGCCACCTGGCTGGCGCTGCGGTTGGCCGAGGTGATGGCCAGCAGCGCCGCCAGCAGCAGCGCCGCGAGGCCGGCACCGAAGAGCCACACCATGGCACGCTGCTGCCGCTCCAGCGGCCACGTGCCCACGACGGGGAGCCCGGTGTTGAAGGCCTCGGCGTCCTCGGGCGCGGCGGCGACGCGCGGCTCGCCGTAGTCGGCGGCCAGCTCGGACGGCGCGGCCTCGGTGATGATGGAGTTGCCGTCCCTGCCTTCGCGGTCACCGGGGTTGCCCTGGCCCAGCCGCACCGTCACCTCGACCGGAGCGGGCGGCGACAGCTCGTCGAACGGCGCCGGCGGCTCCGGGGTGTCGGCCTCGGGCTTGGCGCGACCGGCACCCTTGATGCGATCCAGAAAGCTCATGGCGTCCTCTTCATTGCTCGTGTGAGGGCTCGGGGAAACGGGTCATGGCGAGCGGCCGTGGCGTCGGGCCCCTCATGCCGCGATGGCCAGAAACTGCTCGTGGCGCGCCAGCGCCGCGAGGTCAATCTCCTGCCACACGCGGCCGTCGGCGTCGCGCCAGCGGCCGCCGGCGGCGAACTCGGGCCGCGGGGCAGCTTCGGCGGGATCGGTGTCGGGCTGCAGCTGCTGGCGGCTGCGCAGGCCGGCGAGGCGGTCGACCAGCACCGCGCAATGCGAGCCCAGGCGGGGGTTGAAGGCCAGCAACCGGGCCTGCTCGCGCACTGCGTCGCGCGCCAGCGGCGGCCGCAGGCCCAGGAAGGCGGCCAGGTCGACCACGCCATGCAGCCCGCCGCGCAGGTTGGCCACGCCCAGGAACCAGGGCCGGGTGTGCGGCACCGGCATCAGGGCGCCGGCCGGGAAGATCTCGCCGGCGGTGGCCAACGGCACCAGCAGCCCGGCGCCGGCGCACTCCACCGCCAGCCAGGAGACGGCCCGCGTCTCGGTGCGGGCGGCCTGCAGCCGCTCGGCGAGCCGGCTCTGAAGTTCACGCAGGGCTTCGCGGTTGGCCATCGGCGCTCTAGTCGAAAGCCTTGATCTTGGCGATCAGCTCGTCGGGGTTGACCGGCTTGACGATGTAGTCGCGCGCACCCTGCCGCATGCCCCACACCTTGTCGGTCTCCTGGTTCTTGCTGGTGCACATGATGACCGGCACGTCGGAGAAGCGCGGGTCGCGCGTGATGCTGCGCGTGAGCTGGAAGCCGTTCTGGCCGGGCATCACGACGTCCATCAGGATGAGCTGCGGCTTGTCTTCCTCGAGTCGGCGCATGGCCTCCTCGCCGTTCTCGGCGGTGCGCACGCTGTAGCCGCGCTTGCCCAGGATGTCGGAGAGGTGGAACAGCTCCGTCTTGGAGTCGTCGACGATGAGGATCTTCTGGATGGCCATCGCGGTGGGGTTCCGGCGTTGCGGGTTCAGGCCGCGGCGGGGCGGTGCGACTCCACCGCCTTCAGCAGCTGTTCCTTCGTGAAGGGCTTGGTGAGGTAGTCCTGTGAACCGACCATGCGGCCCCTCGCCTTGTCGAACAGGCCATCCTTGCTCGACAGCATGATCACCGGCACGTGGGCGAAGCGCTCGTTGCGCTTGATGATGGCGCAGGTCTGGTAGCCATCGAGCCGCGGCATGAGGATGTCGCAGAAGATGAGGTCCGGCGCGTGGTCGTTGACCTTGGCCAGCGCGTCGAAGCCGTCTTCGGCCAGCACGACCTCGTGGCCGCCCTGGCGCAGGAAGATCTCGGCGCTGCGCCGGATCGTGTTGCTGTCGTCGATGACCAGCACCCGTGCACCGGCAGGTGCCACCGTCGCTGCTGCGCCCGCGTCGGGCCCTTGCATGTCCAAGCGCCGTCCTCCTCGTGGGGCCGTTGCGCGCCGCACAGGCGGGCGCGCGGTGAATCAGATCTGAACCATCTCGAAGTCTTCCTTGCGGGCACCGCATTCCGGACAGGTCCAGTTCATGGACACGTCGGCCCAGGCGGTGCCGGGCGGAATGCCGTGTTCCGGATCGCCGTCGGCCTCGTTGTAGATCCAGCCGCAGATCAGGCACATCCAGGTACGCGCTTCGCTCACGATGGCTTGGTCACCTCACTACAATGGACAGGTATTGTAGCCACGCGAATCCGGCGAAAAGCGTGGATTCGTGAGGGCCTGCACGACGTTCCTCAGAATCTGCTGGAGGTTTTGGTCCGGCCCGTCCCGAGCCCCGCGTCGCCCTCGGCCCCCAGCCGGGGCGGCGGCTCCCCTGTCCTCCACGCCCCACCCCATGAACCCCGAATCCCCAGCCGCCGCCGCGGCCGAAGACCCCGAATCCGCCGGCCTGGAGCCGCCGGCGCCGGCCGCCGTGATGTGCTTCAACGCCAGCGAGCCCAGCGGCGCCAGCGGCCTGGCCAGCGACGTCGCCACGGCCGCGGCGATGGGCGCGCACGCGCTGCCCATCGTGACCAGCATCGTGATGCGCGACACCGCCGACATCTTCGATCAGCACGACATCGACGCCGATGTCGTGGTCGAGCAGGCGCGCACCATCCTCGAGGACGTCACCATCGCGGCCTGGAAGGTGGGCTTCCTGGGCAGCGCCGACAACGTCAGCGCCGTGGCCGAGGTGCTGTCGGACTACACCGAGATCCCGCTCGTCACCCACCTGCCCAACCTGGGCTGGATGGACGAGGACCAGCTCCAGCCCTACCTCGACGCCTTCCGTGAGCTCATCCTGCCGGCCACCGAGGTGCTGGTGGGCAACCACAAGACGCTGCAGGACTTCCTGCTGCCCGAGTGGGACAGCGAGCGCCCGCCTTCGGCGCGCGAGCTGGCGGTCGCCGCCGCCGAGCACGGCACGCGCTACGTGCTCGTCACCGGCGTGGCGCTGGCCTCCAAGGGGCCCGAGCAGTACATCGACAACGTGCTGGCCTCGCCGCAGGGCGCGCTGGCCGGCGAGAAGTTCGAGCGCTTCGAGACCAGCTTCGTGGGCGCCGGCGACACCCTCAGCGCCGCGCTGGCCGCCCTGCTGGCCACGGGCGTGGAACTGCAGCCGGCCGTCTCGGAGGCGCTGAACTTCCTCGACCAGTCGCTGGACGCCGGCTTCCGCCCGGGCATGGGCCACGTCGTGCCCGACCGCTTCTTCTGGGCCCTGCCGCCGCCGGAAGGGGACGACGGCGACGGCAGCGTCGGCCCTGGGGCCGAGGACGAACCCGAGCCCGAGGCCCCGCCGCCCAAATCGCCGCCGCGCCGCGTGCACTGACCCCGGGCCATCGCCCGGGCCACCCCTTCCCCGAACCCGCAGTTCCTGCCGCAGCCCATGCCCCAGACCAACCAGGCCCTGTTCGAGCGCGCGCAGCGCGTCATCCCCGGCGGCGTCAACTCGCCGGTGCGCGCCTTCCGCGCCGTCGGCGGCACGCCGCGCTTCATCACGCGCGCCCAGGGGCCCTTCATCCACGACGCCGAGGGCCGCCGCTACGTCGACTACATCGGCTCCTGGGGCCCCATGATCCTGGGCCACGGCCACCCGGCCGTGCTCGAGGCGGTGCAGAAGGCCGCGGCCGACGGCTTCAGCTTCGGCGCGCCCACCGAGCGCGAGATCGAGCTCGCCGAGGCCATCATCGCCCACCTGGGCCCCGACAGCGGCGTCGAGCAGGTGCGGCTGGTCTCCAGCGGCACCGAGGCCGGCATGAGCGCGCTGCGCCTGGCGCGCGGCGCCACGGGCCGCAACCTGATCGTCAAGTTCGAGGGCTGCTACCACGGCCACGCCGACGCGCTGCTGGTCAAGGCCGGCTCGGGCCTGGCGACCTTCGGCTTCCCCACCAGTGCGGGCGTGCCAGACGACGTGGTCAAGCACACGCTGGTGCTCGAGTACAACAACCTCGAGCAGCTCGACGCGGCCTTCGCCCGCCGGGGCGACGACATCGCCTGCGTGATGCTGGAGGCCATCGCCGGCAACATGAACTTCGTGCGCGCCAGCGTGCCGTTCATGACCCGCCTGCGCGAGCTGTGCACGAAGCACGGCGCAATGCTGGTGTTCGACGAGGTGATGACCGGCTTCCGCGTCGGCGCGCGCGGCGCCTGGGGCGTGTACGCGCAGCTGATGCCCGGCTTCAGGCCCGACCTGTTCGTCTTCGGCAAGGTCATCGGCGGCGGCATGCCGCTGGCGGCCTTCGGCGGCAGCCGCGCGGTGATGGGCCGGCTGGCGCCGCTGGGGCCCGTCTACCAGGCCGGCACGCTCAGCGGCAACCCGGTGGCCACGGCCTGCGGGCTGGCGACGCTGCGCGAGATCGGCCGCCCCGGCTTCTTCGAGGCGCTGGGCGACAGCACGCGCGCGCTGGTGAACGGCCTGAAGGCCGCCGCCGACGCCGCCGGCGTGCCCTTCGTCGTCGACAGCGAGGGCGGGATGTTCGGCTTCTTCTTCACCGACACCCTGCCGCAGCACTACGGCACCGTGATGGCCACCGACAAGGAGCGCTTCAACCGCTTCTTCCACGCCATGCTCGACCGCGGCGTGTATCTGGCCCCGGCGCTCTACGAGGCCGGCTTCGTGAGCGCGGCGCACACGCCGGCCGAGATCGAGGCCACCCTGGCGGCCGCGCGCGAGGCCTTCGCGACGCTGTGACCCCTGGCCGGTCGCTCAGGCCGGCGACGAGCGCAGCCCGTAGGCCCGGCCGCCCACGAACACGTACTCGGCGCGCAAGATCGCGTCGCCCTTCTCGGCGGCGAAGGTGAAGCCCAGCACGGCCACGCGGTCGCCGGCCTTGATCTCGGGCACCTGCCAGGCGCCCATGCGCGACAGCGGCGCGAGCTCGACCTCCCAGACGCGGTCCTTGCGCGTGGGCAGCTGCGCCGCCTTCAGCAGCGCCGGGCCGTCGACCGGCGCGCTCTGCGGCGGCAGGCTGCGCGCGACCAGGTCGGTGGGCAGCTTCGGCTCGGCCGGCAGTTCCAGCTTGAGCTCGGCATGGGGGTTGCGCCAGCGCACGTCGCGCGCCGTGCCCTCCAGGTAGAGGGGCCGCGCCTGGTCGAAACTGCTCCAGCCATGGTGGGCCCGGGCAGGCAGCGCCAGCAGCGCAGGGGCGGCAACGAGCAGGGTTCGGCGGTGCATGGCGCTCTCCTTCAGACGTACGCGATCCAACGGCCGCAGATGATGGCTCCGAGCCAAAGACCCAGCGACAGCGCGGTCTGCGCCCGCGCCACGGCATCGCCGCGCTGCAGCCCGCCGCGGGCGTGGAACAGCGCCGCGTTGGTGCCGGCGAGCATCAGCAGCCCGAGCTTGATGACGAAAGGCCGGTTGGCCAGCAGCTCGCCCGGGTGCGCCGCGAACATCGCCAGCCCGCTGCCCGCCGCCAGGCCGAAGCCCAGCAGCGACAGCGGCAACGCCAGCCGCGCCAGCGCCGCCACCGGCAGCTCGCGCCCCAGGCCCCAGACGCGCAGCTCCAGCAGCACCAGGCTGCCCAGCAGCAGGGCGATGCCGACGACGTGCACCACCTGCAGCGCCGGGTAGGCGACGGGGTGCTCGGCGATCCACGGCAGGCCCACGAGTCGGTCGAACATCACCGCACGCTAGCAGAGCGGCCGCGCACCCCGCTCCTAGAATGCCCCGCATGCACATCCACGTCCTGGGCATCTGCGGCACCTTCATGGGCGGCCTGGCGGCGCTGGCGCGCGAGGCCGGCCACCGCGTGACGGGCTGCGACGCCGCCGTGTACCCGCCGATGAGCGAGCAGCTGCGCGCGCTGGGCATCGACCTGGTCGAGGGCTACGGCGCCGAGCAGATGGCGCTGCAGCCGGACGTCTTCGTCGTCGGCAACGTCGTCAAGCGCGGCATGCCACTGACGGAGGCACTGCTGGACGCCGGCGCGCGCTACACCAGCGGCCCGCAGTGGCTGGCCGAGCACGTGCTGCACGGCCGGCACGTGCTGGCCGTGGCCGGCACGCACGGCAAGACCACCACCACGGCGATGCTGGCGTGGATCCTCGAGCAGGCCCTGCCCGAGGCCCGCAAGCCCGGCTTCCTGGTGGGCGGCGTGCCGCTGAACTTCGGCGTCAGCGCGCGGCTGGGCGATGCCGGCGCGCCGTTCGTCATCGAGGCCGACGAGTACGACACGGCCCTGTTCGACAAGCGCAGCAAGTTCGTGCACTACCGGCCGCGCACCGCGGTGCTGAACAACCTCGAGCACGACCACGCCGACATCTTCCCCGACCTGGCCGCCATCGAGACGCAGTTCCACCACCTGGTGCGCACCATGCCGTCCAGCGGCCGCGTCGTCGTCAACGCGCGCGACGAGGCCCTGGCCCGCGTGCTGGCCCGCGGCTGCTGGAGCGGCGTGCAGCGCTTTGGCACCCGGCGCGAGGAGCCCGGCGGCCTGTGCGCGCGCGGCGAGCCCGGCAGCTTCGACGTGCTGCGCGGCAGCCTCAAGCTCGGCCACGTGGACTGGGATCTCCTCGGCGAGCACAACCAGCTCAACGCGCTGGCCGCCATCGGCGCGGCCGAGCACGTGGGCGTGGCGCCGGCCGAGGCCTGCCGCGCGCTGGCCACGTTCCGCAACGTGCGCCGCCGTCTGGAATTGCGCGGCGAGGCCGGCGGCGTGAAGGTCTACGACGACTTCGCGCACCACCCCACGGCGATGCGCACCACGATCGACGGCCTGCGCCGCAAGGTGGGCCCGGGCTCGCGCATCCTGGCGGTGTTCGAGCCGCGCAGCAACACCATGAAGCTGGGCACGATGAAGGCGCAGCTGCCCTGGTCGCTGGAGGAGGCCGACCTCGCGTTCTGCCTGCAGGGCGACTACGGCTGGAGCGCGCGCGAGGCCTTGCAGCCCATGGGCGGGCGGGCGCTGGTGGCCGACGACGTGGACGCGCTCGCGGCCCTCGTCACCCGCCACGCCCGGGCCGGCGACCACGTGCTGTGCATGAGCAACGGCGGCTTCGGCGGCGTGCACGCGAAGCTGCTGGCCGCGCTGGCCGGCCGCTGAGCCGCGGGCGCGCCGGCACGCGCGGCCCGGCGACGCGCGCGGCG
>CAIKLM010000071.1 GCA_903828235.1 uncultured beta proteobacterium | reverse complement strand
GGTGGGGATGTCCCATCGCGCCGTGAGGCGTGCGCCAAGCCGGATCTGCATCAGGGCGAGGTAGTCCTCGATCCAGGCGCGTTCCGCGGCCAGGCTGTGTGTCTCCGCGCGGCTCGCGCCGAGGGTGGCGCGCAGGAAGCTCACCAGGCGGTCGAGCATCGCCGTCGCGCGTGGCGGGTCGGTTGCGATCAGCGCGCGCAGCGTGGCGAGCGTGTTGAACAGCATGTGCGGATCGAGCTGCGCCTTGAGCGCGGCGAGCCGTGCCGCCTCAACCTGCCGGGCCAGCGCCTCCTGCCGGCCGCGGCGGTAGAAGGCGGCAGTCATGGCACCGGCCACCGCCAGCCCGAACACGGCGATGGCACCCGCCCCGCCGGCCACTGTGGACGGGCCGGCCAGCATGTCGCCGAGCGCAATGCCGGCGAGCACCCCGGCCGGCAGGCCGAGGCCGAGCAGCAGCGCCGCACCGCGCGGCGGCGGCCAATAATGCGGCGGTGCTGCGCCGAGCGGCCCCCGCAGCAGGAAACGTCCGAGATCCACCGCCGCCCAGGTACAGAGGCTGATCGCCAGGCTGCGCGTCAGCGCCGTGCCATAGCCCGCGGTGCCCGGTAGCACCGCTTGCGACAGCCAGGCGGTGGGCGGCGCCAGCGCGACCGTCAGCAGCAGCCGACGCCCGAGGCCGCGCGCCGCGCCGGGCGGCAGCCAGGTCCGCAGCCTCATGGCGCGAGGTGACGCACGAAATGCTGAACGATCGCCGCCTGCGCTGCCGCGCGCTCCGCAGGATCGAAGCCCGGTTCGGACCTGCCGCCCACCGGGTGCCGCTCCGCTACCGCCTGCGCGACGCTGCTGGGCCAGGGCGACATGGCGTCCATATGCCCTGCCCCGGCCATCACGGCGAGCGGCGTGCAGGTGCCGCAATGCCGCAGAAGGCGGTCGGCGTGGAAGGCATTGGGCGTGAGGCGATCCGCCTCCGCGCGCACCACGCCGACGGGCACGGCGACCTGCGTCAGGCTGTCGGCGCGGAAGATCGCCCCGACCGGGATCGAGACGGCGACGACGGCGATGCGGGGATCGCGCCCGCCATGCCGGGCGTTGTTCTCCCGCCCCAGCAGCAAGTCCGGCACGTTGCGGGCGGATTCGAAGCGCGCGCGGCGGGCGGCGCGCGCGGCCTCGTCCGGCAGCCCATTGTAGCAGAAGCCGAGATCGGCCTCCCCCGCGGCGAGGCAGTGGCGGATGAGGTCGCGCAGGCTCCACTCGGCGCCGACGAGCGTCATCGCGGTGATGGCGCCGGCGGACGTGCCGTGCACGCCCACCCGGTCGAGCCGCAGCCGCGGCCCCCAGTCGGGGTGCGCGGCCAGGGCGTCCAGCGCGGCGCTCGCCTCCCGCGGGCGGTGGCGCCAGGATTCCGGTCCCGCGGCGGTGACATCGGCGTTGTTGTCACCGCGGTGCAGAAGCTGTGCCACGACGAAGCCCGCCGCTGCGAGGCGCGCGGCGAGGGCGTGCTCGGCGAGCGGGTTGCCGCCCGTGCCGTGCGACATGAGAACCACGCGCCGGGGTCCCGGGAGGGGCGGAGCAGCGGGCGCGACGGACAGGGTGAAGGGGCCGGACGCCACTGGCCGCGCGGTGGCGGCGGTGGGATAGACGAGGCGCAGCGGCATCCCATCGGCCTCGATTTGCGCGACACCGGTCTGCGCGACGGCTGCGGAGGCGAAGCCGAGCACCAACGTGACGCCAAGGGCGAGGGCAGGTAGGAGCGGACGGAAACGGCTTCGAGGCATGAGCATCTCCATGGACCCTGGCTGGGCATGGGGGATTTAGCACCCTATCCAGCGTGGCACCGCGGTGATGCGACGAAACGGCTTTGGCTGGCGGGAAATGACGCGAGGGCGACGTAGTCTGCGGGCGAGGTGCCCAGCCGCGGTGATGAAGCCCCGATCATGGTGGAGCGATGGAGACCGGGTTCCAACCTTCTCTGAGCACCGCCGAGTGTCCGGTCGAATTGGGGGCTGGTCCACAGGGGAAGGGATCGCATGGGGCAGCTTTAGGGCAGATCGGTGCCAAAGGGAATCGCGCATTCCCC
>CAIKLM010000070.1 GCA_903828235.1 uncultured beta proteobacterium | reverse complement strand
GGGCCGGCGGCGGCACGGCGATCACCGCCTGCACGCCGCGGCCGGCCGGCGCAGGCGCCGGGGGGCTGGCCGCCGGCACGGCGGGAGCGGCCACCTTGAGCGCCGCCAGGGCCTGGAAGGCGTTGCGCGCCTGCCCGCCCAGCTCGGCCTTCAGCGCCGCGATGTCGCGGCCGGCGCCGAGCTGCCGGCCGTGCTCGTCGACCACGCGCAGGTGCATGAAGTGGTGCGGCGGCAGCTGCTCGAGCTTGAAGTCGTTGCGCTGCACCGCCAGCTGCGTGCGCTCGCGCACGGCCTTGAGCAGCGCCTCCAGCAGGCTGCCCTGCGCAAAGGGCGCGGTCTCGCAGAACTCGGCCGCGAAGTCCGGCAGCGGCACCAGGCGCGAGCGCGGGCGCTGGTGCAGCGTCTTGCACAGCGCCAGCACCTTGGCGTGCAGCATGCCCGGCACCAGCCACTCGCAACGCTCCTCGCTCACCGGGTTCAGCGCGTAGATCGGCACCGTCACGGTCAGGCCGTCCTTGGGGTCGCCCGGCTCGTGCAGGTAGCTGGCGGCGCAGTCCACGCCACCCAGCCGCAGCGTCTTCGGGAACGCGTCGGTGGTGATGCCCGCGGCCTCGTGGCGCATCAGCTCGTCGCGCGTGAGCTGCAGCAGGCGCGGCTGGCGCTTCACCTCCTCGCGATACCACTTCTCCAGGCTGCTGCCGCCCACCACGTCGGCGGGCAGCTGCTGCTCGTAGAAGGCGGCGATCAGCTCGTCGTCCACCAGCACGTCCTGCCGGCGCGCCTTGTGCTCCAGCTCCTGCACCTGGCGCACGACCCGGCGGTTGTGCGCCAGGAAGGGCAGCTTCCTCTCCCACACGGCATCGAAGGTGTCCTCGCGCAGGCCCTCCACCAGCGCCTCGCGGATGAAGATCGCGCGCGCGCCCTGGGCGTCCAGCGTCGCGTAGGCCACGCGCCGGTTGCTGTAGACGACGATGCCGTAGAGCGTGGCGCGCTCCAGCGCCACCACCTCGGCGGCCTTCTTCTCCCAGTGCGGCTCCAGCAGCTGCTTCTTCAACAGGTGGCCGGCCAGCGGCGGGATCCAGGTCGGCTCGATGGCCGCCAGCCCGCGCCCATACAGCCGGGTGGTCTCCACCAGCTCCGCGGCCATCAGCCAGCGGCCGGGCTTCTTGCTGAGGTTGGCCCCCGGGTGCCGCCAGAACTTGATGCCCCGCGCACCCAGGTAGCTCTCCTCGTCGTCGACCTTGCAGCCCACGTTGCCCAGCAGGCCCGCCAGCAGCGACAGGTGGATCTGCTCGTAGCTGGCCGGCAGCGTGTTCAGGCGCCAGCCCTGTTCGGCCACCACGGTGTGCAGCTGGCTGTGGATGTCGCGCCACTCGCGCACGCGGCGCGGGCTGATGAAGTGCTCGCGCAGCCGCTGCTCCTGCTGGCGGTTGGTGAGCTTGTGGACGGCCTGCGTGCCACCCCCTCGGCCCGGCTGGTGGGCCGGGCCGGCTCCGCGGGTCCGGCCGTCCGCTGGGACGGCCGGCTCCTCCCCGCTCCGCCCGCGCCCCTCCTCCACCCAATTCCAGAGCTTGAGCGTGCCCATGAACTCCGAGCGCTCGTCGTCGAAGGGCTGGTGCTTCTGGTCGGCGGCCTGCTGTTGCTCCTGCGGGCGGTCGCGCACGTCCTGGCCCGACAGCCCCGCGGCGATCACCAGCACCTCCGTCAGCGCCTGGCGGTCGCGGGCCTCCAGGATCATGCGGCCCACCCGCGGGTCCAGCGGCAGCCGGGCCAGCTCGCGGCCCGTGGCCGTCAGCTCGTTGGCCTCGTCCACGGCGCCCAGCTCGGCCAGCAGCGCGTAGCCGTCGGCGATGGCCTTTCGCGGCGGCGGCTCGACGAAGGGGAAGTCCTCCACCACCCCCAGGTGCAGCGACTTCATGCGCAGGATCACGCCCGCCAGGCTGGAGCGCAGGATCTCGGGGTCGGTGAAGCGCGGCCGCCCGACGAAGCCGGCCTCGTCGTACAGCCGGATGCAGACGCCGTCGGCCACGCGCCCGCAGCGGCCGGCACGCTGCGCGGCCGCGGCCTGGCTGATGGGCTCGACCTGCAGCTGCTCGACCTTGTTGCGGAAGCTGTAGCGCTTGACGCGCGCCAGCCCGCTGTCGATGACGAAGCGGATGCCGGGCACCGTCAGCGAGGTCTCGGCCACGTTGGTGGCCAGCACGATGCGGCGGCCGTTGCCGGCCACGAAGACGCGATCCTGCTCGGCCTGGCTCAGTCGCGCGAACAGGGGCAGGATCTCCGCCGGCGGCCCGCCCTTCTGCGCCTGCGCCAGGTGCCGGCGCAGGTGGTCGGCGGCCTCGCGGATCTCGCGCTCGCCGGGCAGGAAGACGAGGATGTCGCCGCGCTGGCCGCCGGCCCAGAGCTCGTCCACCGCGTCGGCGATGGCGTCGTTCAGGTCGCGCTCGCGGCTTTCCTCAAAGGGGCGCCAGCGCTGCTCCACAGGGAACAGGCGCCCCGAGACCTGGATCACCGGCGCCGGCCCGTGCCGGCTGGCGAAGTGTTTGGCAAAGCGCTCGGCGTCGATGGTGGCCGACGTGACGATCAGCTTCAGGTCGGGACGCCGCGCGAGCACCTCCTTGAGATAGCCGAGCAGGAAGTCGATGTTCAGGCTGCGTTCGTGGGCCTCGTCGATGATCAGCGTGTCGTAGGCCTTCAGCAGCGGGTCGCCCTCGGTCTCGGCAAGGAGGATGCCGTCGGTCATCAGCTTGACGCTGGCGCCGGGCTGCAGCCGGTCCTGGAAGCGCACCTTGTAGCCCACCACCTCGCCCAGCGGCGAACCCAGCTCCTCCGCGATGCGCTTGGCCACGCTGCTGGCCGCGATGCGCCGCGGCTGCGTGTGGCCGATCAGCCCGCGGCCGCCGGCGCCCAGGCCGCGGCCGAGTTGCAGGCAGATCTTGGGCAACTGCGTGGTCTTGCCCGAGCCGGTCTCGCCGCAGACGATGACCACCGGGTGCTCGCGGATCGCGCGCGCGATCTCGTCGCGCCGGCCGGAAACCGGCAGCGACTCGGGGAAGGTGATCGGGGGGACCGGGCGGGCGGCGGCGGCCGGGGCGGGCGGCACGGCAGCGCGGGCCCGGCGGCCGGGAGGGGTGTTCACGGGGCGCGGATTATCGCCAGCCCGCCCCGCGGCCGGCGCCGCGTCAGCCCGCGTAGGCCATCACGCTGAAGACGGCGCCCTGGGGATCCTGCAGCACGGCCATGCGGCCGACGCCGGGCACGTCCATCGGCGGCATCAGCGTCTTGCCGCCGAGTGCCGCGCACTGCGCCATCGTGTCCTCGACGCTGTCGACCGTGATGTAGCAGCCCCAGGCCGGCGGCATCGGCCCGGCACCGGGCGGCAGGCCCATGATGCCGCCCACCTGCGCGTCGCCGATGCTGGCAACGTGGTACGGGCCCGTGCCCATGTCCACGTTCCGGATGGCCCAGCCGAACAGCGCGCCGTAGAAGCGACCGGCGGCCTCGGGGTCGGTCGTGGCCAGTTCGTTCCAGCTGAACGCACCGTGGGTCTTGTAGGGGTCCATCGCCAAGCTCCTGAAGCCACCGACGCAGGGGGATGCTGCCCCCGCGCAGCCCTGCTGTCAACGCCTGCTGCGGCACAATCATCCGCTGTCTGCGTCCGCCTCCATGAGCCTCGTCTTCCCCCACACGTTCGTGCCCTGGTTCCGGGCCGTGGCGCCGTACATCCACGCCTACCGCGGCAAGACCTTCGTCGTCGGCCTGGCGGGCGAGGCCATCGCCGCCGGCAAGCTCACGGTGTTCGCGCAGGACCTCGCCATCCTCCACGCCATGGGGCTGAAGCTGGTGCTGGTGCACGGTTTCCGCCCGCAGGTCAACGAGCAGCTCGCGCTCAAGGGCCACGTCAGCCGCTACCACCGCGGCGTGCGCATCACCGATCCCGTGGCGCTGGACGCCGCCCAGGAGGCCGCCGGTCAGCTGCGCTTCGAGATCGAGGCCGCCTTCAGCCAGGGCCTGCCCAACACGCCGATGGCCAACAGCACGGTGCGCGTGGTGTCCGGCAACTTCCTCACCGCGCGCCCGGTGGGCATCGTCGACGGCATCGACTTCATGCACAGCGGCCTGGTGCGCCGGGTCGACTCGGTGGCCATCCGCCGTGCCATCGACGGCGGGGCCATCGTGCTGCTCAGCCCCTTCGGCTTCTCGCCCACCGGCGAGGCCTTCAACCTCACCATGGAAGACGTGGCCACCAGCACGGCCATTGCGCTGCAGGCCGACAAGCTGGTGTTCATGACCGAGGTGCCGGGCCTGCGCGAGAGCATCACGCAGGGGCGGCCGGCCGACGACGGCGAGGACGCCATCGACACCGAGCTGGCCCTGGCCGACGCGCGCCGCGCGCTCGCCGCGCTGCCGCCGCCGGCCCAGCCCGCCGACCCGGCGTTCTACCTGCAGCACTGCGTCAAGGCCTGCGAGGGCGGCGTCGAGCGCAGCCACATCCTGCCCTTCGCCACCGACGGCGCGCTGCTGCTGGAGGTGTTCACGCACGACGGTGTCGGGACCATGGTCGTCGACGAGAAGCTCGAGAGCCTGCGCGAGGCCACCGCCGACGACGTCGGCGGCATCATCCAGCTGATCGAGCCCTTTGAGAAGGACGGCACCCTGGTGCGCCGCGACCGCCACGAGATCGAGCGCGACGTCGCCTACTACAGCGTGGTCGAGCACGACGGCATCATCTTCGGCTGCGCGGCCCTGTACCCCTACCCCGAGGCCCGCACCGGCGAGATGGCCGCGCTCACCGTCAGCCCGCTCAGCCAGGGGCAGGGTGACGGCGAGCGGCTGCTCAAGCGCATCGAGCAGCGCGCCAGGGCCGCCGGGCTGCAGAGCATCTTCGTGCTGACCACGCGCACGATGCACTGGTTCATCAAGCGCGGCTTCGCGTCCGTCGACCCCGACTGGCTGCCCGAGGCACGCAAGCGCAAGTACAACTGGGACCGGCGCTCGCAGGTGCTGGTCAAGAAACTCAACTGAGGACGCAACACGATGGCACGGATGGTTCAGTGCGTGTACCTGAAGAAGGAGGCGCCCGGCGTCGCCTTCCCGCCCTACCCGGGCGAGCTCGGCAAGCGCATCTACGACAACGTCAGCCAGGAGGCCTTCGAGCTCTGGAAGAAGCACCAGACCATGCTCGTCAACGAGAACCGCCTCAACCTGGCCGACGCCCGCGCACGGCAGTACCTGGCGCGGCAGATGGAGCAGTTCTTCTTCGGCGGCGGGGCCGACAAGCCGGTGGGCTACGTGCCCCCGGCGGCCTGAGGTGCGCCCCATGACCACGCTTGCCGAACTGCTGGCCCAGAAGGCCGAACTCGAACGCCGCATCGCCGAGCAGTCGCGCGCCGAGCGCGAGCAGGCCATCGCGCAGGTGCGCCAGCTGATGGCGCAGCACGGCCTGACGCTGGCCGACGTCGGCAGCGGAGCCCGCCCGCAGTCGCTGCGCGGCCCGCGCGGGGCCGCTGCGGCGGGCCCTGCGGCCAAGGTGGCGCCGAAGTACCGCCACCCCGAGACGGGCCAGACCTGGTCGGGCCGTGGCCTGCAGCCCAACTGGCTGAAGGCGGCGCTGGCCAGCGGCCGCAGCCTTTCGGACTTCGCGGTCTAGGCCCAGGCCCCGCCCCGGCATGGACATCCCGGCAGCCCCGTTCCAGCCGCCGCCGCAGCGGCCGGATCCGAGGCCGCCGCGGGTGAACCCATCGCTGGCCGCCGCCTTGTCGGCGCTGAGCATCGGGCTGGCGGCCCTGCTGCTCTCGTACGCGGGTTCGCTCAGCGTGGCCCTCAAGCCCTGGGGCGCCCTCGCGTTGCCGGCCGGCCTGGCCCTGGCAGCACTCACGCGCTGGGGCCCGGCGGTGCTGGTGGGCGCCATGGTCGGCACGGCCGTGGCCCTGCTGGCCGTCGGCCTGGGGCCGCTCACCGCCGTGCTGGGCGCGCTGGCCATGGGCCTGGCGGCCCTGCTGGCGCACGCGCTGATGCAGCGGCTGGACTTCGACCCCCGCCTGGAGCGCGGGGTCGACGTCGCCGTGCTGGTGCTGGGGGTGGCGGTGGGGGCGGCGGTTCCGGCCACGCTGGGCCTGGCCGGCTGGCTGCCGGCCGCCGCCGAGCAGGCTGCCCTCGACGCCCTCGGCGTCGGCTGGGTGGTGCTGGGCCTGGGCATGCTGGCCACCGCCACGGCGGTGCTGAGCTTCGACCGCGGCGTGATGCACGCGCTGCAGCCCGCGTCAGACCGCGCCCCGGGCTGGATGGGGCCCGCGCTGTCGGGCGTGGCGGCGGTGGCCGTGCTGCTGCTGCTGTGGGTCACGGCGGGCGAGCGCACGGGCTGGGGCGCGGTGGCGCTGTTCCTGCCGCACGTGCTGGTCGCCGCGCTGGCCATGCACGGGCGGCTGGCCATGGGCTCGAGCTTCCTGCTGCTGGCCTCGCTGCTGGTGGCCGGATCGGCCGCCAAGGGCCTGGCGCCGTGGGGCGGCGCCGGCGGCCTGCAGGCCGCCATCGCGGCCTGGGTGGGTTCGGCGCTCGCACTGCTGCTCATCGCCCACGCCGCGCATGTCGAGTGGCGGGGCCGCTCGCAGCGCTGGGAGTGGGCGCTCGACGGCTCGCGGCTGGGGGTGGCCGACTGGCTGCTCGACCGCCCCGACGGCTTCGCCTCGGTGGCCTGGCGCACGCTCACCGGCCACACCGAGCGCCGCTGGAACGTCGACGCCTGGCTGCAGCAGGTGCTGCCCGAAGACCGGCCGCAGTTGCTCGAGGCCATCACCTCCGTCGGCACGGGGCACGCCGGCCGGCGCCAGCTGGAGCTGCGCCAGGAGTCCGACGGCGAGTGGCGCTGGCTCGAGGCCACGCTGCTGGTGGTGGAGCGCGACGGCGCCGGGCGGCCGCTGCGCCTGATGGCCACGCTGGCCGACGTGCACGACAAGCGCCAGGCGCAGGAACGCCAGCTCATGAGCGTGAGCCTGTTCCAGCACCTGCACGAGGGCCTGCTCATCACCGACCCCGAGCTGCGCGCGCTCGACGTCAACCCTGCCTACGGCGAGATCCTGGGCGTCAGCCGCGAGGAGGTGCTGGGCACCGTGCCCTCGCTGCTGCGCCCGGCGCCGGCCGACCCGGTGGCCCGGCAGCAGCGCGCCGCCATGTGGGCCGGCCTGCGCGACCACGGGCGCTGGCGCGGCGAGCTGCTGGAGCGACGGCGCGACGGCACCGAGTGCACGCTGCAGGCCACCGTGTCCACCGTGCTCGGGCCGGCGGGCGAGCTGCGCTACCACGTGCTCGTCATCAGCGACACCACCGAGCAGAGCGCGCAGCGCGAGCAGCTGCAGCGCCAGGCCCACTCGGACGAACTCACGCGGCTGCCCAACCGCGCGCGGCTCTCGGAATTGCTCGACGACGCCATGCGCGCCGCCGACCGCGACGGCTGCCTGCTGCTGGTGTGCTACCTCGACCTCGACCGCTTCAAGCCCGTCAACGACCGCTTCGGCCACGAGGCCGGCGACCGCCTGCTCGTCGAGCTGGCCGGGCGCCTGCGCAGCGCGCTGCGCAGCCGCGAGCAGTGGAGCGACAGCGCCGCGCGCCTGGGTGGCGACGAGTTCGTGCTGCTGCTGCGCGCCGGCACGCTGGAGGAGGCCCGGCTGGCGGTGGAGCGCGTGCTGCGCGTCGTGTCGCAACCCTACGTCGTGGACCCCGCACAGGACCCGGTGCAGGTCACGGCCAGCATGGGCCTGACCATCTACCCGATCGACCGCAGCGACGCCGACACCCTGCTGCGCCACGCCGACCACGCGATGTACGGCGCCAAGCAGCGCGGCCGCAACGGCTACGAGTTCTTCGACCCCGAGCAGCGCCGCCGCACCGAGGAGCGGGCGCTGGCCATCGGCCGCATCCAGGAGGCGCTGGACCAGCAGGAGCTGGTGCTGCACTACCAGCCCAAGGTGGACATGCGCAGCGGCCGCGTGCACGGCTTCGAGGCGCTGCTGCGCTGGGACCACCCGAGCCAGGGCCTGATCGCGCCCTCGCAGTTCCTGCCGCTGATCGAGCACACCGGCCTGTCCAGCCGCATCGGCGACTGGGTCATCGCGCAGGCGCTGGACCACCTCAGCTCGTGGCGGCGCAAGGGGCTGGAGTTCTCGGTCAGCGTCAACGTCTCGGCGCGTCACCTGCAGGAGCCCGACTTCTCGCAGCGCCTGGCCGAGCTGCTGGCGCGCCACGCCCAGCCCCTGGCCTCGTGGCTGGAGATCGAGATCACCGAGAGCGCGGCCCACGCCGACATCGAGGCCACGTCGGCGCTGCTGGCGCGCTGCCGCACGCTGGGCGTGCGCTTCGCGCTCGACGACTTCGGCACCGGCTACTCCACGCTCACCTACCTGAAGCGGCTGCCGGTGGACGTGCTCAAGATCGACCGCAGCTTCGTCCACCAGATGCTCGACGACCCGCAGGACCGCGCCATCGTCGAGGGCGTCATCGGCCTGGCCGGCACCTTCGGCTGCACGGTGGTGGCCGAGGGCGTCGAGAGCCCGGCACAGGCCCGCGCGCTGCTCGACATGGGCTGCGCCCTGGGCCAGGGCAACGGCATCGCCGCCCCGATGCAGGCGGCGCAGGTCGGCGACTGGATCCAGCAGTACCGCGGCGTGTTCGCGATCGCGCCGGCGCCGGGCAAGCCGGTCGTCGACCCGGGCGTGGGCAGGCTGGGGCGGTGATCCCGCCGGGCTTCCTGCAGGAGCTGCTGTCGCGCGTCGACATCGTCGACGTGGTCAGTCCGCACGTCGAGCTCAAGCGCAGCGGCAGCAGCTGGATGGGCCTGTGCCCCTTCCACGGCGAGAAGTCGCCGAGTTTCTCGGTGGTGCCGGCCAAGCAGTTCTACTACTGCTTCGGCTGTGGCGCGGGCGGCGACGCCATCCGCTTCCTGACCGAGCACCTGGGGATGAGCTTCGTCGAGGCCGTGCGCGACTTGGCCGGCCGCGTCGGCCTGAGCGTGCCGGAGGAGCAGGTCAGCCCCGAGGAGCGCGAGCGCCGCGACACGCTGCGCCAGCGCCGCCTGTCCATCACCGAGGTGCTGGAGCGCGCCGCGGCCTTCTACCGGGCGCAGCTCAAGGGCAGCCCGCAGGCCATCGACTACCTCAAGCGACGCGGCCTGACCGGGGCCATCGCGGCCCGCTTCGGCCTGGGCTACGCCCCCCCGGGCTGGAAGACGCTGGCCGGGGTGTTCCCGAGCTACGACGACCCGCTGCTCGAGGAGGCGGGCCTGGTGCGGCAGCGCGAGGCCTCGGGCGAGGGCGAGGGCGAGCCGTCGCCCGACGCGCCCGACCGCGGTCGCTACGACTGGTTCCGCCACCGCGTGATGTTCCCCATCCGCGGCACCGACGGGCAGGTCATCGGCTTCGGCGGCCGCGTGCTCGACGACAGCCGCCCGAAGTACATGAACTCGCCGGAGACGCCGGTGTTCAGCAAGGGCCGCGAGCTGTATGGCCTGTTCGAGGCGAGGCAGGCCCTGCGCGACAAGGGCTGCGTGCTCGTCGTCGAGGGCTACATGGACGTGGTGGCGCTGGCGCAGTCGGGCTTCGGCAACGCGGTCGCCACGCTGGGCACGGCCTGCACCGCCGACCACGTGCAGAAGCTGTTCCGCTTCACCGATCACGTGGTCTTCGCCTTCGACGGCGATCCCGCCGGCCGCCGTGCCGCCGCGCGCGCCCTGGAAGCCGCGCTGCCGCACGCGACCGACCTGCGCAGCGTGCGCTTCCTGTTCCTGCCCCCCGAGCACGACCCCGACAGCTACGTGCGCGAGCTCGGGGCCGAGGCCTTCGAGCGCGCGCTGGCCGACGCCGTGCCGCTGTCGCGCCAGCTGCTGGCCCAAGCCGCCGAGGGCTGCGACCTCGCCAGCGCCGAGGGGCGCTCGCGCATGCTGGCGCAGGCCCGGCCGCTGTGGCAGGCGCTGCCCGATGGCGCGCTGAAGCGCCAGCTGCTGCCCGAGCTGGCGACGCAGGCGCGCCTGGAGGCAGCCGACCTGGCCCAGCTGTGGGGCACCGGGCGCCCGGCCGCGGCACGCCCGGCGGGCGAGCGCAGCGGCCCCGTGCGGCTGCTGCGCCCCGGCGCGCTGCGCGTGGCGCCGGCGGGGCCGGCCGACGTGGCCCTGCGCCTGCTGCTGCAGCACAGCGACTGGTGGGAGCGCCTGCCGCCCGACGACCAGCAGCTGCTGCACGAGCTCGACCCGCCCTACGGCGACGTCGTCCGCTGGCTGGAAACGCAGGTGGTGGAGCACGGGCCGCAGACCTGGGCGCACCTGAGCGAAGCCCTGGCGGCCGAGCGCTGGGCCGAGCGCGCGCGCGCCTGGGTGCGCGCCGGCCTCGGCGACGAGCAGCACAGCTTCGAGGCGCTGCGGCATTGCCTGGGCCTGCTGTGGCAGACGCTGCTGCGCCAGGAGGCCGAGGCCATCGTGGCGGGATCGCCCGGCCCCGAGGAGCTGGCGCGCTACCGCGAGATCCTCGCGCGCATCGCGGAGCTGAAGGCGGCCCGGAGCTCATCGACCGCGGCCTGAGCCGGCCCCGCCAGCCTGCGGGATTGGGGCGAGCGCCGGTATAATCCGGCGTTTGTCGCGACGGCAAGAGTGACGGCAGCACCTCCGGGCCCCGACCACCCTCGAAAAGGGTTCCAACGGTCACCCTCCCCCGCAAGGGCTGCAAGCCCCCACGTCCACGCCAACTTGCCCCCTCCGACGCCCGCCCCGGTGCCCTTTCGCACCCGGCCCGGGCCCTTGCGGGCCCCGGTTCGGGGGCGGGTGCCGAGCGGCGCGCGCCCCGATGCACCCACGCCCTGCCCAGCGGTCCGGCCTCCAGCCCGGATCGCCGCGCCGCACGTTCCCAAGCTTCGCCAAGGAATCGCATGACCGCCAAGAAGACCGCGCCCGCCGCCAAGCCCGCCGCCAAGGCGGCCCCTGCCAAGGCCGACCCGAAGGTGGAGAAGAAGCCGGCCCCGGCCAAGGCCGCCACCAAGACGGCGCCGGGCAAGACTGAGGGCGAGCCCAAGGCCAAGGCGGAGTCGCGGCCCGACGCCAAGGCGGCCAAGGCCGCGCCCGCCGAGGGCAAGGCCGCGAAGGCCGTGCCGCCCAAGGCCGAGGCCAAGCCTGCCAAGGCCGAGGCGCGCACCGAGGCCAAGACCGCCAAGCCGGCGGCGAAGGCACCCGCCAAGCCCGAGCCCGCTAAGGGCAAGGGCGGCAAGAAGCCGACCGAGCCGCAGAAGCCCGCTGCCGAGGACGACAACGACCTCGTCGACCTCGAGGAAGAGGTCGAGGAAGAGGTCGAGGGCGAAGCCGAGCCTGCCGACGACAAGGCCGACGACAAGGCCGAAAAGGCCAAGCCTCTGCGCATGAAGGTGTCGCGCGCCAAGGAGCGCGCGCTGATGCGCGAGTTCGGCCTCGAGGAGACCACGCTCAGCGAGGAGGAGGCCACCAAGCGCCGCCAGGAGTTGAAGACGCTCATCAAGATGGGCAAGACGCGCGGCTTCCTGACGCACCAGGAGATCAACGACCACCTGCCCGAGAAGCTGATCAACGAGGAAATCCTCGAGGCCATCATCAGCATGCTCAACGACATGGGCATCGCGGTGTACGAGCAGGCGCCCGACGCGGCCACGCTGCTGGTGGCCGGCGGCGGCACGACCACGGCCACCGAGGAGGAGGCCGAGGAGGCCGCCGAGGCCGCGCTGTCCACGGTGGACAGCGAATTCGGCCGCACCACCGACCCGGTGCGCATGTACATGCGCGAGATGGGCACGGTGGAACTGCTCACGCGCGAGGGCGAGATCGAGATCGCCAAGCGCATCGAGGGCGGCCTGCAGGCCATGATGCTGGCGATCAGCGCCAGCCCCACCACCATCGCCGAGATCCTGGCCTACGCCGACAAGATCGCCGCCGGCACGATGCAGATCTCCGAGGTGGTGGACGGCTTCATCTCCGACGACGAGGCCGACGACTACGTCGCCGAGGAGGACTACGACGAGTTCGACGAGGAGGACGACGACGACGGCCAGGGCGGCAGCAAGGCGCTGACGAAGAAGCTCGAGGAGCTGAAGAAGGCCGCGCTCGAGAAGTTCGCCGTGCTGCGCGAGCACTTCGACCGCATGCGCAAGGCCTACGAGAAGGACGGCTACCGCAGCGCCGCCTACGACAAGGCCCAGCAGAGCATCAGCGGCGACCTGATGACGATCCGCTTCACCGTCAAGACCATCGAGCGCCTGTGCCAGATCCTGCGCAGCCAGGTCGACGACGTGCGCCGCTACGAGCGCGAGATCCGCCGCATCGTGGTCGACAAGTGCGGCATGCCGCAGGACCACTTCATCAAGACCTTCCCGCCCAACATCCTGAACCTCAAGTGGGCCGAGAAGGAAGCCGCGGCCGGCCGCGCCTACAGCCCGGTGCTGGCGCGCAACCTGCCCGCGGTGCAGGAACTGCAGCAGAAGCTGGTCGACCTGCAGGCCCGCGCCGTGGTGCCGCTGGAGGACCTGAAGGAAATCAACAAGAAGATGAACGAGGGCGAGAAGGCCTCGCGTGACGCCAAGAAGGAGATGATCGAGGCCAACCTGCGCCTGGTGATCTCCATCGCCAAGAAGTACACCAACCGCGGTCTGCAGTTCCTGGACCTCATCCAGGAGGGCAACATCGGCCTGATGAAGGCGGTGGACAAGTTCGAGTACCGCCGCGGCTACAAGTTCAGCACCTACGCCACGTGGTGGATCCGCCAGGCCATCACGCGCTCGATCGCCGATCAGGCGCGCACCATCCGCATCCCGGTGCACATGATCGAGACGATCAACAAGATGAACCGCATCTCGCGCCAGCACCTGCAGGAGTTCGGCTACGAGCCCGACGCGCCGACGCTGGCCGAGAAGATGGAGATCCCCGAGGACAAGATCCGCAAGATCATGAAGATCGCCAAGGAGCCGATCTCCATGGAGACGCCGATCGGCGACGACGACGACAGCCACCTTGGCGACTTCATCGAGGACACCAACAACGTCGCTCCGGTCGACGCCGCCATGCAGGCCGGCCTGCGCGACGTGGTCAAGGACATCCTCGACTCGCTCACCCCGCGCGAGGCCAAGGTGCTGCGCATGCGCTTCGGCATCGAGATGAGCACCGACCACACGCTCGAGGAAGTGGGCAAGCAGTTCGACGTCACGCGCGAGCGCATCCGCCAGATCGAGGCCAAGGCCATCCGCAAGCTCAAGCACCCCAGCCGTTCCGACAAGCTGCGCACCTATCTCGACAACCTCTGATCCGTGACGGGTGTCACGGACGGCTGAGTACACTGGCGGCATGACGCGCATCGCCGACCGCACCGTGCTGTTCGCCGACCTGCGCGGCAGCACGGCGCTGTTCGAGACGCTGGGCAACGCCGAGGCCACCTCGGTGGTCACGCACGTGATCAACGCGCTGGCCGGCCCCGTGAGCAGCTACGAGGGCCAGCTCGTCAAGACGCTGGGCGATGGTCTGATGGCCGTGTTCGACGAGCCCATGCCCGCCGTGCAGGCGGCCATGCTGATGCACGACGTGCTGGACGGCATGGTCCACCGCGGCAACGAGCGCGGCGCCTCGCAGGGCCTGCGCGCGCTGCGCCTGCAGGTGGGCGTGGCGCGCGGCGAGGTCGTCGAGATGCGTGGCGACTGCTTCGGCGACGCCGTCAACGTGGCCGCCCGGCTGCTGGACCACGCCGGCGACAACGAGACCCTGATCACGGTCGAGGTGCTGCAGGGCCTGCCGCTGGACCTGCGCGGGCGCTTCCGCAGCCTGGACCGGCTGGTGCTGCGCGGCCGCGCCGAACCGGTGCATGTGCACGTGATGGGCGGCCGCCGCGGTGCCTTTGCCGACGTGCCCGTGACGCAGTTCAGCGGCGACTTCGGCGGCGACGTCGACGAGCCCGACGGCCTGCGCCTCATGTGGGCGGCCACGAACAAGGTGTTCGCCAGCCAGCAGGCGCCGCTGGTGCTGGGCCGCAGCCCGCAGGCCAGCTTCTGCGTCGACGACAGCCGTGTCTCGCGCTCGCACGCGCGCGTGGACTGGCACAGCGGCAGCTTCCAGATCACCGACCTCTCGTACAACGGCACCTTCGTGCGCTTCGCCGACGGCGAGATCGTCAGCCTGCGCCGGGGCAGCTGCACGCTGCACGGCAGCGGCACGATCGGCCTGGGCGGATCGCCCACCGACCCCGGATCGGCCTGCGTCTCCTTCGACGTGCTGCGCTTCGCCGATACCCAGCCCCAGGTGCCGCTCGAGCTGCGCTGAACCCCCGAGGCCCCTGTCCATGCGCGTGCTCTACGTCGACGACGACCGCATCAACGCCCTGCTCTTCGAGGAGACGGTGCGCTTTGCGCCGGGAGTCGAGATCGAGGTCGCCGCCACCGGCGCCGAGGCCGTCGACCTGGCGCGGCGCTGGCGGCCCGACCTGCTCGTGGTGGACCTGCACCTGCCCGACACCAACGGCCTGCAGCTGCTGCCGCACCTGCGCAAGGCCGCCGGCCGTGCCGACCTGCCGGCCTACCTGTGCACCGCCGACGACGCCCCCGAGCGCACGCGCGAGGCCCGCGCCGCCGGCTACGTTGCCCTGTGGCCCAAGCCGGTGGACCTGGGCACGGTGATCGACGAGCTGAAGCGCCGCAGCGACGGGGCTGCGGGCTCATGAGCTTCCGCGCCGAACCCGCCTTCCGCCACGGCCAGCGCGCACGCACGGCGGTGCTGCTGGTCAACCTGGGCACGCCCGACGAGCCCACCGCGCCAGCGCTTCGCCGCTACCTGGCCGAGTTCCTGAGCGACCCGCGCGTCGTCGAGATCCCGCGCCTGGTGTGGTGGCCCATCTTGCACGGCGTGATCCTGCGCACGCGGCCCAAGCAGTCGGCCGCCAAGTACGCCAGCGTCTGGATGCCCGAGGGCTCGCCGCTGGCGGTGTGGACGCAGCGCCAGGGCGCCGCCCTGTCGCAGGCCCTGGCCGCGCGTGGCCACGACGTGCTGGTGCGCCACGCCATGCGCTACGGCAACCCCTCCATCGCCAGCGTGATGGATGCCCTGCGGGCCGAGGGGGCGACGCGGGTCCTCGTGGTGCCGGCCTACCCGCAGTACGCGGCCGCCACCACCGCCAGCGTGGCCGACAAGGTGCTGGCCTGGAGCACGCAGGCGCGCCGCATGCCCGAGCTGCGCTTCGTCAACGAGTACCACGACGACGCCGGCTACATCGCCGCGCTGGCGGCGCGCCTGCGCGCGCACTGGGCCGAGCACGGCCGCGGCGACAAGCTCGTGCTGAGCTTCCACGGCGTGCCCGAGCGCAGCCTGCTGCTGGGCGACCCCTACCACTGCCAGTGCCACAAGACGGCACGCCTGCTGGCCGAGGCGCTCGGCCTGCCGCGCGAGCAGGTGGTGGTCACGTTCCAGAGCCGCTTCGGCAAGGCCAAGTGGCTGGAGCCCTACACCGAGCCCACGCTCGAGAAGCTGGCCGCCGAAGGCACGCGGCGCGTCGACGTCATGTGCCCGGGCTTCACGGCCGACTGCCTGGAGACGCTGGAAGAGATCGCCCAGGAAGCGCGCGAGGCCTTCCTGACCGCCGGCGGCGAGCGCTTCGACTACGTGCCCTGCCTCAACGACGAGCCGGTGTGGATCGAGGCCCTGGCCGCGCTGGCCGAGCGCCACCTCGGCGGCTGGGACACGCGCGGCGCGCCCGACGCCGCGGCGCTGGAGGCGCAGCGCCAGCGCGCGCTGGCGCTCGGCGCGAAGGATTGATCGTCACGCCGCGCGCCGCCGCAGCTGCCGCCACAGCCGCCACACCCGTGGCAGCACCAGCACCGCCAGCACCAGCCCCAGCAACGCGGCCGACATCGGCCGCTCGATGAACACGCGGAAGCTGCCCTCGCCGATGGCCACCGCGTTGCGCATCTGCGCCTCGGCCAGCGGGCCCAGGATCATGCCCACGATCACCGGCGCGGTCGGGAAGTCGTAGCGCCGCATCAGCACGCCCAGCAGGCCCACGCCCGCCATCAGCCAGAGGTCGAAGCTGCTCTGGCGCATGCCGTACACGCCGATGGTGGCGAAGATCAGGATGCCGGCGTACAGCGGCGCGCGCGGAATCTTCAGCAGCTTCACCCACAGGCCCACCAGCGGCAGGTTCAGCACCAGCAGCATCACGTTGCCGATGTAGAGGCTGGCGATCAGCGCCCACACCAGGGTGCTGCTGGTCTGGAACAGCTGCGGGCCGGCGTTGATGCCGTAGCCCTGCAGCGCGCTCAGCAGGATGGCGGCGGTCACGCTGGTGGGGATGCCCAGCGTCAGCAGCGGCACCAGCGTCGCAGTGACGGCCGAGTTGTTGGCCGCCTCGGGCCCGGCCACGCCCTCGATGGCGCCGGTGGTGCCGAACTCCTCGGGGTGCCGGCTGAGCTTGCGCTCCATGCCGTAGCTCAGGAACGTGGGGATCTCGCTGCCGCCGGCCGGGATGGTGCCGAACGGGAAGCCCACCGCCGTGCCGCGCAGCCAGGCCGGCCACGAGCGCCGCCACTCGCTGCGGTTCATGTGCACGTTGCCCATGGCGTTCATCGTGGCCTGCGTGCGGCCTTCGTACAGCGCGGTGTACAGGCACTCGCCCACCGCGAACAGGCCCACCGCCACCAGCACCACCTCGATGCCGTCCATGAACTCCGGCACGCCGCCGGTGTAGCGCACCTGCGCCGTGACCTGGTCGATGCCCACGCAGCCCACGGCCAGGCCCACGAACAGCGCCGTCAGCCCGCGCAGCGTGCTCTTGCCCAGCACCGCGCTCACGGTGGTGAAGGCCAGCAGCATCAGCATGAAGTACTCGGGCGGGCCGAGCTTGACCGCGTGCTCGGCGATGAACGGGGCGAACACCGTCACCAGCACGGTGGCGATGGTGCCGGCCACGAAGCTGCCGATGGCCGCCGTGGCCAGCGCGGCACCGGCGCGGCCGTTCTTGGCCATCTTGAAGCCCTCGAGCGCCGTCACCATGGTGCCGGTCTCGCCGGGGGTGTTGAGCAGGATCGAGGTCGTCGAGCCGCCGTACATCGCGCCGTAGTAGATGCCGGCGAAGAAGATCATGCTCGCCGTGGGCTCCACCTGCGTGGTGATGGGCAGCAGCATGGCCACCGTCACCGCCGGCCCCAGGCCCGGCAGCACGCCGATGGCGGTGCCCAGCGCGCAGCCCACGAAGGCCCACAGCAGGTTGACCGGCGACGCCGCGGTGGCGAAGCCGCCGAGCAGCTGGCTCCAGATGTCCATCTACAGCCACCCCGTGCCGGTCAGGCCGGGCAGCGAGATGCCCAGCAGCTGCGTGAACAGCCAGTAGGCCGGTGCCGCGATCAGCATGCCGGTCACGGCGTCGATCACGAGCCCGCGGGCGCCGCCGTGCGGCTTGCCCTCGCTGGCGCGCAGGCCGCGCACCGCCAGCACGAAGCAGGCGGTGCAGGCGATGATGAAGCCCAGGCGCTCCAGCAGCAGCGCGTTGGCCGCCAGGCCGCCCAACACCCAGGCCAGCGCGCGCCAGTCGCCGCGCGCCGCACCCGAGGGCGCCTCAAGCTCGCGCCAGCCGCCGCTGAAGGCCTGCCACAGCAGGCCGGCGCCGCAGGCCAGCAGGGCCAGCGACACCACCCAGGGCACGAAGTTGGGCCCCACCCCGCCATAGCCGGCCACCGACGAGATGCCGGTGGCGCCCCAGGCCATCAGGCCGCCGAGCACGAGCGCGCCGGCGCCGATCAGCGCCTGCCGGCGCTGCGCCGCGGAGTCCAGGCCCATGCCGGCCTCAGATCATCCCGGCCTTGACCATGGTGACGCGCAGGCTGGCGAACTCGCGCTCGACGAAGTCCTCGAAGGCCTTGCCGGTGAGCAGCGCGGGCGTCCACTGGTTCTTCTCCAGCGCCTCGGCCCAGGCCTTGCTGCGCGTGGCCTTGACCACGCGGTCGACCAGCGCATCGCGCTGCGCCGGCGTGATGCCGGGCGCGCCGTAGACGCCGCGCCAGTTGCCGATCTCGACGTTGTAGCCCTGCTCCTTCATGGTGGGCACGTTGATGCCCTTCAGGCGCTGCGGCGAGGTCACGGCGATGGGCCGCATCTTGCCGCTCTCGATGTACTGCTGGAACTCGCTGTAGCCGCTGCCGCCGACGCTGACGTTGTTGCCCAGGATGGCCGCCACCGCCTCGCCGCCGCCGCGGAAGGGCACGTAGTTGATCTTGCTGGCATCGACGCCGACGTCGCGCGCCAGCATGGCCGCCGCGATGTGCTCGGTGGAGCCGCGCGAGCCGCCGCCCCACTTGACGCTGGCCGGGTCCTTCTTGAGGGCCTCGACGACGTCCTTCATGGTCTGGAAGGGGCTGGCCGCGGGCACGACGAAGACGTTGAACTCGCTCGTCAGCCGCGCGATCGGGGTGGCCTGCGTCACGCTCACCGGCGGCTTGCCGGTGATGATGCCGCCGAGCATGACGGCGCCCATCACCATCAGTGCGTTCGGGTCGCCCTTGCTGGCGTTGACGAACTGCGCCAGGCCGATGGCGCCGGCCGCGCCGCCCTTGTTCTCGAAGCTGACCGCCGAGGCCACGCCGGCGTCCTGCAGCGCCTTGCCCAGGGCGCGGCCGGTGCTGTCCCAGCCGCCGCCGGGGTTGGCGGGGATCATCATCTTCAGGTTGGCCGTGGCCCAGGCCGACAGCGGCAGCGCGCCCAGGGCGGCGGTGGCGAAGGCAGACTTCAGGAAGGTGTCGCGGCGCATCGGGGTCTCCTGCGAGTGGTTGTTGCGGCGATGATGGCCAGCGGCGCTGTCAAACGGCTGTCGCGCCCATCGGGGTTAGCCCGGATGGGCCGGGCGTGACCAGAGCGTTGCCGTAGCGCTGCCGATAATCGACGCGGTCATGAAGCTGCTGCTCGTCGAGGACAACGCCGCCCTGCAGACCACGCTGTCGCGCAGCTTCGGGCGCCGCGGCATGCAGGTGGTGGTGTGTGGCGACGGCAGCCGCGCGCTGGACCGCTGGCGCGCCGCGGTGCCCGACGTGGTGCTGCTCGACCTTTCGCTGCCCGGCGCCGACGGCCTGCAGGTGCTGGCCGCGGCGCGCGCCGAGGGGCTGGACACGCCGGTGCTCATCGTCACTGCGCGCGGCACCGTGGGCGACCGCGTGCTGGGCCTGAACACCGGCGCCGACGACTACCTGGCCAAGCCCTTCGACCTCGACGAGCTCGAGGCCCGCGTGCGCGCGCTGGCGCGGCGCCGCGGCAGCGGGCGCGCCGCCGAGGCCCCGGCTTGGGGCGGGCTTCAGGTCGATGCCGACAGCGGCGCCGTGATGCACGAGGGCCAGCCGCTGGAGCTGACCGTGCGCGAGACCGCGCTGCTGCGCGCGCTGCTGGCGCGCCCCGGCCACGCGGTGGCGCGCGAGCGGCTGAGCGAGCTGGTGTTTGCCGGCGAGGGCGCGGTGCAGGCCGACGCCATCGAGGTGGTGGTGTACCGCCTGCGCAAGAAGCTCGCCGGCACGGCGGTGGAGCTCGTCACGCTGCGCGGGCTGGGCTACCTGCTGCGCCTGCCCGGCCCCCCGGCCATACAGGCGGTGCAGGCGGGGCCACCTTGAGCACCGGGCGGTCGCCGCCGTCGCTGCGCCGGCAGTTGCTGCTGGGCATCCTGCTGCCGGTGGCAGCGGTGGTGGCGCTGGGCGCGGTGGCGCTGTACCGCCAGGCGCTGACCAGCGCCGACACCGCCTACGACCGCACGCTGCTGGCCAGCGCCAAGGCCATCGGCGAGCTGCTGCGCGTGGACGGCAGCGACGGCCGGGCGCGCGTGGTGGCCGACCTGCCCTACTCCGCACTCGAGGCCTTCGAGGCCGACAACCGCAGCCGCATCGCCTACCGCGTCGGCGGCTTCGACGGCGAGCTGGTCTCGGGCTTCGACGACCTGCCGCCGCCGCGCCCGCCCGACGCCGGCCGCGACGCGCCGCCGGTGTACGCCGCGCTGGTGCGCTTCTACGATGAGCGCTACCGCGGCGAGCCCGTGCGCATGGCCGTGCTGCTGCAGCCCGTGGCCGGCAACGCCGGCCAGGGCATGGCCACCATCCAGGTGGCCGAGACGCTGGAGCTGCGGCACGCGCTGGCGCGCGAGCTGCTCGTGCAGACGCTGTGGCAGCAGGGGCTGCTGCTGGCGCTGATTGCCGGCGTGGTGCTGTGGGCGGTGCAGCGCGCCACGCGGCCGGTGCGCCGGCTGTCGCAGGCGCTGGTCGATCGCGACGAGGCCGACCTGTCGCCGCTGCCCGCCGCCGGCGCACCGCACGAGCTGCGCCCGGTGGTCGACGCCACCAACGCCGTGATGGCGCGGCTGGCGCAGCTGCTGGCACACCAGAAGCGCTTCGTGCGCGACGCCTCGCACCAGCTGCGCACGCCGCTGGCGGTGCTGCAGGCCCAGGTGCAGTCGGCGCGCCGCGGCGACGTCGAGCCCGCACAGGCCCTGGCCGAGATCGACGCCACCGTGCGCGGCGCCACCGAGCTGGCCAACCAGCTGCTGGCGCTGGCCAAGGTGGAGCAGCTGCGCCAGCAGGGCCTGCAGGGCGGGCAGCCGCCGCAGGACTGGGAGGCCGTGGTGCGCGGCGTGGCGCTCGACCTGGCGCCGCTCATTGCCGCTGGCGGCATCGACTTCGAGCTGCACACCGAGCCCGTGGCCGTGCCCGCGCACGCCTGGGCGCTGCGCGAGCTCACGCGCAACCTGCTGCACAACGCCGTCAAGCACACGCCGGCCGGCGGCAGCCTGGTGATGCGGCTCGTGGCCTTGCCCGGCGAGGCGCTGCTCGAGGTGCTCGACGGTGGCCCGGGCCTGGTGCCGGCGCAGCGCGAGCGCCTGTACCAGCCCTTCGCGGCGGCGGGGCCGCAGGCTGGCTCGGGCCTGGGTCTGGCGATCTGCCGCGAGATCGTGGCCGCGGCCGGTGGCCGGCTGGCGCTGGACGAGCGCCACCCCGGCCCGGGCCTGGCCGCCCGCGCCTGGCTGCCCACGGCCCCGGACGCGCCGCGATGAGCCCCGAGGGGGTGCCACTCACGCAGCACCGCGCCTTCATGCGGCTGTGGCTGGCGCGCATCGTCTCGGTGTCGGCCAGCCAGATGCTGCTGGTGGCGCTGGGCTGGCAGATGTACGAGCTCACCGGCTCGGCCTGGGACCTGGGCCTGGTGGGCCTGGCGCAGTTCGTGCCCGCGCTGCTGCTGACGCTGCCGGCGGGGCAGTGGATCGACCGCCACCACCGCGGCCGCATCCTCGCCGGCTGCCTGGCCGTGCAGGTGGCCAGCGCCGCGGCGCTGGCCTGGGGCAGCACCGCGGGCTGGATGAGCCGCGAGGCCCTGCTCGGCGTGAGCGCGGTGCTGGGTGCGCTGCGCGCGGTGCAGATGCCCACGCAGCAGGCGCTGACGCCGCTGCTGGTGCCCGCGGCCGTGCTGCCGCGCGCGCTGGCCTTCAGCTCGGCCGGGCTGCAGGCGGCCATCATCGCCGGGCCGGCGCTGGGGGGCTTCGTCTACATGGCGGGGCCGGCGGCCACCTACGGCAGCTGCGCGCTGCTGTTTGCGGTGGGCACGGCGCTGGTGGCGCGCCTGCGCTACGAGCACCGCCCGCCGCCGGCCGAGCCGGTCAGCTGGGCCACGCTCACGGCCGGCCTGCGCTTCGTGCGCGCGCAGCCCGTGGTGCTGGGCGCGATGCTGCTGGACATGGTGGCCGTCATCCTGGGCGGCGCGGTGGCGCTGCTGCCGATCTACGCCAAGGACATCCTGCAGGTCGGGCCCTGGGGGCTGGGCCTGCTGCGCGCCGCGCCGGCGGTGGGCGCGCTGGCGATGTCGCTGTGGCTCACGCGGCGGCCGCTGCGGCATCGCGTGGGCCGGCGGCTGCTGCAGGCGGTGGCGGTGTACGGCGCGGCGACGCTGGTGTTCGGCGTGTCCACCGACTTCGTGCTGTCGCTGGCGGCGCTGGCCGTCACCGGCGCGGCCGACATGATCAGCGTCGTCATCCGCCAGACCCTGGTGCAGCTGGAGACGCCCGACGCCATGCGCGGCCGCGTCAGCGCCGTCAACTCGCTGTTCATTGGCGCGTCCAACCAGCTCGGCGAGTTCGAGAGCGGCGCCACCGCGGCCCTGATGGGCCCGGTGGGCTCGGTGGTGCTGGGCGGCGCGGGGGTGCTCGTGGTGGCGGCGGCATGGCCCCGCTGGTTCCCGGCACTGGCGCGGCGCGACACGCTGCTGCCGGACGGCACGCCCGGGCGCTGAGCGGGCGCGGACGAGGCGTCCGTCTGCTCGGCGCGCCCGGGGGCACGGGTCCGGCGCGGGGCGTGCGCACGGGCGCGGCACCGGGGCGGGAAAGATTCGCTGGCAAGCGCGCGCCTTCAGCCGCGCTTGGCCGCGATGCGGGCGCGGGCCTGGCGTGCGCGGGCCTTCCACTGCGCGACCTCGGCCTTGCGTTCCAGCGCCGTGACCTGGTCGCGCCGCGCCTCGCGCTGCAGCTTGTGGAAGTTCTTCAGCCGCGCGGCGGGCACGGCCTCGCGCACGGCGCAGCCGGGTTCGTCCTCGTGTCGGCAGTCGCGGAAGCGGCAGCGGGCCGCCAGCGTGGCGATGTCGTCGAACACGGCGTCCAGCGCCTCGGCGTCGCCGTCCAGGCGCAGCGTGCGCAGGCCCGGCGTGTCGATGACGCAGGCGCCCTGCGCCGTGCCGTGCAGCGTGCGCACGGTGGTGGTGTGGCGGCCACGGCCGTCGCCCCGGCGCTGGCCGCCGGTGTCGGCCACGGCCTCGCCGGTGAGCGTGTTGGTCAGCGTGCTCTTGCCGGCGCCGCTGCTGCCGGCCAGCACCACCGTGTGCCCCTCGGGCAGCCAGGGCGCCAGCGCCGCGGCCGCCGCGGGCATGCGCGCGTCGAGCGCCAGCACCGGCACGGCCGGCCCCAGCAGGGCCGCCACGGCCTGCTGGCGCGCCGGGGCGTCGGCGCACTGGTCGGCCTTGGTCAGCACCACCACGGGCTCCACGCCGGCCATGCGCGCCAGCGCAACGAAGCGCTCCAACCGCCGCGGGTTGAAGTCGCCGTCCAGGCCCATCACCAGCAGCGCCGTGTCGACGTTGCTGACGATGACGACGCGCTCGACCTTGTCGCGCCCGTCGTGCAGCCGGCGCGCCAGCTGCGTGAGCGGCGGCAGCCGCGCGTACGCCCACAGCGTGCCGTGGCCGTCGTCGCGGGCGAGCACCCAGTCGCCGCAGGCGATGGCGTCGGCCTCGTCGTGCAGCGCGTGGCGCAGTGCCGGCAGCAGCCGCGCCGGGCGCTCGCCGTGGCCGTCGTGCACGAGCAGGCCCTCGCGCTGCACCTGCGTCACGCGCAGCAGCACGGCTTTGGGATCGGCGGCCAGCGCGGCCGCGGCGGCCTGCATCTGCACGGGCTTCAGGCCCCAGCGGCGCAGGCGGTGGAACAACTCCAGGGGATCGGGTTCGATCATGTCGGGCAAGGCATCCGTTCGGCGGTCCGGCGGCGCCGCGCGGGTGCGCGAGCGCCATGCCGGGCCCGCGCCCCGCGCGCAGGGCACGGGCCGCAAGGGGGCGGGTGGCGGCCTCGTCGCGCGGCGGGCAGGGCCCGGCCGCGGCAGGGGCCGCAGGCGGTGGGGACGGGGCTGTCGGCCGTGGCCCGCGACGGGGCTCAGGCCGGGTGGGCGATCAGCGGCGGAACAGGCGTCCGGCGGTCGCGGCCGACAGGCGGCGGGCATCCAGCGTGGCGATGGTGGTCATGCGGGCCTCCTGTGGGTGGGTGCGCGGTGCACGGCGTGTGCGATGGCGCGAAAGGTCGCGAACTGTGCGCCGCGCGGCAGGGCGTCGTCAAGCGCGGCGTGGCCGCGCGCCCACACCGCGGCGATGAGCGAGACTGCGCGCCCGATGCAAGCCGCCCCCGACCCGATCGACCGCCGCACCCTGCCCGACGGCATCGGCCTGGTCTTCGCCGACGACACGCTGCTGGTGCTGGACAAGCCGCCGGGCATGCTGTCGGTGCCGGGCCGCGGCGCGGGCGTTACCGACAACCTCATCACGCGCGTGGCGGCGGTGTTCGCCGACGCGCTGGTGGTGCACCGGCTCGACCAGGCCACCTCGGGCCTGATGCTGTTCGCCCGCGGCGCGGCGATGCAGCGCGCGCTGTCGCTGCGCTTCGAGCAGCGCCGCGTGCACAAGCGCTACGAGGCGGTGGTGGCGGGCACGCCCGACGGCGCCGAGGGCGAGGTGGACATGCCGCTGCGGTTGGACTGGCCGCAGCGCCCTCGGCAGGTGACCGACGTGTTCGCCGGCAAGCCCGCGCTCACGCGCTGGCGTGCGATCGGCCCGGTGCCGCGGGGCGACGGCGCGGCCACGCGCATGGCGCTGTTCCCGGTCACCGGCCGCTCGCACCAGCTGCGCGTGCACATGGCCTTCATCGGCCACCCGATCCTGGGCGACGACCTCTACGCGCCGCTGCCGCCGCGCGCGCCGCGCCTGCTGCTGCACGCGGCCGAGCTGGGCTTCGAACACCCGCTGCACGGCGTCGCCTGCCGCTTCTCGAGCCCCACGCCCTTCTAGCCTGTCGGTGTGGCGCAGCGGGCGCCAGTGCCCCGGCACCCGGGGAAGGGCCCGACGGATCATGGGGACAAGCGCGCCGACTGGCCAAATCGAGGCGGGGCGCTTACCGTCGCGGCCCTCGGCGTGGCGCCAGCCGCGCCAGCGCCCACCTTCGGAGAGACCAATTCCCATGGATCGTCGACAGCACCTTGGTGCGTTGCTGGCCGCTGCGGCCGGCACCACGCTGCCCCTGGCCGCCCGTGCGCAGGCCTATCCCAACAAGGCCGTGCGCCTGATCGTGCCGTTCGCGCCCGGCGGCACCACCGACATCATCGCCCGCATCGTGGCCGAGCGCATGCAGAGCACCATCGGCCAGAACATGGTCGTCGAGAACCGCGCCGGCGGCGGCGGCACCGTGGGCACGCTCGAGGTGGTGCGGGCCGCCCCCGACGGCTACGTGCTGGGCATGGGCACGGTCTCGAGCACGGCGGCCAACCCGGCCATCAACCCGCGCATCCAGTACGACCCGCTGGTGGACCTCACCCCCATCAGCAACATCGCGGCCACGCCCAACGTGATCGCGGTGCATCCCTCGTTCCCGGCCAAGGACTTCAAGGGCTTCGTCGAGGCACTGCGCCGCAACCCGGGCCGCTACAGCTACGCCAGCTCGGGCACCGGCGGCAACAACCACCTGCTGATGGAGCTGTTCAAGGTCCTGACCAAGACCTTCGTGCTGCACATCCCGTACCGCGGCTCCGGGCCCGCCATCAACGACACCGTCGCCGGCCAGGTGCAGGTGCTGTTCGACAACCTGCCCTCGTCGCTGCCGTTCATCCGCGACGGGCGCATGGTCCCCATCGTCGTGGCCGCGCCGGAACGCCTGGCCGTGCTGCCCAACGTGCCGACCTTCAAGGAAGTGGGGCTGGAACCCGTCAACCGCCTGGCGTTCTACGGCTTTGTCGGCCCCAAGGGCCTGCCGCGCGAGGTGGTCGACCGCATCCACGCCGCCACCCGCACCATCGTGCAGGACGCCGGCGTGCGCCGGCGCATCGAGGACACGGGCTCGGTGATCCTGGCCAACACGCCGGCGGAGTTCGCGGCGCAGATCCGCGCCGAGCTCGAGGTCTTCCGTCGCGTGGTGCGCGACCAGAAGCTGACGCTGGAGTGAGCACCTAGGCGGGCACGTCCCGCCGCCCTCGGGGCGTCCGCCCCGGGGGCGCTGCTCGACAGGTCGGACGAGACACAATGCCGGCCATGCCGGCTACGCCCGCCCACCGCGCCCCCGTGCTGCCGAAGCACGCCTATCGACTGCTCAACCACGGCCCCACGGTGCTGGTCAGCGCGGCGCACGGCGGCCGGCGCAACGTGATGGCGGCGGCCTGGGCCATGCCGCTGGACTTCGAGCCGCCCAAGGTGGCCGTGGTCATCGACAAGAGCACCTTCACGCGCGGCCTGGTGGAGGGCAGCGGGCGCTTCGCGCTGAACCTGCCCTGCGCCGCGCAGGCTGACCTGGCCTTCACCGTGGGCAACACCCATGGCGGCCCCGCGGGCGTGGGCGACAAGTTCGCGCACTACGGCATCGAGGCCTTCGAGGGCTCGACCCCCGGCCTGCCGCTGGTGGCCGGCTGCGTGGCCTGGCTGGAGTGCCGGCTGCTGCCCGAGCCGCACGTGCAGCAGGCCTACGACCTGTTCCTCGGCGAGGTGGTAGCGGCCCAGGCCGACGAGCGCGTGTTCTCGCAGGGCCGCTGGCACTTCGACGGCCACCCCGGGCTGCGCACGCTGCACCACGTGTCCGGCGGGCACTTCGTGCTGCCGCAAGACGCGGTGCAAGGCCGCCTGATCGACCGACAGCACTTGCACGACACGGGAGGCACCCCATGCACCTGAGCATCGTCACCGGCTCCTCGCGCGGCCTCGGCCTGGCGCTCACCGGGCAGTTGCTGGAGCGCGGCCACCGCGTGCTGGCCATTGCACGCGGCGAGACGACGCTGCCCGTGCCGGCCGGCGGCGAGCTCACCGTCTGGCGCGCCGACCTGGCCGACCCCGTGACCGTGGCAGCGCGGCTGCAGCAGTGGCTGGCCGGGCAGCCGGCGCCGGCATCGGCCACGCTCGTCAACAACGCCGGCGTGGTGAGCACGCCCGGCCCGCTGGCCGACGCCGACCTCGCCGAGCTGTCGGCGGCGCTGCGCGTGGGGCTCGAGGCGGCGCTGCTGCTGACGGCGGCGTTCCTGCGCGGCACCGCCGCCTGGTCGGTGCCGCGAAAGGTGGTGCTGGTGTCCTCGGGCCTGGGCCGCCGCGCGATGGCCGGCAGCGCCAGCTACTGCGCCGCCAAGGCCGGCATGGACCACCTGGCCCGCGCCGTGGCGCTGGAAGAGGCCGGGCGGGCGAACGGCGCGCGCATCGTCTCGCTGGCGCCCGGCATCATCGACACCGACATGCAGGTCACGCTGCGCACCGCCGACCCGGCGCGCTTTCCCGAGCGCGACCGCTTCCTCGGCTTCAAGAACGCGGGCCAGCTCGACAGCCCGGCCACCGCCGCGGCCAAGCTGCTGCGCTACCTGGACCGCGCCGACTTCGGCAGCAACCCGGTGGGGGACGTGCGCGATGCTTGAGATGGAGCCCCCAAGCTCGCTGGCGCTCGCTACCCCCCGAGGGGGCCGCTCGCCAGCGGCCCGGCAAAGCCGGTTCCGCGGCGAGGGCTTGGCATGACGGCTCGCGCGCGGAGACTGTTGCGTGACAGGGAGCCCCCAAGCTCGCTGAAGCTCCACGCACGGCCAGAGGCCGTGCCGTTCGGGCCGTCCAAGCCGGCGCAGGCCGGCTTGGAGCCGCGGCCCTCACCCCGCCGAGGGGGCCGCTCGCCAGCGGCCCGGCAAAGCCGGTTCCGCGGCGAAGGTTTGGCATGACCGCTCGCGCGCAGACGCTGATCCGCGAACTGGGCCTGCAGCCACACCCGGAAGGCGGCTGGTACGCCGAGGTGTTCCGCTCGGCGCGGCCGGTGGATCCGGGCGACGGCCGCCGCGACCGCAGCGCGCTCACCACCATCGACTTCCTGCTCGAGCACGGCCAGGCCAGCGCCTGGCACCGCGTGCGCTCCGACGAGGTCTGGCACCTGCTCGAGGGCGAGGGCCTGGTGCTGTGGCTGCTGCCGCCGGACCTGTCTCGCGTCGAGCGCGTGGCGCTCGGTGCCGTGGCCGCCGGCCGCCGACCGCGCCACGTGGTGCCGGCCGACTGGTGGCAGGCCGCCGAGCCGCTGGGGCCCTTCGCCTACGTCGGCGCCACCGTGGGCCCGGGCTTCAGCTTCACCGACTTCGGCTTCGGGCGCAACGACACCGCGCTGTGCGCGGCGCTGCCGCGGCTGGCGCCGGACCTCGCCCGGCTGCTGTAGCCGGCTAGCCCAGGCACAGCCCCAGCGCCTGCGCTGCGTGCAGCAGCGCGTGGCCCTCGGGCACGTTGCGGCTGCGCCCGGCCACGTCGGCCAGCGCCACGTCGCCGCAGGCGTCGCCCTGCAGCGCCACCATGCGGCCGAAGCGCCGCTGCCGCACCAGCTCGGCCGCCGCCACGCCGAAGCGCGTGGCCAGCACGCGGTCGTAGGCGGTGGGCGTGCCGCCGCGCTGCGTGTGGCCGAGCACGGCGCTGCGCACCTCGCTGGCCAGCTGCGGCTGCAGCGCCTGCTGCAGCCGCTCGGCCGCACCGCCCAGGCGCAGTGGGTCGGGGCTGCCGGGCAGCCGCGCGCGCACGGCCAGGCCCTCGCCGGCGGCGTGCGCGCCCTCGGCAATGCAGATCAGCGTCGACAGGCCGCGGGCCTCGCGCGCCGCACAGAAGGCCGCCACCGCGGCCACCTCATAAGGCCGCTCGGGCAACAAGATGGCGTCGGCGGCGCCGGCCAGGCCGCCCTCCAGCGCGATCCAGCCGGCGTAGCGCCCCATGGTCTCGCACAGCATCACGCGGCGGTGGCTGCGCGCCGTGGTGGCCAGCCGGTCCAGCGCCTCGGCCACCACGGCCACGGCGCTGTCGAAGCCGAAGGTGCGGTCGGTGAGGGCGAGGTCGTTGTCGATGGTCTTGGGCACGCCCACCACCGGCAGCCCGGCCTCGTGGAAGCGGTGGGCGATGGCCATGCTGCCGTCGCCGCCGATGGCCACCAGCGCGTCGAGCCCCCAGTCGCGGGCCTGGCCCAGCGCCTGGGCCGAGCGGTCCGCCGGCTCGCCGCCGGCATCGGACCGCATGGCGAACGGGTCGCAGCGGTTGTCGGTGCCGAGGATGGTGCCGCCCTCGGCCAGGATGCCGGCCACGTCGGCCGGGTGCAGCTCGCGCCCGCGGCCCTCGAGCAGGCCGCGGAAGCCCTGCTCGATGCCCCACACGGCGGCGCCGTGCTGCTGCAGCGCCAGCGTGACGGCGCGGATCACCGCGTTCAGGCCCGGGCAGTCGCCGCCGCCGGTGAGCACGCCGACCTTCATGCCGCGACGCCCCCTCTCAGGCCGCCAGCCAGGCCGCGAGGTCGGCTTCGAGCTGCAGCAGGTCGGCCTGGCGCGTGTACATCATGTGGCCGGCGTCGTAGTAGCGGTGCGTCACCCGCTTCAGCACCTCGGGCGGCGCGTCCAGCTGCGCCAGGCTCCAGTCGCTGGCGCTGTAGGGCGTGCCCAGGTCGTAGCGGCCGCTGGCGGCCAGCACCTTGAAGTGCGGGTTGCGGCGCAGCGCCTGGGCCAGGTCGGTGCTGGTGCAGGTGTAGCCCATGCGGCGGGCCTCGCTCTCGCCGCCGCGGATCCAGTTCCAGCCGCGGCCGACCTCGGGGTTGATGACCATGTAGCGCTGCTCGAAGGCCAGCCCCAGCACCTGCCCGAAGTAGCCCATCGCGGCCGTCGTGTACGGCGCGGCGATGGCCTCGATGCCGGGGTCGAACTCCCAGTCGCGCGTGCGGCTGGCGGCCATCGGGCCGGTGCCGCGCGCCTCCAGCCGACCGACGATCAAGCCGCGGTGGCGCAGCGCCTCGAAGAAGTAGGTCTGGTCGGAGATGCGCAGGTTCTTCTCCTCGACCAGCGCGCGCGGCAGGCCGGTCAGCTCGGCCACGCGGCGCGCGATGCGCGAGCGGCCGCGCTCGGACAGCCGCGCGCCGGCCAGCAGCGCGGCGGCGTAGTCCTCGTGCACGAAGGCCTCGGCGGCTGCGCGCGCGGCCGCCGGCGACGCGGCCTGCGGCCCCTTCAGCAGCCCGTGGTACTGCGAGACGTTGGCGAAGGCCGGCAGGAACAGCGCGTGCGGCAGGTCGTTGCCCGGCGCGAAGATGATGCTCTGCAGGTCCATCGCCAGCGACACGAGGATGGCGCCGCTGACCGCCACGCCCAGTTCGTGCAGGTGGTTGGCGATGCCGGCGCCGCGCGTGGTGCCGTAGCTCTCGCCGCACAGGTAGACCGGCGTGCCCCAGCGCCCGTGCCGCGTGAGCCACAGGCGGATGACCTCGGCGAAGCACTCGATGTCGCCGTCGGTGGACAGCAGCTTCTTGCGCGCGTCGTCGTCGGCGCTGATCGACCAGCCGGTGTGCGGCGGGTCGATGAAGACGAGGTCGAAGTGCGCGAGCCAGGTGTGCGGGTTGTCCGACACGGCGTAGGGCGCGGCCGGCATGCTGGCGTCGTCGGGCACGACCACGCGCTTCGGGCCGAGCGCGCCCAGGTGCAGCCAGATCGAGGCCGAGCCGGGCCCGCCGTTGAACGCGAAGCACACGGGCCGCGGCGTGGGGCCGGCCACGGTGTAGGCGGTGGTCAGCAGGGCGGCCTTGGGGTCCTGCGCGCCCGGCTCCTTGCCGCCCAGCACGACGGGCAGGAACTCGGCCGTCACGGCGTAGTCCAGCGCCGCGCCGCCGGCCAGCGCCACGCGGCCCGTGCTGCGGGCGGCGGGGGTCTTCAGCAGTTCGTCGAAGCGCGCCTTCTGGCGCTGCGCGGCGTCGGCGGGCGGGGTCGCCGCCGGGGCGGCTGGGGCGGTGGTCTCGGGCATGGGGTGCGCGGGTCGTGGCGTGAAGGCCGCGACCATACCGCAGCGGGACGCCCTTCCCTGCTCCCCGGCGCGGCCGGCTCAGACGTCAGGGCGCTGCCGCGCCGCCCAGGAAGCCGGCGTAGCGTGCCAGGTCGACGTTGCCGCCGCTGACGATCACGCCCACGCGCCGGCCGCGCGCGGCCACCACGCCCTCGAGCAGCGCCGCCGCCGCCAGGCAGCCGGTGGGCTCCACCACCAGCTTCATGCGCTCGGCGAAGAAGCGCATCGTGCGCACCAGCTGCTCGTCACTGACGGTGACGATGCCGCGGGCCAGCCGCTGGATCACCGGGAAGGTCAGCGTGCCGCTGTGCTGCGTCTGCGCGCCGTCGGCGATGGTCTTCGGGGTGTCGATGTGCACGATGCGGCCCAGCGCCAGGCTCTGCTGCGTGTCGTTGCCGGCCTCGGGCTCGACACCGATCACCTCGATGCCCGGGCTCAGGGCGTGCGCCGCCACCGCGCAGCCCGCGATCAGGCCGCCGCCGCCCACGCACACCAGCAGCTGGTCCAGCGGCCCGGTGTCCTGCAGCAGCTCCAGCGCCGCCGTGCCCTGCCCGGCCATCACGTGCGGGTGGTCGTAGGGCGGGATCAGCGTCATGCCGCGCTCGGTGGCCAGGCGGCGGCCGATGGCCTCGCGGTCCTCGGTGTAGCGGTCGTACAGCACGACCTCGCTGCCGGCCTGGCCCTGCTGGTAGCCGCGCGTGGCGGCCAGCTTGGCCGCGGGCGAGTCGTGCGGCATCACGATGACCGAGGGCATGCCCAGCATCCGCGCCGACAGCGCGATGGCTTGCGCGTGGTTGCCCGACGAGAACGCGATCACGCCGCGCCGGCGCTGCTCGGGCGTGAACTGCGCCAGCGCGTTGTAGGCGCCGCGGAACTTGAACGCGCCCATGCGCTGGAAGTTCTCGCACTTGAAGAAGACCTGCGCGCCGCTGCGCTCGTCGGCGGTACGGCTGGTGAGCACGGGCGTGCGGACGGCGTGGCCCTGCAGGCGGGCGGCGGCGGCCTCGACGTCGGCGGCGGTGATGGCGAGATCGTTCATGGCGTGGTGTCGGGGCCCTGGAAGCCCCCGCGGCGGAAAGTGAGCACCAGGGTGTCGCGGAAGCTGGGCGTGCCCGGCCGCAGCGGCTGGATCGGCGTGGATTCGTGGATCACGCGGTCGTCGTCGAGCAGCAGCACGCTCCAGGGCTCGGCCAGCTGGAAGCGCACGCCCTGCGGGCCGCGGGCGTCGAACACGCGGGTCTCGCCGCCGCGCACGTTGGCGCGGGCCACCAGCAACACGGCCACGAGATCGACGCCATCGCGGTGCGCGCCCTCGGGCGTGGGGCGGCCGATGCCGTCGTCGGCGTCGATGCGGAAGGGGTGGGCTTCCACGAACCAGGGCTGCACGCCCCGCAGCCCGTTGGCCACGCCGCCCAGCGCGGCGAGCAGGCGCTGCCAGTCGGCATCGGCTGCCCAGTCCGGCGGCAGCGGCTCGAAGTGGCGCTCGATGCCGCCGTGCAGCGCGTTGTAGTCCAGCGGCTGCCAGTGCGGGCGCTGCGGCGCGGCCCGCACCTGCGCGCCGTCGACGACGAAGCAGCCGTGGCGCCGGCGCCGATAGCGGCCGCCGTCACGCAGGTAGCGGTCGGGCGGCAGGTCGTCCCAGGCGGGCTGCCAGCGGGCCAGGGCAGCTTCGCCGAGTCCGGCCAGCCGCTTCACCGAGGCGCGATCGAGCACGGCCCAGCCGGCGCTGGCGAGTTGTGCGCCCAGGTCGGGCAAGGCGGTCAGCGGCGGCGGCGGGTGCATGGCGGCTCGGCAGTGCGGGGACAAGCCACGATTCTGGGGGAGGCTACCCAGGCCCCTGTCAGCCCACGGTGGGGTAGGCGCGCTAGCGTCGCCGACATGGCCCCTTTCCCGACACCGCCGCTGACGGCGACCGACGACGCCCCTGGCGCCGAACTGCTGCCGCTGGTGGCCGTGATCGAGTTCAAGTGGCTGGCCGCCGGCGTGAGGCAGCACCTGCACGTGGAACGCATGCAGCACGACCCGATCTACGCCCGCCAGGTGCTGGACGCTGCCGAGACCGCGTCGCACCCGGCACTGCGCCGCGCCGCGCGGCGCCTGCGCGACCTGCTCGACCACCGCGAAGCCCTGGCCCCGGCCCCGGCCGGCCGCCGGGGCTGACCGGCGGCGCGGGCTCCGCGCCACAATCCCGCGGTCACCGCCCGCCCCGGCAACCCGCCGCGCCACCGTGTCAACAGCCCCCGCCGCCAAGCCGAACCCGCTGCTCGAGATCGGCATCACCATCCTGCTGCCGGCCCTCGTGCTGATGCAGTTGAGCAGCTCCGAGCGCCTGGGTCCGCTGCGCGCGCTGCTGCTGGCGCTGGCCTTCCCGCTGGCCTGGGGCCTGTGGGACGCGCTGAAGCGCCGCAAGCTCAACTGGTTGGCCGTGCTGGGTGTCGTCAGCACGCTGCTCACGGGCGGCATCGGGCTGCTCGCGCTCGACGCCGGCTGGCTGGCCATCAAGGAGGCCGCCGTGCCGGGGCTGATCGGCCTGGTCGTCCTGGGCTCGGTGTGGGCGAAGCGCCCGCTGATTCACCTGCTGGTGTTCAACGCCTCGCTGTTCGACGTCGAGCGCGTGACGGCCGCGCTGCAGGCCCGCGGCAACGAACGGGCCTTCTCGACCTGCCTGCGCCAGGGCACGGTGATGCTGGCCGGCACCTTCTTCTTCTCGGCGGTGGCCAACTACCTGCTGGCGCGCTGGGTCGTCACCAGCCCGGCGGGCACCGAGGCCTTCAACCAGGAACTCGGCCGCCTCACGCTGCTGAGCTACCCCGTGATCGCCATCCCGTCGACGCTGATGATGATGGCGCTGCTGTGGTGGCTGGCCCGCCAGGCCCGGGCGCTCACCGGGCTGGACATGGGCGACATGCTGCACCAGGGCTGATGGCGCCGGCGCCGCCCAGCACCGCTACACGATGACGGGCTCGGGCTCCAGGCGGATGCCGAAGCGGCCGTAGACGCTCTCCTGGATGGCGCGGGCCAGCGTCACCACCTCTGCGCCGCTGGCGCCACCGCGGTTGACCAGCACCAGCGCCTGCTTCTCGTAGACCCCGGCGCGGCCCACGGTCTTGCCCTTCCAGCCGCAGGCGTCGATCAGCCAGCCGGCGGCCAGCTTGCAGCTGCCGTCGGGCATGGGGTAGTGCACGATCTCGGGGTCGCGGCCGATGATGTCGCGGCACTGCTCGGCGCTGACCACCGGGTTCTTGAAGAAGCTGCCGGCGTTGCCGATGACCGCGGGGTCGGGCAGCTTGGCGCGGCGGATGGCGCAGACCCAGTCGAAGATGGTCTGCGCGTCGGGCTCGGCAATGCCGGTCTCGGCGCGCCTGCGGTCGAGGTCCAGGTAGCCCAGCACCGGCTGCCAGGGGCGCGGCAGGCGGAAGCGCACGCGCGTGATCACCGACTTGCCGGCCAGGCCGCCAAAGCCCTCGTGCTTGAACACGCTGTCGCGGTAGCCGAAGCGGCAGGCGGCGGCGTCGAGCGTGACGCTGCGGCCCGTGACGAGGTCGACCGCGTCCAGCGAGTGGAAGCGGTCCTTCAGCTCCACGCCGTAGGCCCCGATGTTCTGCACCGGCGCCGCGCCCACGCTGCCGGGAATCAGCGCCAGGTTCTCCAGGCCCGGCCAGCCGTGGGCCAGGGTCCAGGCCACGGTGTCGTGCCAGCGCTCGCCGGCGCCGGCCTCGACGATCCAGGCGTCGGGCTGCTCGGCCACCAGGCGCAGGCCGCGGACCTCGACCTTCAGCACCACGGCGTCGAGGTCCTTCGTCAGCACCAGGTTGCTGCCGCCGCCGAGCACGAAGAGCGGCGCGCGGCCCCACTCGGGGTGGTCGACGACGCGGCGCACGTCGGCGTCGGAGGTGATGCGCACCAGCGTGCGGGCCAGGGCAGGCAGACCGAAGCTGTTGTGGTCGCGCAGGCTGGCGCGGTGCTGCACCTGCAAGGTGCCGGAGGGGTCGGTCATGCGAGAATTTTGGCGCAACCCGACGCCCGTCCCGCCGCCCCGCCATGCCCAGTTTCGACACCGTCATCGAGCCCGATCTGGTCGAGCTGAAGAACGCCGTCGATCAGGCGAACAAGGAAATCGGCACCCGCTTCGACTTCAAGGGCTCCAGCGCCAAGGTGGAGTTCGCCGAGAAGAGCGCCAAGGACCGCGAGATCACGCTCTTCGGAGACAGCGACTTCCAGCTCGAGCAGGTGCGCGACGTGCTGCTGGCGCGCCTGGCCAAGCGCGGCGTCGACATCCGCTTCCTCGACCTGGCGGGTAAGCCGGTCAAGCTCGGCGGCGACAAGCTCAAGCTGCCCGTGCCCGTGAAGAGCGGCATCGACGCCGAGGCGGCCAAGAAGGTGCAGCAGGCGCTGAAGGCCAGCAAGCTCAAGGTGCAGGGCGCCATCCAGGGCGACGCCGTGCGCGTCAGCGGCACCAAGAAGGACGACCTGCAGGCCGCCATCGCGCTGCTGCGCAAGGAGCTGGCCGACTTGCCCCTGTCCTTCGACAACTTCAGAAGTTGAGCGCCCGGGCCCGCACGCTGCTCGTGGCGCTGCTGCTGGCCGGCCCGGCCGCCGCGCAGGCCCCGGGCGTGGCACTGTCGGGCCGCATGGGCGAGCGGGCGCTGTTCGTCGTCGACGGGCAGGCGCTGACGCTGCGGCCCGGCGAGCGGCGCGCCGGCCTGGCCCTGCTGGGCTGGAACGGCGACGACGCCGAGGTCGAGTTCGGCGGCCAGCGCCTGTGGCTGCGCGTGGGCGGCGCCCCGGTGCGGCTGGGCGCGGGGCCACCGCCGGCCGCGTCGCGCGAGATCGTGCTCAGCGCCGGCCCCGGCGGGCACTTCACGCCGGGCGGCGCCATCAACGGCCGGCCGGTGCGCTTCATGGTGGACACCGGCGCCACCCTCGTGGCCCTGGGCCGCGACGAGGCCACCCGCCTCGGGCTCGACCTCTCGGGTGCCCGCGCGGGCATCAGCCAGACGGCCAACGGCCCGGTGCCAGTGCAGGTGGTGGTGCTCGACCGCGTGCGCGTCGGCGAGGTCGAGGTCACGCAGGTCGGCGCGGTGGTCATGCCGCAGCCCATGCCCTACGTGCTGCTGGGCAACAGCTTCCTGGCGCGCTTCCAGATGCGGCGCGACAACGACGTCATGCGGCTGCAGTTGCGCTGAACCGCCGCCGCGCCGCGGGCTTGTCGCCGGCGGTACAGCGCAAAATCGAACGAGCGTGCTAGAACGCGCCGGATTGCCGGAGACCCCATGGACCTGAACTTCACGCCCGAGGAACTGGCGTTCCGCCACGAGGTGCGCGACTGGGTGCACCAGAACCTGCCCGAGGACATCGCGCACAAGGTGCGCCACGCCCTGCGCCTGTCGAAGGAAGACCACCAGCGCTGGGCCCGCATCCTGGGCGCCCGGGGCTGGCTGGCCTGGGGCTGGCCCAGGCTGTTCGGCGGCCCGGGCTGGAACGGCGTGCAGAAGCACCTGTTCGAGGAGGAACTGGCCCTGGCCTGCGCGCCCCGGGTCATCCCGTTCGGCCCGGTGATGGTGGCGCCGGTGATCATGGCCTTCGGCACGCCCGAGCAGCAGCAGCGCTTCCTGCCCGGCATCGCCAGCGGCGAGGTCTGGTGGAGCCAGGGCTACAGCGAGCCGGGCTCCGGCTCCGACCTGGCCAGCCTGAAGTGCCGCGCCGAACGCCGCGGCAACACCTACGTCGTCAACGGCCAGAAGACCTGGACGACGCTGGGCCAGTTCGGCGACTGGATCTTCTGCCTGGTGCGCACCAGCACCGAAGGCAAGCCGCAGACCGGCATCAGCTTCCTGCTCATCGACATGAAGTCGCCCGGCATCACCGTGCGCCCGATCATCCTGATGGACGGCGAGCACGAGGTCAACGAGGTCTGGTTCGACGACGTCGTGGTGCCGGCCGACAACCTGATCGGCGAGGAGAACAAGGGCTGGACCTACGCCAAGCACCTGCTGGCGCACGAGCGCACCAACATCGCCGACGTCAACCGCGCCAAGCGCGAGCTCGAGCGCCTGAAGCGCATTGCCAAGGCCGAGGGCGTCTACGAGGACCCCCGCTTCCGCGACCAGGTCGCGCTGCTCGAGGTGGACATCGTGGCGCTGGAGATGCTGGTGCTGCGCGTGCTGAGCGCCGAGAAGTCGGGCAAGCAGAGCCTGGACATCGCGGGCCTGCTGAAGATCCGCGGCAGCGAGATCCAGCAGCGCTACAGCGAGCTGATGATGCAGGCCGCGGGCCCGCTGGCCCGCGCGCACGTCTTCGAGGCCATGGAGTCCGGCTGGCAGGGCGATCTGGCCTTCCCGGGGTCGCTGCTGCCGCTGGCCGGCACCTACTTCAACATGCGCAAGACCACCATCTACGGCGGCAGCAACGAGGTGCAGCGCAACATCGTGGCGCAGACCGTGCTGGGGAGCTGAGGACATGGACTTCGAATTCACCGACGACCAGGAATCGCTGCGCGACGCCGTGCGCCGCTGGGTCGACAAGGGCTTCGGCTTCGAGCGCCGTCACGCGCTGGCCCGGGCAGGCGGCCACACACGGGCCGTCTGGGGCGAGCTGGCCGAGCTGGGCCTGGCGGGCCTGGTCGTGCCCGAGGCCCACGGCGGCATGGGCTTCGGCCCCGTCGAGGCCATGGTCGTGACCGAGGAGCTGGGCCGGGGCATCGTCAACGCGCCCTACGCGGCGGCGGCGCTGATGACGCCCGCCTTGCTGGCCGAGGCACCCGAGGCCGTGCAGGCCGAGTGGCTGCCGGCCATCGCCAGCGGCGAGGCCCTGGTGGTGCCCGCCCTGCACGAGCGCGCCAGCCGCCATCGCTGGCAGCGCGTGGGCGTGCGCGCCACGCCGTCGGCGCAGGCCAGCGGTGGATGGGTGCTCGACGGCGCCAAGTGCGTGGTGCCGGCCGGCGACGAGGCCGATGCCTTCATCGTCTCGGCGCGCCATGCCGGGGCCGACGACGCCGAGGCCGGCCTGGGCCTGTTCCTGGTGCGGCGCGCCGACGCCCGCGTCGTGGGCTATCCCACGCAGGACGGCGCCCGCGCCGCCGACGTGCACCTGGCGGCCACCCCGGCGGTGCTGCTGCAGGCCGAGGCCCATGCCAGGCTGGCGCGCGCCGTCGACGTTGGCAGCGCCGCGGTCTGCGCCGAGGGCGTGGGCCTGATGGACCGCCTGGTGGCCATCACGGTGGACTACATGAACACGCGCCGGCAGTTCGGCACCACGCTGGCCAGCTTCCAGGCGCTGCGCCACCGCATCGCCGACGTGAAGATGCAGCTGGAGCTCGGCCGCTCGATGAGCTACTACGCCACGCTCAAGCTCGGCGAGGCGCCCGCGCAGCGCCAGCGCGCCGTGGCGCAGGCCCGCGTGCAGCTCGGCCAGAGCCTGCGCTGCGTGGGCCAGCAGTGCATCCAGCTGCACGGGGGCATCGGCTGCACCGACGAGTACGTCGCCAGCCACTGCTTCAAGCGCCTGACCATGCTGGAGATGACGCTGGGCGACACGCTGCACCACCTGGGCGAGGTGTCGGCGCGCATGCAGGACACGGCCGGCGTCTTCGCCTGACCGAGATGCCCCTCATCTGCGGGGTCAGGCACGGCCACGACCCCCCCGGATGACGGGCTGATCAGGGTTGACCCGGATCCGAGGCCGCGACCCGGCCGCGAGCATCGCGCTGGACTCCTGGGCTCCACGTCTGGGGCGCCCGGTCCCTGCATGATCACCGCTTCGCCGTCCGACTGGTCCACCCCCGCCCGATCCGACTGGGTCATCCGCGAACGCATCGCGTACGAATGCGTGGCGGCGATGTTCCGGGCCACGCCGTTCCCGATGCTGCTCGGCCTGCTGTTCGCCGCGGCCTGCGCCGCCGTGCTGCTGCGCAGCGCGACGCCGCTGCTGGTGGCCGGCTGGTTCGGCACGCTCGCCATCCTGACGGCCTTGCGGTTGTGGCAGATCCGGCGCTTCCTGGCCGATCCGCAGCGCCGCGTGCGCGCCGCGCACTGGGAACGCGCCTACCTGACGCTGGTGCTGCCCTACGGCCTGGCCTGGGGCACGCTGCTGCTGCTGGCTGGACAGGAGATGGACGGCTTCACTTCCAGCTTCGTCATCGTCGGCCTGCTGGGGGTGGCCAGCGTCGGTGTCTACGCCGTGCAGGGCGTCTTCCGGGTCGCCGCGCTGTGGATGGGGTCCATCGCCGTGCCGGTGGCCGCTTGGTGCCTGTGGCGGGCCGACCTGGACGGCGCCATCCTGGCCTGCGGGACCGCGCTGTTCGGCGCCGCGATGCTCAACGAGGCGCGCCGCAGCGGCCGGCAGCACGCGGAGATGCTTCGCCTGCGGCTGCACAACGCCGCCATCGCCGAAGACCACGCGCGCGCACTGGCGCTGGCCGAGCAGAGCAGCCGCGCCAAGACGCGCTTCCTGGCGACCGTGAGCCACGAGATGCGCACGCCGCTCAACGGCATCATGGGCATCAGCGAGTTGCTGCGCGACGGCAGCGCCGACACGCAGGTGCGCCGGCAGGCCGACTTCGTGCTGCGCTCCGCCGAGCAGTTGCACCGCGTCATCGGCGACCTGCTCGACCTTTCGCGCCTGGAGTTCGGCCGCCTGGGCCTGGAGCCGGCGCCCTTCGACCCCGCACAGGCGCTGCGCGAGATCGCCGCGCTGGCCGCGCCCGAGGCGGCCGAGCGCGGCCTGGTGCTCGACCTCGCCATCGACCCCGCCGTGCCGCGGCTGGTGTCGGGCGACGCCGCGCGCGTGAAGCAGGTGCTGCACAACCTGATGTCCAACGCGCTGCGCTTCACCGCGGCCGGGCGCATCGAGCTGACGCTGGCGCCCGCGCCGCAGGGTCTGCGCTACAGCGTCGTCGACACCGGGCCCGGCATCGCGCCGGATCGCCTGGCCTCCTTGTTCGACCCCTTCGACGACGCCGGCACCGACGCCGACCGCCGGCGTCAGGGCGTGGGGCTGGGGCTCACCATCTCGCGCCGGCTGGCGCGGGCCATGAACGGCGACCTCGTCTGCGAGTCCACGCCCGGGCGCGGCAGCCGCTTCAGCTTCACGCTGCAGGCCCCGGTGGTCACCGAGCCCCCGGCGCCGTCCGGCGACGACGGGCCACCGCCGCGCTTCAGCGGCCGGGTGCTGGTGGTCGACGACAACGAGGTCAACGCCCTGGTCGCCCAGGCCATGCTGCTGCGGCTGGGGCTGGCCAGCGACATCGCCACCGACGGCGAGCAGGCGCTGGCGCAGATGTTGCGGCGGCAGCACGACGCGGTGCTGATGGACTGCCGCATGCCGGTGCTCGACGGCTGGGAGGCCACGCGCCGCTGGCGCCGCCTGGAGGCCCTGGACGACGGCGGGCGTCCGCTGCCCATCCTGGGGGTCACGGCCAACGTCAGCGAGGCCGACCGGCGCCACTGCCTGGAATGCGGCATGAACGGCTTCCTGCCCAAGCCCTTCCGGGTGCGCGAGCTCGCCGAGGCGCTGCGCCCGCATCTGCCGCCGGTGGCGGCCCGGGCCGACGGACAATCGCCGGGATGACCCCGGCCGACACCCTGCCCTACCCCGGAACCCTGACTGACGTCGCCGGCCTGGCCGTGGGCCACGCCGCCATGGCCGGCCGGCCCACCGGCTGCACCGTGGTGCTGTGCCCCGAGGGCGCGGCCGCCGGCGTGGCGCAGCGCGGCGGCGCCCCCGGCACGCGCGAGACCGACCTGCTGCGCCCCGAGAACGCCGTGGCCGTGGTGCACGGGCTGCTGCTCACCGGCGGCAGCGCCTTCGGGCTCGACGCCGCCAGCGGCGTGGTGCGCTGGCTGGCGCGGCAGGGCCACGGTCTGGCCGTGGGCCCGGCGCGGGTGCCCATCGTGCCGGCCGCGGTGCTGTTCGACCTCTGGCTGGGAGACCCCGCCATCCACCCCGACGCCGCCTGCGGCGAGGCCGCGTGCGCCGCGGCGTCGGCGGCCGCACCGGCGCAGGGCAACCAGGGCGCCGGGCGCGGGGCCAGCGTCGGCAAGCTGTTCGGCATCGCCCGCGCGATGAAGGGCGGCGTGGGCTGCGCCTCGCTGCGCGCGGGCGGCTTCACGGTGGCGGCGCTGATGGTGGTCAACGCGATCGGCGACGTGCTGGGCGGCGACGGCCGGGTGCTGGCCGGCGCACGCACGCCCGACGGGCAGGCCCTGCAGGGCACGGCCACCGCGCTGCAGCGCGGCGAGGGCGCCGGCGCGCCGGTGCTGCCGCCGGCGGCCAGTGCCACCACCATCGGCGTCGTCGCCACCGACGCGCCGCTGAGCAAGCTGCAGGCGCACCAGCTCGCGGGGCTGGCCAGCCACGGCCTGGCGCGCGCCATCGACCCGCTGACGCTGCACGACGGCGACACGCTGTTCGCGCTGGCCACGGGCCGCGCGCCCGAACCGGCGCCCGACCTCTCGACCCTGGGCGCTCTCGGGGCCGAGGTCGTGGCGCGCGCCATCCGCAACGCCGTGTGGCACGCCGAGGCGCTGCCGGCCCACGGGCTGCCCGCGGCGCGCAGCCTGGCCGCGTGAGCCGCAGCCCGACGCGCCGGCGCTGGGCCGACGTCCTGTTCCACCAGGGCTTCGGCAGCCGGCACGAGTGCCTGGGCCTGCTGGCCGCCGGCCGGGTGCGCTGCGGCGGCGAGCCCGTGGCCGACGCCGCGGCCGAGGTCGAGACCGACGGCCTGGTCTTCGAGGTGGACGGCACCGCCTGGCCCTGGCGCGAGCGCGCGCTGGTGCTGCTGCACAAGCCGGCCGGCGTGGAGTGCTCGCGGGCCCCGCGCGACCACCCGGGCGTGCTCTCGCTGCTGCCGGCGCCGCTGCGCCGCCGCGGCGTGCAGCCGGTGGGCCGGCTCGACGTCGACACCACCGGGCTGCTGCTGCTCACCGATGACGGCGCCCTGATCCACCGCCTCACGCACCCGCGGCGGCACGTGGCCAAGGTCTACCTCGCCACCACCCGCCACCCGGTGGACGCAGCCACCGCCGCCGCGCTGTGCGCGGGCGTGGTGCTGCACGACGACCCCGCGCCCGTGCGCGCCGCCGCCTGCGAGGCGCTGGATGCGCACACGCTGCGCCTCACCCTCACCGACGGCCGTTACCACCAGGTCAAGCGCATGGTGGCCGCGGTGGCCAACCGCTGCGAGGCGCTGCACCGGGTGTCGTTCGGGCCCTGGGTGCTGCCGGCCGACCTGCCGCCGGGCCACTGGTGCTGGGCCGAGCCGCTCCGATCTAGCTGAGGCCGGCCTCACGCACGAAAGGCAGCTGCTCGGCCCAAAAGGCGCGGTCGCAGCGTTCCCAGGCGTGGCAACCGAAGGGCAGTCGCTGGCCATTGAGCTCGAGCATGCGCCGCGGCGCCACCTCGAACGCGAAGTCCAGCGCCTGCTCCGGCGTGGGCAGGCGGAAGAACGGGCATACCGCCGGCACGAGCAGGCCCCAGAAGACGTCCTCGTTGGAAGTAGGCAGCAGCGGCGGCCGGTTGTAGGCCAGCCACCAGCGATGCTTGAGCCAGCGCACCAGCCGTGGCAGCACGGCCGGGCTGCCGCTGCGCGACTTCACGGTGTTGGGTATGTGCCGTGGCGTGGCCAGCGCCCTGTCGAAATGGTCGAGCCTGCGCAGCGAGAAGCCGCCGTTGCCCACACCGACCAGGCGCAGCGGTTCGCGCGGCTCGCTGCCGCCCTCGAACCAGGGCGCGCCGACGTAGGAGAAGCCTCTCGCACACCAAGCCTCGAGCTGGTCGGACAGCACCAGGGAGTCGGTCTGCGCGATGAGCAGATGGCTGTGGCCCGCGAAAGCGCCGTAGAAGACACGCGACATCATCAGTCGGTTGTAGCCCTTGATGCCTTCGAAGAAACGGTCGTCGAAGGCCTTCCAGCGCAGCCGGCCGCCGAAGGGCGCGCACTGCACCTCCATCCAACCCGCCAGACGCTCGGGCCCCACCAAGAACACGGCATGGTGGCCCAGCACGCCCACCGTGCGTTCGATCGACAGCCGCTCGGCCGCGGACAATGCGGTCTTGTAGACGGGGATTGCAACCGCAGGGAGGGTGGCGATGGCAGAGGCGGGCATCAGGAAGCGGGCACGGCCGGCAGCGCCGGGCTGGCGCGCCATGATCCTACGCGTTGCCCCGCGGGCTCCCGGGGCCGGAGCATGACACCGCCCGCCCCCGCCGGGCCGCGCGCCATCCGCGCGCTGGCGCTGGCGGCCGACCCCGCCTCCACCATCACCGAGATCCGCATTGCCGGCCCGCTGGCTCCGCTGGTCACGGCAGGACGCCTCAGCCTGCTCACCCTGGCCTGGCATGAGGCCGGGCCTGACGACCTCGACGGCATTGAGCTGCTGATCGGCCAGCGCCCGATCTCGGCTCGCCATCTGCGGCTGCTGCAGGCTGCGCACGAACGCGGCGCCGCCGTGGTGGTGGACATCGACGACCTGCTCACGAAGCCGGCGCCGCACCTGCTGTCTCACGCCACGCTGGCGCGACAGGCGCCCTGGGTGGAGCGCGCTCTCGACGAGGCCGACCGCGTGAGCGCGAGCACGCCCCGGCTGGCAGAGGCACTGGCCGCACCGGGCCGGGTGCTGCGCGTGGTGCCGAACTACGCCTCGCCGACGGCGCGGCGGCAGGCGACGGCAGCCGCCGGTTCTGGCGGCAGCGGCGCCGTGGCCAGCGTGCTGCTGGCGGCCTCCGATGCCGTCGCCGCAGGACCGGCGTTCGAGGCCTTGCGCCAGCTGCAGGCGGCGCGAGGCGCGCAGTTGCGCGTGGTGGCGATAGGCCCCGTGGCGACATCGGCCAGGGCCGCTGGGCTCGAGGTGGACGCACGGCCGCTGATGTCGCGCGATCGCTTCCTGGCCTTCGCGGCCGCCCTGCCCCGCGCCGTGGCCGTGATCCCGCTGGACGACAGCGCCTTTTCGGCGGGCAAGAGCGCGGTCAAGTGGTTCGACTTCGCAGCCGCCGGGCTCCCCACCCTCATGTCGGATCGCCCGCCCTACCGCGACGTGGTCGAACACGGGCACACCGGCTGGCTGCTGCCCGACGACGCCGACGCCTGGGCCGAGGCGCTCACCCGCGCACTGGACGATCCCGCGCTGCGCAAGCGTGTCGCCGACGCCGCCGAGCAATCCGTGCTCGCGCAGCACTCGATGGCACGCTGCACCGAAGCCTGGCGCGCACTGGTGGACGAGCTCGACGCCGCGCGCGCCGCCGGGCAGGTGCGCCGGCGCGGCCCCGCCTGGCAGCAGCGGCTGTTGGCGCCCTGGCACCGGTTGGCGGTGACGCTTCGCCGCGCCAACCGGGCGCGGCTGGCGAAGCGACAACGGCGGTCTCCGGGTTGACCTTGCCGCCGGGGCGTCGCGGTCAGGCGCGCGGTCGCAACCCGGGCAGGCGGCGCAGCCGCAGGCCGAGGTAGGTGCCAAGGGTACGCAGGACTCCGGGCCAGTCACCACGCCGCCGCAGCGCGTCGGCATCGCGCAGCAGGCGCCTCTGGTGGGGCCACAGCTCACGCTGGCCCGGGCGGCGAGCGAACTCGCCGCGGATCAGCTCGCGCACCTCGGCGATGAACACCGGGTCGCTGGCGCTGGCGCTCAGGCCGGTGGCGGCGTAGTCGCTCACCACCACGTCCATCCAACGTGGCGGCGCCAGGAAAGCCGCGCGCAGGTTGAAGGCCCAGTCGGCATACACAGGGTAGCGCAGGTCGAAGCCGCCGAGGTCGTCGAACAGACTGCGGCGGTAGAAGATGGCCTGCTGGCACACGTTGAGGGCCATCAGCCTCGCCAGCGGCATCGGCCCGGCGTAGCGCCCACCGAGCGGCACCTGGCAGAGGTTGGGCGCCATCATGCGCACATCGCCGTGCACGAGGCTGGCGTCGCCGGCGGCCATGAGGTGCGGCGCGACGCGCTCCAGCGTGTCGGGCGCATGCAGGCGGTCGTCGCTGCCCAGCACCAGGAACCAATGCCCGCGCGCCAGAGCCACGCCGCGGTTGATAGCGTCGTAGACGCCGGCGTCGGGGCGTGAATCCACCACCAAGGACGGCAGCTCGGGGATGGCGGCCTGCACCAGGGCGAGCGTGCCGTCGCGCGACGCGCCGTCACTGACGACGATCTCGAAGTCGCGCCAGGTCTGCGCGGCCAGCGATTGCAGCGCGCCGCCGAGCACGGCCTCGCTGTTCATGGTCGGCACGACCACCGAGACCAAAGGCCGCGCCGCAGCCGGCTTGTTCACCGCCGCTTCCAGCGCAGGCGAAGGCGCCGTACGCCGCGGCGCAACCGCTCGCGCCACGACAGGTCCAGCGCCGTCGCCGCCTCGGCGCGCCGCACGAACACGGCGTTGCCGTGGACCGGCACCTGCGCGTTGATCGCGGCGTAGCCGACGTTGACGAAACGAGGCGCCAGCAGCGCCTCGATGTCGGGCAGCAGCCGCGCCGACTCGTAAAGCGGCTCCAGGCTCACCTCCGTGTACAGCAGCCGCAGCCCGTCGAGCACCGCAGGGCCCAGCGATTGCAGCACGAGGTACTCCGCGCCCTGCACGTCGATGATCATCACGTCGGGCGGCCGCAGCTTGTGCTCTGCGAGCACAGACTCCAGGCGCCGCGTCGGCACCTCGATGCGGGCCTCCATCGACACGGTGGGAAAGTGCTCCCGGTGCGAGCCCAGCCGCAGCAGCGAGCTCGACTCGCCGTCGTTGCTGGCCACGTTGAAGCTCGCGGTGCCGTCGCGGTCGGACACGGCCACGGGGAACACGCGGATGCGAGGGTCGCGTGCAGCCAGCGCCTGCAGCGCCGCCAGCGGTCCGGCCTGCGGCTCGAAGAGGTAGATGTGACGGAGCGCCGGGAACAGCTTGTCGATGAGGGGCAGCTCGTCGAAACGGTGCGCGCCGATGACGCACAGCACCTCGAGGTCGCGGCCGATGCGACAGCCGCGCAGCCCGCTCAGCAACTCGATGTCGTAGATCGGCGGACGGCCGGCGGTGAGCGAGGGGATGGCCATCGACAAGGCGTTCAGCAGGGCACAGGGGTGAAGACCGGGGCGCGCAGCCGCTGCAGGGCCTCGAGCGATCGCGGCATGCCCTGGGCCTGCAGTGCCGCCTCGAAGGCCGCCGCGTGCGGCCCGCGCAGGAAGCCACTCGGCAGGCGACGCACCAGCTCGACCGTCTCATCGTCACCCAGCATCGCAGGCAGGTAGGACGCGCCGACGAAGCCGAAGAGCCACGGCTCGGACCGCCCGTCGGTGGCGGCGAACCGCGCCTGCAGCGCCTCGGGCGCGAACTGCACGCCGTGCGCGGCCTCGAGGAAGCCTCGGTGGGTGCCGAGGAGGTCGACGTCGGCCAGCCTGGGCTCGGTCAGGCGCGGGTCGGCCCCCGCGCGCAGCCAGCGCCGCGACCTCATCGAAATCCCAGGGAGGCCGCCTGCCTCCGCGGGCTGGCCCGACGGGACCAGGTAGTCGGCCACCAGGAACTCGTCGCTCCAGGCCCCGGAGTTCAGCACGCCGGCATCCCAGCGCAGGATCAGCGCGTGCGAGGTGCCCACGTGGGCGTGCAGGCGGCGGGCCACGAAGTCGGCCACGTCGGCCCGGCCGCCGAGCGGCTCGATCTCGACCACTTCCAGCTCGGGCAGCACCACGGTGGGCAGCCAGCCGCGCGTGAACAGCACGACGCGGCCGAAGGCGATGCCCCGCTGGGCCTGCAGCAGCGCCAGCGCCGCGAGGGCCGGCACCTCGCACTCGACGGCGCACAGCGTCACCTGGGCCAGCGGCAAGCGGTTCATGCGGCCGGATTTTGCCAGCGGCCACCCGCCACCCACTCGCGTGTGGTGTGCCACAGCTTGGCGGCGCCGCGCTGCAGGTTTTCGGCCAGAGGCCGCACGGGCTCGACCCGCCCCGCCTGGCCGTACTGGGCCTCGGCGCCAGCGCCGGCCAGCGCGGCCTGCAGGCGCGCGTCGCCGGCGTGCCGACGGGCCAGGTCGCGCAGCGCCTGGCCCAGGTGGGGCGGGCAGCGGTCGGCGAAGGGCCGCAGGTTGCCGGCCCAGGGATAGAAGGCGTGCAGCAGCGTCCAGGCTTCGGCCTCGACAAGGGCCGGGAAGCCAAGCATCAGCAGCCGCGCGCACTCCTGCACGTGGCGCGTGACGTCACCCGACAGGCCGCCGGTCACGTAGTGCACCGTGGGCGCGCCGATGCGGTGGATGGCCACGCCGGCGTCCACCATCGCCAGCAGCCAGCGCGTGTCGGCCACGATGCGCAGCCGCGTGTCGTAGGGGCCGGCCGCCCGCAGCGCCGCGGGCGTGGCGTAGACGCCGTTGTGGCAGAGGTTGGGGCAGCGCAGCCACGAGCCCGCGTCGAGCGCGCCGGGCAGCCACAACCGCCGCCGCGGGCCGTTGTGCAGCCAGGCGGCGCTGAGGATCAGCCGCGGCGCCGGCTCCAGCGGCCGCGGCTCGTGACGGCGCAGCGCCGCCAGGGCCCGGGCAGCGGCGTCGGGCGTGAGCCAGTCGTCGGCGTTGAGCACGCACACCAGGCTGCCGCGCACCAGCGACATCGCCTTGTTCAGCGCGTCGTACAGGCCGCCGTCGGGCTCCGAGACCCAGTAGTCGATCTGCCCGGCGTACGCCTCGACCAGCGCGCGCGTGCCGTCGGTGGAGCAGGCGTCGATGACCAGGTGCTCCACCGCCGCGCCGCGCTGCGCCCGCACGCTGGCCAGCGTGCGCGGCAGCGTGGACACGGCGTTGCGCACCACGGTCACGTAGCTCACCAGGGGTTCGCGGGCGGGCCCCGGGCGCTGCACGAGGCGCTGGCCGCCCTCGCCCAGGCGGCCTCCCGAGGCGGGCGGCGGCAGCCGGTCGAGCCCCCCCACCGCGAAGCCGCCGGGGACGGGGCCGCTCATCGCGCGGCGCCACCTGGCGTGGGTGGCTCGGGCTTGTCGTGGGCAGGGCGCATGCTGACGGCACTGTACCGCCGCGGCCCGGGCCGGCGGCCCCGGGGGCGGTCGATACACTCGCCGCCGGCCCGCCTGCCCACGGCCGGCCGTCGAAATGCCCCTGGAGCCCCGATTGACCGACCCTGCTCGCCGCGCCGCTGCGGCCCCGGCGCGATGAGGCCCTGCCGCCAACGCATCGGCGTCTCGCTCGGCGACGTGCCCTCGCTCGAGGGCGGCGGCCTGAGCGAGTTCTGCCTGCAGGTCGGCTCGCGGCTGCGGGCGGCGCTCGGCGAGGCCGGCGAGGTCGGCCTCGTGTTCCACCTGAAGGAGCGGCTGGTGGGCTGCTTCGGCGACGCCGTCGACTACCTGCCCGTGAGCCGCTGGCAGCGCTTCCGGCACGTGCGCGACGAGCCCTACACGCTGTGGCACAGCCTGCATCAGCTGAACAAGAACCTGCCGCCGGCCGGCGCCGGCCTGCGCCTGGTGACCGTGCACGACCTGAACTACCGCCATGGCCCGCGCGCCTTCAGCCGCTGGCGGCACCAGCGCCGCACGCGGCGCCTGCTGGCGCGCAGCGACCGCCTGACCGCCATCAGCGCCTTCACGGCCCGGGAGCTTCGCGAGCACCTGGGCTGGCGCGGCGAGATCGACGTCATCCACAACGGCGCGCGCAGCTTCGTCGGCCAGCCGCAGCGGCCGCTGCAGGGCTGGCTCGCGCAGCCGCAACAGCCCTTCCTGTTCCACCTCAGCCGCATGGCCCCCGTGAAGAACCCCGAGGCCCTGCTCGGCCTGGCCGCCGGCTGGCCCGAGATGACGCTGGTGATGGCCGGCCCCGACAACGCCGACGCCCGCGCGCTGCGCGCGGGCTGCCGGCTGGCGAACGTGCAGTTCCACCTCGGCATCGACGAGGCGCAGAAGGCCTGGGCCTACGCGCACTGCGCGGGCTTCGTGTTCCCGTCCTGGGCCGAGGGCTTCGGGCTGCCGCCGATCGAAGCCATGCACTTCGGCAAGCCGGTGTTCCTGTCGCGCCTGACCAGCCTGCCCGAGGTGGGCGGCGACTGCGCCGACTACTTCGAAGGCTTCGAGCCCGCGGCCATGCGCGCCGTGGTCGAGCGCGGCCTGGCGCGCCACGCCGCCGAGCCCGGCCGGGCCGACGCCGTGCGCGCCCACGCCGCGCGCTTCGACTGGGACCGCGCCGGCGCCGCCTACGCCGCGCTGTACCGCCGGCTGCTGGGGCTGGCGCCGGCCGCGCCCGCCGGAGCCCTGGCAGGAGCGCTGTCGTGAGCGGCCTTGTCGTCCTGCGCCACCCGCGCCTGCCCGGCACGGGAGGCTGCGCCCTGACCATTGGCAACTTCGACGGCGTGCACCGCGGCCACCAGGCCATGCTGGCGCTGCTGGTGAACGAGGCCCGCCACCGCGGCGTGCCGAGCTGCGTGCTGACCTTCGAGCCGCACCCGCGCGACTTCTTCGCGGCGCGCGCGGGCAGACCCGAGCTCGCGCCGGCACGCATCGCCACGCTGCGCGACAAGCTCGCCGAGCTCGAGCGCTGCGGCATCGACCTCGTGGTGGTGGCGCGCTTCGACGAGCGGCTGGCTTCGATGCCGGCCGAGGCCTTCATCGACGACGTGCTGCTGCGCGGCCTGCGCGCGCGCTACGTGCTCGTGGGCGACGACTTCAGCTTCGGTGCCCGCCGCCAGGGCAACTACGCGATGCTCGACGCCGCCGGGGCGGCGCAGGGCTTCGACGTGGCGCGCATGATGAGCTACGAGGTGCACGGCCTGCGCGTCAGCAGCTCGGCCGTGCGCGAGGCGCTGGCGCACGGCGACATGGCGCGCGCCGAGGCGCTGCTGGGCCGGCCCTACGCCATCAGCGGGCGCGTCCAGCACGGCCGCAAGCTCGGCCGCGACCTCGGCTTCCGCACGCTGAACCTGCGCTTCGGCCACGCCCAGCCGGCCGCCATGGGCATCTTCGTCGTGCGCGTGCACGGGCTGGCGGGCCAGGCGCTGCGCGGCGTGGCCAGCCTGGGCGTGCGGCCCACCGTGGAAGACGCCGGGCGCGTGCTGCTCGAGGTGCACTGCCTGGAGTGGCCGGCCCCGCTGGGCCCCGAGGGCGGCTACGGACGCTGCGTCCGCGTGGACCTGCTGCACAAGCTGCACGACGAGCTCAAGTACGAGTCGCTGGAGGCCCTGCGCGAAGGCATCGCGCGCGACACCGCGGCGGCGCGGGCCTGGTTCGACACCCACTCGGCCTGACGCGGCCCGGGCGTAACGGCCGAGCCCCCAGCCCGCTCAGAAGCGCCAGGCCAGGCCCGCGTTGGCACCCCAGCCGGTGCGGGCGGTCGTCAGCGGGCTGCGCGCGGCGTCGCCGAGCAGGCGGCTCGTGCCAAGGCCGCCGATGAGCAGCCAGTCCCGCGACAGCTCGGAGCGAAAGCCCACGCTGGCCGAGACGTCGCGGGGGCCGGCGCCCGGCTGGAACTGCGGCCGGCCGGTGCGCGCCGCCTGCTCCGGCGTGATGCCGTACCAGGTCTGGAGGTAGCGGTCGCCGGCGTAGCTCAGGCCGACGGCGGTCCCCAGCACGGTCTTGGGCAGGACCCGCCACTCGCGGGCGAGCGAGACGTCGCCGATGTAGCCGCCGCCACGGCCGAACAGGTCGGTGCTGACGCCCAGCCCCAGGCGCCATGCGGGTGTCAGCGAGGTCGTCATCGAGAAGCGCGCCCGCATCGTGGGCCGGATGTCGCCCAGCCCGCGCAGCGCCTCGGCGCTGTCCTCGCGGCGCCCGTTGTCCCAACGCAGGCCGACGCTGGCCTTCACGCGCGAGCCCTGCAGCAGGTCGATGCCGAGCCCGCGCGAGACGTCCTCGGCGCGCCGCGTCACGAAGCCGCTGGCGTTGGTGATCGAGAAGCGGCCGTGGCGCAGGAAGAAGCCGGGGCTGAGCTTGGTCACCGCGCCGTCGGAGCCGCTGAAGGCCGGTCGGTGCGACAGCAGCAGGCCGATGGCGCCTTCCCAGCCGGGGGCGGACTCGGCGGGCGGCGCGTCGAGGCGCTCGTCCGACGGCGCGGCGCAGGCCGCAAAGGCGCACAGGGCCCACGCGGCGGCGCACCAGGGCCTCGCTAGAATCGACATCGTGAACAGCACGGATCAGTCCCTTCGATGCGCCGCCTCCGCCCCGCGGCGCTGGCATGCGACGACGCGTCGCCAGTCGACGCGAGACCGAATTTGCGCCTTGCCGCTGAAGGCGGTCTGAAGCGCGGCCCGCCGCGCCCGCGGACCCCGCCCGACGCGGGCCCAGACGGCCCGCTCCCCGCCGCCCCACCGGCAACCGTCGCGCCCGCCGGGCGCGCATCCGCCGCCACGATCACGACCCCGCCATGAGCAGCGACACCCCGCCCGTCGACCACCGCGCCACGCTGAACCTGCCCGACACGCCCTTCCCGATGCGCGGCGACCTCGCCCGCCGCGAGCCCGGCTGGGTCAAGGCCTGGCAGGAGCAGGGCCTGTACCAGCGCCTGCGCGACGCCCGCCGCGGCGCGCCGCTGTTCGTGCTGCACGACGGCCCGCCCTATGCCAACGGCGCCATCCACATGGGCCACGCCGTCAACAAGGTGCTGAAGGACATGATCGTCAAGGCGCGGCAGCTCGCCGGCTTCTACGCGCAGTACGTGCCCGGCTGGGACTGCCACGGCCTTCCGATCGAGAACGCCATCGAGAAGAAGCACGGCCGCAGCCTCGGTCGCGACGAGATGCAGGCCAAGAGCCGCGCCTATGCCACCGAGCAGATCGCGCTGCAGATGGCCGACTTCCAGCGCCTGGGCGTGCTCGGCGACTGGGAGCACCGCTACGCGACCATGGACCCGGCCAACGAGGCCGGCGAGATCCGCGCCTTCAAGCGCGTCATTGAGCGCGGCTTCGTCTACCGGGGCCTGAAGCCCGTGTACTGGTGCTTCGACTGCGGCTCCTCGCTGGCCGAGTTCGAGATCGAGTACGCCGACAAGAAGAGCCAGACGCTGGACGTCGGCTTCCTGTGCGCCGAGCCCGACAAGCTGGCCGCCGCCTTCGGCCTGCCCGAGATCGTCGGCGAGGCCTTCGCGGTGATCTGGACCACCACCGCCTGGACCATCCCGGCCAACCAGGCGCTGAACCTGAACCCGGCGCTCGAATACGCGCTGGTGCACACCGAGCGCGGGCAGCTGGTGCTGGCGGCCTCGCTGGTGGCGCAGTGCCTGGCGCGCTACGGCCTGCAGGGGCACGTGGTGGCCACCACGCTGGGCGAGAAGCTCGGCGGCATCGCCTTCCGCCACCCGCTCGCCCATGTGCACGAGGGCTACGACCGCCTGAGCCCCGTGTATCTCGCCGACTACGCCACCGCCGACGACGGCACCGGCCTCGTGCACAGCAGCCCCGCCTACGGCCTGGAGGACTTCAACTCGTGCGTCGCGCACGGCCTGAAGACCGACGAGATCCTCAACCCCGTGCAGGGCCACGGCAGCTACGCGCCCGACTTCCCGCTGTTCGGCGGCCAGAACATCTGGAAGGCCGTGCCGGCGATCATCGACACGCTGCGCGAGGCCGGGCGCCTGTTCGCCACCGAGGGCATCACCCACAGCTACCCGCACTGCTGGCGCCACAAGACGCCGGTGATCTACCGCGCCGCGGCGCAGTGGTTCGTGCGCATGGACGAGGGCGAGGGCGTGTTCACGCGCGACAAGGCGCCCAAGACGCTGCGCCAGCTGGCGCTCGACGCCATCGAGCAGACCGGCTTCTACCCCGAGAACGGCCGCGCCCGGCTGCGCGACATGATCGCCAACCGCCCCGACTGGTGCATCAGCCGCCAGCGCAGCTGGGGCGTGCCGCTGCCCTTCTTCCTGCACAAGGACAGCGGCGAGCTGCACCCGCGCACGATGGAGATCCTCGACCAGGCGGCCGAGATCGTCGAGCGCGGCGGCATCGAGGCCTGGAGCCGCCTGACCGCCGCCGACGTGCTGGGCCCCGAGGACGGCGAGCGCTACACCAAAAGCAGCGACATCCTGGAGGTCTGGTTCGACAGCGGCAGCACCTTCTGGCACGTGCTGCGCAACCAGCACCCGCAGGGCCACCACGCCAGCGGTCCCGAGGCCGACCTGTACCTGGAAGGCCACGACCAGCACCGCGGCTGGTTCCACAGCTCGCTGCTGCTGGCCTGCGCCCTGTTCGACCGCGCGCCCTACCGCGGGTTGCTCACGCACGGCTTCACGGTCGACAGCGCCGGCCGCAAGATGAGCAAGTCGCTCGGCAACGGGATCGAGCCGCAGAAGGTCAGCTCGACGCTGGGCGCCGAGATCATCCGCCTGTGGGTGGCGGCCTCCGACTACTCGGGCGACATCGCCGGCGACGACAAGATCCTCGCCCGCGTCGTCGACGCCTACCGCCGCATCCGCAACACGCTGCGCTTCCTGCTGGCCAACACGGCCGACTTCGACCCGAAGCAGCACGCCGTGCCGGCCACGCAGATGCTGGAGATCGACCGCTGGGCTCTGGCCCGCGCGGCCGAGCTGCAGGCGCAGATCCTGGCGCACTACGAGGTCTACGAGTTCCACCCCGTGGTGGCCAAGCTGCAGGTGTACTGCTCCGAGGACCTCGGCGCCTTCTACCTGGACGTGCTGAAGGACCGCCTCTACACCACCGCGCCCGGCAGCCTGGCACGGCGCAGCGCGCAGACGGCGCTGTGGCAGATCACGCAGGCCATGCTGCGCTGGATGGCGCCGTTCCTCAGCTTCACGGCCGAGGAGGCGTGGGAGCTCGTGGGCGATTCACCGTCGATCTTCACGGCCATCTACTGGCGCTTCGACGCGCCCGATGCGCCCCTGCTGGCCAAGTGGGCCACCGTGCGCGGCGTGCGCGAGGCCGTCAACAAGGAGATCGAGGCCGTGCGCACCACCGGCGCCGTGGGCTCGTCGCTGCAGGCCAACGTGCGCATCACCGCGCCGGCGGCCGAACACGCGGTGCTCGCCAGCCTGGGCGACGACCTCAAGTTCGTGTTCATCACCTCGGTGGCCGAGCTGCAGGCCGGCGAGGCGCTGAAGGTCGAGGTGCGCCCCTCCAGCGCCACCAAGTGCGAGCGCTGCTGGCACTGGCGCGACGACGTCGGCCACGATCCGGCCCACCCCGGGCTGTGCGGCCGCTGCACCAGCAACCTGCACGGCGCGGGCGAGTCGCGCATGGTGGCCTGAGCATGGCCGGCGCTGCCAAGGGACGGCCCGCCCCGCGGGCCGGCGGTGCGAGCCCGGGCCTGCTGTTCTGGCTCGTCATCGCCGCCATCGTCATCGTGGCCGACCAGGTCACCAAGGTCGCCATCGTCGGCGCCTTCCAGCTCGGCGACGTGCGCCCGGTGACCGACTTCTTCAACCTCGTGCGCGCGCACAACCCGGGCGCGGCGTTCTCGTTCCTGGCCGGGGCCTCGGGCTGGCAGCGCTGGTTCTTCATCGGCCTGGGCCTGGCGGCCTCGGCCTTCATCGTGTGGATGCTGCGCAGCCACCCGAACGAGCGCCTGTTCTGCTTCTCGGTGACGATGATCCTGGGCGGTGCCCTGGGCAACGTCATCGACCGCATGGTCCACGGCTACGTGGTGGACTTCCTGCAGTTCCGCTTCGACTTCCTCGAGCCCCTCTTCCGCGGCGGCTACTTCCCGAGCTTCAACGTCGCCGACAGCGCCATCACGCTGGGCGCGGTGTGCCTGATCCTCGACGAGATCCTGCGCGTGCGGCGCTCGCGCCGCGGCTGAGGGCGACGCCGGCGGCCTCGGGGCAAGCCCGGTGGCGACCGCCTGCGCGGCCGCTCTAGGCTTGCGGGCATGACGCCCACCGACACCGCCGAGCCGCCGCCCGGCCCCGCGCCCGCCATCGTGCTGCGGCCGCTGGGCTGGGGGGCGCCGTGGCGCTGGCTGGCCGCCGGGCTGCGCGACTTCCGCCGCGCCCCCGGCATCGGCCTGTTCTACGGCGGCTGCTTCATGGTCATGGGCTGGGCGCTGCTGAAGGTGTTCGAGCACGCCCCGGCCTACACGCTGGCGCTGTCGGCCGGCTTCCTGCTGATGGGGCCGTTCCTGTGCCTGGGCCTGTACCGCACCAGCCAGCGCCTGGAGCGCGGCGAGAAGCCCGACTTCGGCGACTCGCTGCTGGCCTGGGACACGCGCACCGGCCAGCTCGCCATCTTCGGCTTCGTGCTGCTGGTGCTGGAGATGCTGTGGGGCCGCGCCACGCTGGTGGTGTTCGCCGTCAGCTTCGACGGCATGCCCGATTTCAAAGGCTCGCTGCGGGCGCTGCTCGACCCGGAGAACCTGGCCTTCATCGTCGCCTGGGCGGCGGTGGGCGCGGTGTTCGCGGGCCTGATCTACGCCGTCAGCGTGATCTCCATCCCGATGATCCTGCACCGCCAGACCGACGCCATCACCGCCGGCCTGACCAGCCTGCGCCTGGTGCTCACGCAGACTGGCGTGATGCTGTGGTGGGGCTTCCTGATTGCCGCGCTGGTGACGCTGGCGCTGCTGCCGTGGTTCGCCGGGCTGCTGGTGGTGGGGCCGGTCGTGGGGCACGCCAGCTGGCACGCCTACCGCGAGGCGGTGGCCGACTGATCGCCAGGCTCAGCGGCGGTCGCCCATGGCGTGGGCGATGGTGGACAGGTCCACGTACTCCAGCTCGCTGCCGGCCGGCACGCCGCGCGCCAGCCGCGTGACTTTCAGGCCGCGCGCCGCGAGCGCCGCCGACAGGGCCTGCGCCGTCACCTCGCCCTCGGCGGTGAAGTTGGTGGCCAGGATCACCTCCTGCACCGTGCCATCGCCGGCGCGCGCCAGCAGCGCCTCGGCGCCGATGTCGGCCACGCCCACGCCGCGCAGCGGGTCGAGCCGGCCCATCAGCACGAAGTACAGGCCCTTGTAGCTGCCGCTGCGTTCCAGCGCCGCCTGGTCGGCGGGCGTCTCCACCACGCACAGCAGCCGCGCATCGCGCCGCGGGTCGGTGCAGGTGCCGCAGACCTCCTGCTCGGTGAAGGTGTGGCAGCGCGTGCAGTGGCGCATGGCGCCCATCGCGTGCGTCAGCGCACCGGCCAGCCGGCGCGCGCCGTCGCGGTCGTGCTGCAGCAGGTGGAAGGCCATGCGCTGCGCCGACTTCAGGCCCACGCCGGGCAGGCGCTGCAGCGCCTCGATCAGGCCCGAGAGCGCAGGCTCAGCCATGCCGGCATCAGAAGGGGAACTTCATCCCCGGCGGCAGGGGCAGGCCGGCGGTGAGCTTGCCCATCTTCTCGGTGCTCACCTCTTCCGCGCGGCGCACGGCGTCGTTGAAGGCGGCGGCCACGAGGTCCTCGAGCATGTCCTTGTCGTCGGCCAGCAGGCTGGGGTCGATGACCACGCGCTTGACGTCGTGCTTGCAGGTCATCGTCACCTTCACGAGGCCGGCGCCGCTGGCACCCTCGACCTCGAGCAGCGCGAGCTCGTCCTGCGCGCGCTTCATGTTCTCCTGCATCTGCTGCGCCTGCTTCATCAAGCCGGCAAGCTGGCCCTTCATCATGGTCGGGATCTCCTGGTGGGTTCGGGTGGTGCGTTCACACGGTCTCAGGCCGGCCGGATCGAGCCCGGCACGATGCGCGCGGTCTTGAACTGATGCAGCAACTCGCGCACGACGGGGTCGGACTGGATGGTGGCCTCGGCCGCGGCCTGCCGGCGGGCACGCTCGGCGGCGTCGCGCAGCGCGGGCGTGTCGGTGGGCTGGCCGGCCTCGACGGCCACCTGCACGGGCTCGCCCAGGTGCGCGGCCAGGGCCAGCGCCAGCTTGTCGGCCAGCGCCGCGCTGCGCAGGGGCTCGCGCGCCACGGCCAGCCGCCAGGCCGGCGGGGTGCTGCGGGTGTCGATGGCCACGAGGCCGGCCTGCCAGGCCAGCTCGCGCACCAGCGCCGCGACGGTGCCGGCCTCGATGAGCGAGCGCACCGTGGCCTGCCAGCGGTCGGCCAGCGCGGGATCCGCCGGCTCGGCCGCGGGCGGCCCGAAGGGTGGGGCCACGGGCTCGGCGGCCTGCAGCGGCGGCAGCGGTTCGGCGTCGACGCCCGGCGGCGCGCTGGCCGTGGGCAGCGCCGCGGGGCGGGGCTGCGCGGGTTGCGG
>CAIKLM010000069.1 GCA_903828235.1 uncultured beta proteobacterium | reverse complement strand
GGGCAGCGGGGCCGTCGGGTAGGCGGCGTTGCCGATGACCAGGGCCACGCGCGCAAGTCCGGCCGCCCGGGCCAGCGGCGAGAACGGCATCGCCGCGGCACTGGCCAGCAGCGCGCGCCGGGCAGGGTCGGTGGCGGCGGGGGTGGCCTTGGCGTCGTCAGGGCGCGGGCGCGCCAGCCAAGGCCGCCGCAGCGGGGCGGAGGGATCGACGCTCATCGCGGCGGATCTTGCCGCATTCCCCCGGTCGCAGCCACTGGAATCAGGCCGGCAAACGCGAACGCCTCCTGCCACTTGGCGAGCTTGCGCTCGAAGCTCCAGCTGGCGTTGGCCGGGCTGCTGCTGGGCAGACGCCACACGGGCAGGCCCAGGGCCTCGGTGTGGCGGCGGTGGCGGGCGCTTTCGCCGCCGTTGTGCGCCACCGCCAGCAGGCCCGGCGCGCGGCGCCGCAGGCTGGCCAGGTCGTTGAGCTCGGCGGCCTCGATGGCACTGTCCAGGCTGCCCTCGCGCCGGCAGCTGGCGTAGACGTCCCACAGGCCCACCCCGCGCTCGCGCAGCCGCGCCACGCGCTCGCGGTAGGGCAGCGCCGGCAGCGGCTCGCCCAGCAACTGGCCCACCAGGGGCCAGAACTGGTTTCGGGGGTGGGCGTAGTACTGCCCCGCCTGCAGCGAGGCCACGCCCGGGAAGCTGCCCAGCACCACCAGCCGCGTACCGCGGGCGATGACGGGCGCGAGGCCCACGAGCCGCGGCGGTGCCGTCACGCCGCCACCCTGGGGTGCAGCGCCGACAGCCGCGGCAGCGCCGCCTGCGCGTTGGCCACGGTGGCCGCGGCCAGCTCGGCCAGCGGCAGCCCACGCAGGTTGGCCAGCACGCCGCCGATGCGTGGCAGCTCGGCCGGCTCGTTGCGGCCCTGGGGCGCCCCGCCCGCGCGCTCGGCCGCGGTGCGGTACAGCCACTGCGGCGGGATGTCGGGCGCGTCGGTCTCCAGCACCAGGGCCTGCAGCGGCAGCGTGGCGGCCAGGGCCCGCATCCGCCGCGCCGGCTCGAAGGTGAGCGTGCCGCCAAAGCCCAGCCGGAAGCCGCGCTCGACGAAGCGCCGCGCCTGCTGTTCGCTGCCGTTGAAGGCGTGCGCGATGCCGCCGGGCACCTCGATGCGCCGCAGGCCGGCCAGCAGCGCGTCGGCCGAGCGGCGCACGTGCAGGATCACCGGCAGGCCGGCGTCGCGCGCCAGGCGCAGCTGCGCCAGGTAGAAGTGCTGCTGCCGCGCCAGGTCGAGGCCGGGCACGAAGTGGTCCAGGCCGATCTCGCCCACGGCCACCAGCCGCGGGTCGTCGCGGTGGCGGTGCAGGGCCTGGCGCAGCCGCTCGAGATCGCTCTCGCCGGCGCGGTGGCACCACAGCGGGTGGATGCCCAGGGCGTAGGCCAGGCCGTGCTCGTGCGCCAGCGCCACCACCGCGTCGACGTGGTCGACGGCCACCGCGGGCAGCACCAGCATGGTCACGCCCGCGGCGCGGGCGCGCTGCACCACCGCGGCGCGGTCGGCCTCGAACTCGGGGGCGTCGAGGTGGCAGTGCGAGTCGGTCCACATGGGCGGCGATGATGCCGCGCCGGCGTCAGGGCCGCGCCACCAAGGCTGCGCGGCCGGGCCTTCCGTGATAGGGTGATGGGGACTTCGACCGCACCATCCGACCCAGGACGCCGCGCCCATGAACAAGGCCCCGCTGACCAGCCGTTCACCCCGCCGCGGCGCCCCGGCGGCGGGGGCGTCGGCCGCGGCCCCGCCGTCGCCCGCGGCTGAGGCGCCCGGCGCGCCCGCCAGGGGCGCGGATCAGACCGGGGGCCAGGGGAGCGCGGGGCGGCGCGGGTCCGGCTGCGGGAAGACACCCGCCTCGATGAGCCGGTCCAGGCGGCGGCGCGTGGCGGTGACCTCGATCCTGTCCAGGAGCC
>CAIKLM010000068.1 GCA_903828235.1 uncultured beta proteobacterium | reverse complement strand
TTGCCAATCATGGCCATGGTGATCACTCCTCACACCCCGCCCCGCTGTGGATAAGTCGGGCAGGGTAGGTTGAACACCTGGGTCAGTTTTCGGTCGGCACGATCCTCACAAGTGGGTCAAATCTCAGTCGGCGCCAACACACCTGGAAGCCCGGACGGCCCGTCTTGACTGCACGCGATGAAGCGGCGTGGCTCGCATGGCGGAAGACGCGCAAGCTCCAAGCGCAAGCCGACAGACGCGCCCGATGTCGGCGCTTCGACTACTACGCGAGCCCCGACACGACGGCGGTGCTCGACGGACTCTGGAAGCCGGCCGCCGGCCATGACTTCAGCTCGATCATCGACGGCATCGTCAGGGACTGGCTCGCCTGCTGCCACCGGAATACAGAACGCTGAAGTACGGCGGCGGCTCCCGGCAAATGCGACGAGTACGCGCACGCGCGGGACCGATCGGAGCATTCCGTGAATGTCGCGCGCGCGAGACCACTGCGGACGGCCGGATCGGCGGGACACTGGCGGGACACTACGGCTCAAAAAACCAGCGCCAGCCGAAAGAATCCGAAGCACTCACTCACCGGCTAAGGAGCGTGGATACTGCGCCACGCGATGCCGTGTGCTTCTAGACTGTTCGGTTTCCTTGAATCATAATCCGCAGGTCCGGGGTTCAAATCCCTGAAGCGCCACCAGAATCGCGACGGCCCGAGTTCACCCTCGGGCCGTTTTTGCTCCGCCGCCCGGGCGGAGCGCCACAGCCCCTGGATCCACACCATGCTCCGCTGTGTCCCGATGCTCGCCGCCGCGCTGTCGTTCGTGGCCGCCGCGGCCGCCACCGCCCAGCCCCTGCGCAGCTTCCCCGCCACCGCGCTGCGGGGCGAACTCGTCGTCACCGCGCCGCCCGAGGCCCTGCTCAACCGCCAGCCCGCGCGCCTGGCACCCGGCGCGCGCATCCGCGACGCCGGCAACCGCATCGTGCTCAGCGGCCAGGTCGTCGGGCAGAAGCTGCTCGTGCACTACACGCGCGACCCGCAGGGCAACCTGCTCGACGTCTGGCTGCTGACGCCGGCCGAGGCCGCGCGCAAGCCCTGGCCCAGCACCCCCGCCGAGGCGGCGGCGTGGCGCTTCGACGGCGCCGCCCAGACCTGGAGCAAGCCATGAACCCGGCCGACGCCAAGGCGCCGAAGAAGGTCTTCATCCGCACCTTCGGCTGCCAGATGAACGAGTACGACTCGGACAAGATGGCCGACGTGCTGGGCGCCGCGCAGGGCTACGAGAAGACCGACGACCCCGAGGCCGCCGACCTGATCCTCTTCAACACCTGCAGCGTGCGCGAGAAGGCGCAGGAGAAGGTCTTCTCCGACCTGGGCCGCGTCAAGCACCTCAAGCAGAAGGGCGTGCTCATTGGCGTGGGCGGCTGCGTGGCCAGCCAGGAGGGCGCGGCCATCATCGAGCGCGCGCCCTACGTCGACCTGGTCTTCGGCCCGCAGACGCTGCACCGGCTGCCGCAGATGATCGAGGCCCGCACGCAGCAGCGGCGGCCGCAGGTCGACATCAGCTTCCCCGAGATCGAGAAGTTCGACCACCTGCCGCCGGCGCGCGTGGAAGGCGCCTCCGCCTTCGTGTCGATCATGGAAGGCTGCAGCAAGTACTGCAGCTATTGCGTCGTGCCCTACACGCGCGGCGAGGAGGTGAGCCGCCCGCTGGACGACGTGCTCGTGGAGGTGGCGGGCCTGGCCGAGCAGGGCGTCAAGGAGGTGACGCTGCTGGGCCAGAACGTCAACGCCTGGCGCGGCACGATGGGCGGCACGGCCGAGATCGCCGACTTCGCGCTGCTGATCGAGCTGGTGGCGCAGATCCCCGGCATCGAGCGCATCCGCTACACCACCAGCCACCCCAACGAGTTCACGCAGCGGCTGGTGGACGTCTATGCCCGCGTGCCGCAGCTCGTCAGCCACCTGCACCTGCCGGTGCAGCACGGATCGGACCGCATCCTGATGGCCATGAAGCGCGGCTACACGGCCATGGAATACAAGAGCACGATCCGCAAGCTGCGCGCCGTGCGGCCGGGCATCAGCCTGTCCAGCGACTTCATCGTCGGCTTCCCCGGCGAGACCGAGGACGACTTCGGCCGGATGATGAAGCTGATCGAGGACGTCGGCTACGACGCCAGCTTCAGCTTCGTCTTCAGCGCGCGCCCGGGCACGCCGGCCGCGGCGCTGGCCGACGACACGCCGCAGGCCGTGAAGCTCAAGCGCCTGCAGCACCTGCAGGCCACCATCGAGGACAACGTGCGGCGCATCAGCGCCAGCCGCGTCGGCACGGTGCAGCGCATCCTGGTCGAGGGGCCCTCGAAAAAGAGCGCGGCCGAGCTGATGGGCCGCACCGAGTGCAACCGCATCGTCAATTTCGACGGCGGCCCGCAATCGGCCCGGCTGGTGGGCCGGATGCTCGACGTGCGCATCACCGAAGCGCTGCCGCACTCGCTGCGCGGCACGCCGGTGCTGCACGACGCGCCCGCCGCGGCCTGAGCGGCGGCCGGGGGCTTCAGCGCCCCGGCCCGAAGCCCCACCACCACAGCGCGCCGGCCGTGGCCAGCACCATGCCGGCGTAGGTGGCCATGCGGCCGTCGCGGCCGAACACCACCAGGCCGAGCACCACCACCACGGCCGCGGCCGCGGCCGACGCGCCGGCCAGGCGGCGCCAGCGCACGCCGGCCAACTGCCGCCGCCACAGCAGCTTGGCCAGCCCGGCGGCGATCGCCCCCAGCATCAGCGCGGGCAGGAAAAGGTTGGTCAGATGCCAGACGGCGTCGAGCGGGCCCATCGGCGGTTGAATGCGGTTTGTCGTGGACGAAAACACCGCGCCGCCCCGGGGTGGTGCGGCGGACGGTGGGCTCCTACAATTGTGGCGTGAGCGTCATCGCCCTCGGGCTCAACCACACCACGGCCCCGCTGGACCTGCGCGGCCGACTGGCCTTCGCGCCCGAGCAAACCGCCCCGGCCCTGCAGGCCCTTCGCCAGCAGCTGCAGCGTGCCGTGCCCGAGGCGGCGCTGGTCTCCACCTGCAACCGCACCGAGCTCTACGTCGCCAGCACCACGCCGGCCGGGGCCGAGGAACTGGTGCGTCCGGCCGTCGAGTGGCTGGCCACGCAGGGCGGCATCGCACCCAACCAGCTGCAGTCGCACAGCTACGTCATGGAAGACCGTGCCGCCGCGCGCCACGCCTTCCGCGTGGCCAGTGGCCTGGACAGCATGGTGCTGGGCGAGCCGCAGATCCTGGGCCAGATGAAGCAGGCCGTGCGCCTGGCCGACGAAGCCGGCACGCTGGGCACGACGCTGCACCAGCTGTTCCAGCGCAGCTTCTCGGTGGCCAAAGAGGTGCGCAGCTCCACCGAGATCGGCGCGCACAGCGTCAGCATGGCCGCCGCGTCGGTGCGGCTGGCGTCGCAGCTTTTCGAGGACCTGGCCCAGATCAAGGTGCTGTTCATCGGCGCTGGCGAGATGATCGAACTGGTGGCCACGCACTTCGCGGCGCGCACCCCGAAGGCCATCGCACTGGCCAACCGCACGCTCGAGCGCGGCGAGAAGCTGGCCGCACGCTTCGGCGGCGAGGCCCTGCGCCTGGCCGACATGCCCGACCGCCTGCACGAGTTCGACGCCGTCGTCTCCTGCACCGCGAGCACGCTGCCCATCGTGGGCCTGGGCGCGGTGGAGCGGGCGCTGAAGGCACGCCGCCGCCGGCCGATGTTCATGGTGGACCTGGCCGTGCCGCGCGACATCGAGCCCGAGGTCGCGCGCCTGGCCGACGTTTACCTCTACACCGTCGACGACCTCTCCACGCTCGTGCAGAGCGCCTCCGACAAGCGCCAGGCCGCCGTGCAGCAGGCCGAGGCCATCATCGACGCCGGCGTCACCAGCTTCCAGCACTGGCTCGACCAGCGCGCCGCCGTGCCGCTGATCCAGGCGCTCAACCGCCAGGCCGACGACTGGGCGACGCTGGAACTGCACCGCGCGAAGAAGCTGCTCGCCAAGGGCGAGCCGATCGAGGCCGTGCTCGAGGCCCTGAGCCGCGGCCTCACGCACAAGATGCTGCACGGCACGATGGCCGAGCTGCACGCGGCCGAGGGCGACGAGCGCTCGCGCCTGGCCGACACCGTGTCGCGCCTGTTCCTGCGCTCCGGCCGCCACGGCGGCAGCGACGCCTCCTCCCGTTAGCGCCGCTGCGGCCGGTGCGGCGGGCCGGTTGGCGCGCCGTGGCCGGGCCGTGCGCCTTGGTCTTTCTGCCCGATGAACCCTTCCCTCCGCGACCGCTTCGAGCGCCTGGCGCTGCGCCTGGCCGAGCTCGACGCCACGCTGTCCGACCCCGATGTTGCCGCCGACGCCCAGCGCTACCGCGCGCTGCTGCGCGAACAGGCCGAGGTGCAGGGCATCGTCACGCGCTGGCAGCGCTACCGCCAGCGCGAGGCCGACATCGCCGCCGCGCGTGAGCTGCTGGCCGGCGACGACGCCGAGATGGCGGCCATGGCCGCCGAGGAGATCGCCGGCGCCGAGGCCGAGATGCAGCGCCTGCAGGCCGAGTTGCAGACCGCCTTGCTGCCGAAAGACCCCGACGACGAGCGCAACGCCTTCCTCGAGATCCGCGCCGGCACCGGCGGCGACGAGAGCGCCCTGTTCGCCGGCGACCTGGCGCGCATGTACCTGCGCTTCTGCGAGCGCCAGGGCTGGCGCACCGAGGTGCTGTCGCAGAACGAGTCCGAGCTCGGCGGCTACAAGGAGCTGGTGCTGCGCATCGCCGGCCATGGCGCGCCGGGCGTCTACGGGCGGATGCGCTTCGAGAGCGGCGGCCACCGCGTGCAGCGCGTGCCGGCCACCGAGAGCCAGGGCCGCATCCACACCAGCGCCTGCACGGTGGCGGTGCTGCCCGAGCCCGACGAGGCCGAGGCCATCACGCTGAACCCGGCCGACCTGCGCATCGACACCTTCCGCGCCAGCGGCGCCGGCGGCCAGCACGTCAACAAGACCGACAGCGCCATCCGCATCACGCACCTGCCCACCGGCCTGGTGGCCGAGTGCCAGGACGACCGCAGCCAGCACCGCAACAAGGCCAGGGCCCTGGCCGTGCTGCAGGCGCGGCTGCGCGACAAGGAGGCCTCCGAGCGCGCCGCCCGGGAGGCCGCCACGCGCAAGAGCCTGGTGGGCAGCGGCGACCGCAGCGACCGCATCCGCACCTACAACTACCCCCAGGGCCGGCTGACGGACCACCGCATCAACCTCACCCTCTACAAGCTGCAGCAGGTGCTGGACGGCGACCTCGGCGACGTCATCGACGCGCTGGTGGCCGCGCGCGCGGCCGAGCAGCTGGCCGAGCTGGGCGGCGGTGGCTGAGCCCACGGTCGACGCGCTGCTGCACGAAGCGCGCGCGCTGGGCCTGGACCGGTTCGACGCCCAGGCGCTGGCCAGCCACGTGCTGCAGCAGCCGCGCGCGTGGCTGCTGGCGCACGGCGACGCGCCGGTCGACGCCGCCGCGGCGGCCGTGCTGCGCAGCCTGCTGCAGCTCCGCGCCGGGGGCGAGCCCGTGGCCTACCTCACCGGCTGGCGCGGCTTCCAAGGCCTGGAACTGCGGGTGACGCCCGACGTGCTCGACCCCCGCCCCGACACCGAGACCCTGGTCGACTGGGCTCTTGAGGTGCTGGACGGCGACCTTGGCCGCATCGCCGCGCCCGAGGTGGCCGACCTCGGCACCGGCAGCGGCGCCATCGCACTGGCCGTGGCCCGGGCCTGCCCGCGGGCCGTGCTGCGCGCGGTGGACGCCAGCGCCGGGGCACTGGCCGTGGCCCGGGCCAACGGGGCCCGGCTCGGCCTGCCGGTGCAGTGGCTGCAGGGCTCGTGGTGGCAGCCGCTCGCCGCCCCGCCGCTGCACCTGGCGCTGGCCAACCCGCCCTACCTGGGCGCCGACGACCCCCACCTGGGCGCGCTGCGCCACGAGCCGCGGGCCGCGCTGGTGCCGGCGGCGGGCGACGCCCTCGCCGACCTGCGCGACATCGTCGCCGGCGCCGCCCCGCACCTGGCGCCCGGCGGCTGGCTGCTGCTGGAGCACGGCTTCGAGCAGGCCGAGGCCGTGGCTGCGCTGCTGGCAGCGGCCGGCTTCGAGGCCATCGACCACCGGCTCGACATGGCCGGCCACCGCCGCTGCACCGGCGGGCGCAGGCCGCGTGGCTGACGCCGCCGCCCTGCCGGCGGCGTTGACTCCCGGCCGGCAGTACGATCCCGCCCCTGTTCCCCGTCATCCACGCAACACCATGAGCGACGTCCAGCAGCGCATCGACGAGATGGTCAAGGGCCACAAGGTCCTGCTCTTCATGAAGGGCACGGCGCAGTTCCCGCAGTGCGGCTTCTCGGGCCGCGCCATCCAGATCCTCAAGGCCGCCGGCGCCAGCGGCGTGAGCACCTTCAACGTGCTCGAGGACGAAGAGGTCCGCCAGGGCATCAAGGACTACGCCAACTGGCCGACGATCCCGCAGCTGTACGTGAACGGCGAGTTCGTCGGCGGCTCGGACATCATGATGGAGATGTACCAGTCGGGCGAGCTGCAGCAGCTGCTGGCCAAGGGCTGAGGTGGGCGCCGCCCTGCCCGCCCGCCTGGTGGTGGGCATCAGCGGCGCCACTGGCGCGCTGTACCCGGTAATGCTGCTCCGGCGCGCCCGCGCGCTGGGCATCGAGACGCACCTCGTCGCCACGCCCGCGGGCGTGCTCAACGTGCACCACGAGCTGGGCCTGGCGCGCGGTGAGCTCGAGGCCCTCGCCGACCGCGCCTACGCCCCGGGCGACGTCGGCGCGTGCATTGCCAGCGGCAGCTTCGGCACGGCGGCGATGGTCGTCTCGCCCTGCTCGATGAAGACGCTGGCCGCCATCGCCAACGGCCTGTCGGACAACCTGCTCACGCGCGCCGCCGACGTCACGCTCAAGGAGCGGCGGCGCCTGGTGCTGATGGTGCGCGAGACGCCCTTCAACCTGGCGCACCTGCGCAACATGACGGCCGTCACCGAGATGGGCGGCATCGTCTTCCCGCCGCTGCCGGCCTTCTACCTGAAGCCGGCCAGCATCGACGAGATGGTGGCCGAGGGCGTGGAGCGAGTGCTGGCGCTGCTCGGCTTCGGCGGCGCGGCGCCGCGCGAGTGGAGCGGCCTCTAGGCCAGCGCATCAGGCCAGAGCCGCGGAACCGGCTCCGCCGGGCCGCTGGCGAACGGCCGCCTCGGGGGGTAGCGAGCGCCAGCGAGCTTGGGGGCTCACAGATCCCACTGCCGCCGCGCACCGAACACCAGGTTCGGATACTTGTCGCGACCTCGACTGCCGTTGTAGCGTCCCAGGGCCATGAAGAGGTCGCCCCGCTCGCGCTCGAGGTAGTGGCGAAGGATCACGCAGCCGAAGCGCAGGTTGGTCTGCGTGTGGAACAGCCGGCGGTCGTCGCCGTCGCCGATCAGGCGGGCCCAGAACGGCATCACCTGCATGTAGCCGCGGGCACCGGCGACGCTGATGGCGTACTTGCGGAAGCCGCTCTCCACCTGGATGAGACCCAGCACCAGCGCCGTCTCCAGGCCGGCGCGTCGGCTCTCGTACCAGACGGTCTCGAGGAATTCGACGCGCACGTGGTGTTCGGCCTTGCGGCGCTTGAGGCGGTCGCTGGCCGCGCCCAGCCAGCGCAGGTAGGCCAGGCGCTCCTCGGTGCGCGCGAAGCTGGGCTTGGGCGGCGCGCGCTCGGCCACCGCAGCCGACAGCGCCGTGCGCACGGCGTCCGACAGCGGCTCCTCCAACTGCGCGCCAGCGCGCGCGACGCCGGGCAGCGCCAGCGCGCCGGCGGCCAGCAGCATCGCGCGACGCGGCGGGGTCATCCCCCTCGGTCGGCGTTCAGGCGGGCCTTCACGCTGGCGGCCACCTCGGCCACGGCGACGCTGCTGGCGGCGGCATCGCGGCGGCCCTGGACCTCCAACTGGCCGGCCTTCAGCCCGCGGTCGGAGATCACCACGCGCAGCGGCACGCCGATCAACTCCCAGTCGGCGAACATGGCGCCGGGGCGCTCGCCGCGGTCGTCGAGCACGACGTCGATGCCCATCGCGGCAAGCTCGTCGTGCAGCGCCTCGGCCGCGGCCTTCACGTCGGCGCTGCGGTCCATGCCGATCGGGCAGATCACGCACTCGAAGGGCGCGATGGCGGCGGGCCAGATCATGCCGCGCTCATCGTGGTTCTGCTCGATGGCGGCGCCCAGGATGCGCGTCACGCCGATGCCGTAGCAGCCCATCTCGAAGGGCTGCGGCTTCCCGTTCTCGTCGAGGAAGGTGGCACCCATCGGGATGCTGTACTTCTTCGTGCCCAGGTAGAACACGTGGCCCACCTCGATGCCGCGCTGGATGGCGAGCACGCCCTGGCCGTCGGGGCTGGGGTCGCCGGCCACGACGTTGCGGATGTCGGCCACCAGATCCGGCTCGGGCAGGTCGCGGCCCCAGTTGACGCCGGCGAGGTGGAAGTCGGGCTCGTTGGCGCCGCAGACGAAGTCGGCCATGTTCGCCACCGTGCGGTCGGCCACGACCTTCACGGGCTTCTTCATTCCGATCGGCCCCAGGTAGCCGGGCTTGCAGCCGAAGTGCGCCTCGATCTCGGCCACGGTGGCAAAGCGCCAGCCGTCCTTCAGCCCCGGCACCTTGCCGGCCTTCACTTCGTTGAGGCTGTGGTCGCCGCGCACCAGCAACAGCCAGACGGTGGTCTTGGCCACGTCGCCGTTCGCGCTCGGCTCGTCGGTGGCCAGCACCAGCGACTTCACGGTCTGCGACAGCGGCAGCTTCAGCAGCTCGGCCACGTCCTCGCAGGTGCTCTTGCCGGGCGTGGGCGTCCTGGCCATCGCCTGCGTGGCCGCGCCGCGCTGGCCGAGCAGCGGCAGCGCCTCGGCCAGCTCGATGTTGGCGGCGTACTCGCTGGTGGGGCAGTACACGATCGCGTCCTCGCCGGTGTCGGCGATCACCTGGAACTCGTGCGAGGCGTCGCCGCCGATGGCACCGGTGTCGGCCGCCACGGCGCGGTACTGCAGGCCGAAACGGTCGAAGATGCGCTTGTAGGCCTCGAACATGGCCTGGTAGCTCTTCAGCGCGCTGGCCTGGTCACGGTCGAAGGAGTAGGCATCCTTCATCGTGAACTCGCGGCCGCGCATCAGGCCGAAGCGCGGACGGCGCTCATCCCGGAACTTCGTCTGGATGTGGAAGAAGTTGCGCGGCAGCTGCCTGTAGCTGCGAAGCTCCTGCCGCGCGATGTCGGTGATGACCTCTTCGCTGGTGGGCTGGATGACGAAGTCGCGCTGGTGGCGGTCCTTCACCCGCAGCAGCTCGGGGCCGTAGGCCTGGAAGCGGCCGGTCTCCGCCCACAACTCCGCCGGCTGCACCACGGGCATCAGCAGTTCCACGGCGCCGGCGCGCACCATCTCCTCGCGGACGATGCCCTCGATCTTGCGGATGACGCGCAGGCCCAGCGGCATGTAGTTGTAGATGCCGGCGCCGAGGCGCTTGATGAAGCCGGCGCGCATCATCAGCCGGTGGCTAACGATCTCCGCATCGGCGGGGGCTTCCTTGAGGGTCGAGATGAAGGTGTGGGAGGCTTTCATGGGGCTCTTCTGATGGGCTCGGCCCTGCCGGGCGAGCACCCTACCAGCGCCGAAGCCGCCTGCCGACTGCATCGACCTCGCCGCTTGCGGGTTTCCCGGGTCCCGGGGCCGCATCGCGCGGGTGCGATAATGAAAACAGTCACAAATCGGGGTTCATTATGCTCGACCGGGAAGGCTTCAGGCCCAACGTCGGCATCGTCCTGCTGAACTCGCGCAACCAGGTCTTCTGGGGCAAGCGGCTTCGCACCCACTCGTGGCAGTTCCCGCAGGGCGGCATCAAGCACGGCGAAACGCCCGAGCAGGCGATGCTGCGCGAGCTCCACGAGGAGGTCGGTCTCCGCCCCGAGCACGTGCAGATCATCGGCCGCACCCGCGACTGGCTTCGCTACGAGGTGCCCGAACACTTCATCCGCAAGGACGCGCGCGGTCACTACCGCGGCCAGAAGCAGATCTGGTTCCTGCTGCGCTTGCTGGGCCGCGACTCCGACATGAACTTGCGAGCGACCGACCACCCCGAGTTCGACGCCTGGCGCTGGAACGACTACTGGGTGCCGCTGGACATGGTCATCGAGTTCAAGCGCGGCGTCTACGAGATGGCGCTGACCGAGCTCGCCCGCTACGTGCCGCGCGTCCATCATCACAACCGTTATCTGCGCTCGGGCCTGCGGGCCCAGCGACACGAGGCCGAGGCCCGGGCACCGGCCACGGAGCCCCAGCCCGAGGGCAGCGAGCCGCTGGGCTGACTTCGGCCGGGCCGTGCCGCCTCAGCCCGTCAGCACGAGGTTGTCGCGGTGGATCAGCTCGGGCTCGTTGGCGTAGCCCAGCAGCGCCTCGATCTGCGAAGAGGGCTTGCGCGCGATCAGGCGCGACTCGGCCGACGAGTAGTTGGCCAGCCCGCGCGCGATCTCGCCGCCGCCGTCCAGCGTGCGCACCGCGATCACGTCGCCGCGCGCGAACTCGCCCTCGACCTCGTGCACGCCGATGGGCAGCAGGCTCTTGCCTTCGTCGCGCAGCTTGGCCGCGGCCCCGGCGTCGACGCGCACCGCGCCGCGCAGCTGCAGGTGGTCGAGCATCCACTGCTTGCGCGCCGCCAGCTTGGCGGTGCCGGCCACCAGGGCACTGCCGATGGCCTCGCCGGCAGCCAACCGCAGCAGCACGTCGCGCTCGCGCCCCCAGGCGATGACGGTGCTGGTGCCGCTGCGCGCCGCGCGCTTGGCGGCCAGCACCTTGGTGAGCATGCCGCCGCGGCCGATGGCGCTGCCGGCCCCGCCGGCCATGGCTTCCAGCGCCGGATCACCCGCGGTGGCCAGGTCGATGAAGCGGGCCGACGGGTCCTTGCGCGGATCGGCGCTGTACAGGCCGCGCTGGTCGGTGAGGATCACGTAGGCGTCGGCGTCCACCAGGTTGGCCACCAGCGCGCCAAGCGTGTCGTTGTCGCCGAACCGGATCTCGTCGTTGACGACGGTGTCGTTCTCGTTGATCACCGGGATCACGCCCAGCGACAGCAGCGTGAGCAGCGTCGAGCGCGCGTTGAGGTAGCGCTCGCGGTCGGCGAGATCGGCGTGCGTCAGCAGCACCTGGGCACTGGCCATGCCGTGCTCGCGCAGGCGCGACTCGTACATCTGCACCAGGCCCATCTGGCCGACGGCGGCGGCGGCCTGCAACTCGTGCAACTCCTTGGGGCGCGTGGCCCAGCCCAGGCGCTTCATGCCCTCGGCAATGGCGCCGCTGGAGACCATCACGAGCTCGCGCCCCTCGCGGGCGAGCGCCGCCAGCTGGCGCGACCAGTTGTCGATGGCCTCGGCGTCGACGCCCCGCCCCTCGTTGGTGACGAGGCTGGACCCGACCTTGACGACGATGCGGCGGGCCGGCTGCAGCACGCCCGGCTGCCCGCTCATCGCGCGGCCTCCTCGCCCGGAGCGACCGGCGGCGGGCCGTCGAAGCGCAGGTCCGGCGCCGGCGGGGGCGGCGGCAGCTGCTCGGCGACGAAGTTCTGGATCTTCTCCAGCAGTGGCTGCAGGCCGTCACGCGCCAGCGCCGAGATGGCAAAGACCGGGCCCTTCCAGCGCAGCCGCCGCACGTAGTCCTTGACCCGCGCCTCGCGTTCTGCGGTCGGCACCATGTCGAGCTTGTTGAACACCAGCCAGCGCGGCTTCGCGTGCAGCGCGGGGTCGTACTTCTTCAGCTCGGCGACGATGGCCCGGGCCTGCGCGACGGGGTCCACGCTGTCATCGAAGGGCGCCGCATCCACGATGTGCAGCAGCAGCCGCGTGCGCTGCAGGTGGCGCAGGAACTGGTGGCCCAGCCCGGCGCCCTCGCTGGCGCCCTCGATGAGGCCCGGGATGTCGGCGACGACGAAGCTGCGCTCGGGCCCCACGCGCACGACGCCCAGGTTGGGGTGCAGCGTGGTAAAGGGGTAGTCGGCGATCTTGGGCCGCGCATTGCTGACGGCCGCGATGAAGGTGCTCTTGCCGGCGTTGGGCATGCCCAGCAGGCCCACGTCGGCCAGCACGCGCAGTTCCAGTTGCAGCTTGAAGGCCTCGCCGGGCCAGCCGGGGGTCTTCTGGCGCGGGCTGCGGTTGGTGCTGCTCTTGAAGTGCAGGTTGCCGAAGCCGCCGTCGCCGCCCTTGGCCAGCAGCACGCGCTGGCCGTGCTCGAGCAGCTCGGCCATCACCTCGCCCGTCTCGGCATTGCGGACGATGGTCCCGACGGGCATGCGCATCTCGATGTCGGCGCCGGCGGCGCCGAACTGGTCGGAGCCTCGGCCGGGCTCGCCGTTCTTCGCGTCGAAGCGGCGCGTGTAGCGGTAGTCGATCAGCGTGTTGATGTTCTGGTCGGCCAGTGCGTAGACGCTGCCGCCGCGGCCGCCGTCGCCACCGTTGGGGCCGCCAAAGGGAATGAACTTCTCGCGCCGGAAGCTCACGCAGCCGGCGCCGCCGTGGCCGGCCGAGATGTCGATGGTGGCTTCGTCGAAGAACTTCATGCTGGGGGGCCTAAACGAAGAAGCCCCGGCGTGCCGGGGCTTCGCAGCGCGGGCGGAATGTCGCTCAGGCCGCGGTGACGAAAACCGTCTGGCGGTTCAGCGCGCCCTTGGTCTCGAACGAAACCTTGCCGTCGACCAGCGCAAACAGCGTGTGGTCGCGGCCCATGCCGACGCCGCTGCCCGCATGGAAGCGGGTGCCGCGCTGGCGCACGATGATGGAGCCGGCGCTGACCGCCTGGCCACCGAACACCTTGACGCCGAGCATCTTCGGCTGGGAATCGCGGCCGTTGCGGGTGGAGCCGCCGCCCTTTTTCTGTGCCATGGTGTGTGCTCCTCAGCCGTTGACCGCAGCGATCTGCAGTTCGGTGTAGGTCTGACGGTGGCCGCCGTGCTTCTGATAGTGCTTGCGGCGACGCATCTTGAAGATGCGCACCTTGTCGTGCTTGCCGTGGGCCACGACCGTGGCCTTGACGTTCGCACCCGCGACCCAGGGCGTGCCCACCTTCAGCTCGGCACCCTCGCCGACGGCGAGGACCTGCTCGATGGTGATCTCCTGGCCCACGTCCGCAGCAATCTGTTCTACCTTGATCTTTTCGCCGGCAGCAACCTTGTATTGCTTGCCACCGGTTTTTATGACCGCGTACATGTGGAGGACCTTTCTGTGAATCCCGGCGCGGGCCGCCGCACCCGCAAGGGATCCTTGGCACAACGCGCAGAGCCTTTGAATATAGCATGGAACACGGCCGCGACCTCGCCTTGCCGCCGGCTGGTGGCGCAACCGGGCCGTCCGTCGTGGCAGGCTTCCTATAATTGGGATCCTGTTGCGCCCGCCCGTGCTGAACGCCACCGCCCCCGACCCCTCCGCCATCGACCCGCTGGACGAGGCGATGCGGCGGGTCGACGACGTCATCCGCGAGCGGCTGGCCTCGCGCGTGGTGCTGGTCAACCAGATCTCCCAGTACATCGTCGGCGCGGGCGGCAAGCGGATCAGGCCTCGCCTGGTGCTGCTGTTTTCCGAGGCCCTGGGATTCGACGGCCCGGAACGGCATGAACTGGCTGCCATCGTCGAATTCATCCACACCGCCACGCTGCTGCATGACGACGTCGTCGACGAGTCGGCGCTTCGGCGCGGCCGCGCCACCGCCAACGCGATGTTCGGCAACGCCGCCAGCGTGCTGGTGGGCGACTTCCTGTATTCCCGTGCGTTCCAGATGATGGTGTCGGTGAACCGCATGCGGGTGCTGCAGGTGCTGGCCGACGCCACCAACGTGATCGCCGAGGGCGAGGTGCTGCAGCTGATGAACATGCACGACCCCGACCTGGCGATCGACGACTACCTTCAGGTCATCCGCTTCAAGACCGCCAAGCTGTTCGAGGCCAGCGCCCGCCTTGGCGCGGTGCTGGCCGAGGCGCCGGCCGAGGTCGAGGAGGCCGCGGCCGCCTACGGGCGCTCGCTGGGCACGGCGTTCCAGCTGGTGGACGACCTGCTCGACTACGAGGGCGACAGCCACGAACTGGGCAAGAACGTCGGCGACGACCTGCGAGAAGGCAAGCCCACCCTGCCGCTCCTGGTGGCGATGACCCGGGCCACGCATGAAGAGCGTGGCGTCGTCCGCGAGGTCATCGAGCGGGGCGGCGAACACCGGCTGGACGAGATCCTCGCCATCGTGCGCCGGACCGGCGCCCTGCAGGCCACGCGCGAGGCGGCGCAGGCCGAGGCCGAGGCTGCGCGCCAGGCCCTGGCCGTGCTGCCGCCGTCGAGGGCCCGCGAAGCTCTGCTAGAATTGTCGGTTCGCGCGGTGCACAGGTCATCCTGACTGGCATCGCCAGCGGGGTGTAGCTTAGCCTGGTAGAGCGCTACGTTCGGGACGTAGAGGCCGGAGGTTCGAATCCTCTCACCCCGACCAGGAATTCTTCAGCAAAGTCAAGCACTTAGGCCAGTCCGCGCAACGCGGACAACGCGCAAGACAGCGCAAAACGGCCAAGCTGCTCCAAATCTGCTCCAGAAAAGGTCGCGTGGGAGGCTTCGTGCCCCTGCGCGCCTTTGCGTTTCGCTGCACGGTGTTGCGCGCAACGAGGCCCTTAGAGCCCCTGCTGCCACACCCCCGCGCACCGCGCGTGACCTGGGTGTGTGACGTGTATGCACGCGTTCGCACGTCCTAAAGCGGTCCTAAACACCACGCGCCGACTCCGTTCGCTTCACGGGTCTCCATCAACTTTTGGAGACTCCCATGGCATCCATCACCAACCGTTCTGCCTTCACCATCACCGTTCCCGGCTACCGCGGCAAGGACAAGAACAAGTACACCCGCACGTTCGTCTACAGCAAGCTCAAGGACGCCGAGGCGTACATGCGCGCCCTCATCGAGCAGGGCCTGACCCAATACTGTTCGGATAGACTAGGTTGGCGCACAATTCAGCCCGTCGCAACGACGGAGCTTGCCCATGGCTCGAACCAAGGCCGTGCTCGGCACAGGCGCGAGGCTCTCGGACTACCTGAGCGCCAGTCTCCTGG
>CAIKLM010000067.1 GCA_903828235.1 uncultured beta proteobacterium | reverse complement strand
GCGCCGGCGGTGGCGTGGTCGCTGCCGCCGCTGCTGCTGGGGCTGGCCGCGCTGCTGGCGCTGTCGGCGACAACCCGCGCACGGCTGCCCGCGACGGGTCGCTGAAGCGCCGCCGCGGCTGCGGGCCGTGCCCTCGGCGAGCCGCGGGCCGCTCGCGCAGGCCGGCAACGGACGCACGCAGCGCGTGAACAAGTGCCGCGACCGGCCGTTGCGGTTCGTCTCGCCCTCCCTAGGATGCAGCGTTATGCGCGATCGAGCCCCTACCCGTCTCCGAATCACCGCCAGGCGCCTGCAGCGCGGCCCGAGCAGCCGCGCGCTGCGGGCCCTTCTGCTGCTGCAGGCCGCCGCCGGGCTGGCCCTGGGCGTGGCGCAGCCGGCCCGGGCCCAGCAGGCCGCGCCCGCAGCCGCCGCCGCGGCGCCCACGAGCCCCGCCCCCGCGGCAAGCCCGGCCCAGGAACTGCAGCGCCTCGCCGAAGCCGGTGACCTGGCCGCCATCGTGCGCCTAGCCGTCGCCTACCGCGACGGCAGTTCGGGCCTGGCGCGCAACCCCGCACTGGCGCTGCAGTGGCTCGTGCGGGCGGCCGAGCGCGACAACGTCAGCGCCATGACCGAGGCCGCCTGGGGCCACCTGCAGGGCTGGGGTGGCCAGCGCAACGAGGTCGAGGCCGCGCGCTGGTACCGCCGCGCCGCCGAAAAAGGCGACGCCGCCGGCGCGTACTGGCTGAGCGAGTTCCATCGCCAGGGCTGGGGCGGCGTGACCCAGAACACCGCCGAGATGCTGCGCTGGCTGCGCGTGGCCGCCGAGGCCGGCAACGCCGGGGCCATGCGCGACTTGGGTGCAGCCCACGAGCAGGGCCTGGGCTTGGCCGCCGACCGCGCGCAGGCGCTGCGCTGGTACCAACGGGCCGAGGCCGCGGGCGCGCCCGTGGCCGCCGACATCACCCGCCTGGGCGGGCGCCCAGTGACTGCGGCGGTCACCGCCGGCAGCACAGGCACCGCCGGGGCCGCTGGCAGCGGCACCAGCCCGCCGCCCACGCCGGCCCGCGATCCCAACAGCGTGGTGGGCACCTACGCCTGCCGCGTCAGCGGCAACATCACGCGCACCAACGGGTTCGGCGAGCGCACGCCCGACTTCGCCGACGCGACGCTGGAAGTGACCGTGGCCGAGGACCGCAGCGCCACATTCACCTTCTCTCGGCCGCCTTACAAGGGCAGTCTCAGCCGCAGCGGCAACCAGTACAGCTGGTCCGAGGAGTGGACCTCTGATTCCGGCAACGAACGCCGCCGCACCAACATCGGCTTCAGCTTGTCGGGCCTGCGCGCCGAGGGCGGGCGCAACGAACGCACCCTCTGGCGTCAGGTCGGCAGCTCGCAGCTGCGCGGCTCCTGGGAATACAACTGGGTCTGGACCGGCAACTGCCGCCGCAACAGGGAGTGAGCACCGTGTCCCTTGACATCCTCGGCCGCGCCGCTGCGCTGGCCCTGCTGTTCTCTGCGCCACTGGCCCTGGCCCAGGGCAAGACCTCCATGCTGCGCGTAGCCTGCGACGGCCCGGCCATGGGCGCCGAGATCACCATCAACGGCAGCTTCAAGGGCGAGTGCCCGATCGACGTGGAGGTGCAGGCGGGCACGCTCGACGTGCGCGCGCTCAAGCGCCTGGACGGCAACCGCGAGCAGCGCTTCCAGCAGAGCACCGGCATCGGCGAGGGCGTGGTCAAGCGCCTGGACGTGCAGCTCGGTCCGCCGGCGCTCAACGCCGCCGGCCAGCGGCTGGAGAACGAGCGCCGCCGCCTCGAGGCCGAGCGCCAGCGCGCCGAGGCGGAGCGCCGCCGCCTGGCCGAGGAGGAACGCCGCCGCCAGGAAGAGGAGCGCAAGCAGCGCGAGGCCGCCGCCGCCGCGCGCCAGGCAGAGCAGGCCCGGCTGGCCGAGCTGCAGCAGCGCGTGCGCCAGAGCGAGCGCGAGCGCGCCCTGCGCGACGCCTTCGACGCCGCCGGCCTGCGCGCCGGCACTGGCGCGCCGTTCCGCGACTGCCCCGAGTGCCCCGAGATGGTGTGGATCCCGGCCGGCCTGGCGCCGAACGCACCGGGCGACACGCCGCTGCAGCGCTGGTTCCAGGGCTTCGAGCTGGCCGTGCCGCTGGCCGTGGGCCGCCACGAGGTGACCTTCGCCGAATGGGACGCCTGCGTCGCGCAGGGAGGCTGCAGCCGCTCGCCAGAGGAGGGCGTCACGGAAGGCATCATCTTCGACAGCAAGTGGGGCCGCGGGCGCCAGCCCGTCATCAACGTGAGCCACGCCGACGCGCAGCAGTACGTGGCCTGGTTGTCGCGCAAGACCGGGCAGCGCTACCGGTTGCTCTCGCTGATCGAGTTCCAGTACGCCAGCCGCGCCGGCGCCACCAGTGTCTACCCCTGGGGCAACCGGCTGGACGCCGGCGCGGCCAACTGCGCCGGCTGCGGCGGCAAGAGCACCGACCGCACCCTCGCCGTGGGCAGCTTCGCGCCGAACGCCTGGGGCCTGTTCGACATGGTGGGCAACGTGGCCGAACACGTGGGCGACTGCTTCGGTTCCTTCCGCGAGGGCACGCAGCGCGGGCAGGTCTTTGCCACCTGGGTGAAGCTGGCCGAGCGCAAGAGCGAGGCCGCGCCCATCGACCTGTGCAGCGCCGCGCCCGGCCGGAGCGCCGTGAGCGACCCTGCCACCGGGGTGGCCGGCGGACGCTTCAACCTGGCGCTGGCCGGGCCGGAGCTGCGCTTCGAGACGCTGCCGCGCGCCAACACCGGCAACGCCTTCGGCCTGCGCGTGGCGCGCGAGTTCGCGATGCCCGAGCCGGTGTTCGACCGCGCGGCCCTGGCGCCCTTCCGCGATTGCGCCGACTGCCCCGAGCTCGTGAAGCTGCCGGCCGGCCGCTTCGAGATGGGCACACCCTACCGCGCGCCCGAGGGCTGGATGGACAACGAGTTCCCGCTGCGCTGGGTGGATGTGGGCGAGTTCGCCATCGGCCGCTTCGAGCTCACGCGCGGGCAGTTCGTGGCCTTCGCGCGCGAGACCGGCCACCAGCCGGCCGTCGCGGGCTGCCTGGTGGTCAACGCCGCCGGCAGCGACACCGCGCTGCGGGCGGACCCCGCGCGCAGCTGGACCGACCCCGGCTTTGCGCAGGGCGACGACCACCCCGTCACCTGCCTCTCGCGCAACGACGCCCTCGCCTACCTCGCCTGGCTGAGCCGCAAGACCGGCCAGCGCTACCGCCTCCCGTCCGAGGCCGAGTGGGAGTACGCCGCGCGCGGGCGCAGCGAAAACCGCCGTCCCTGGGTGCGCGACAACGCCCGCGCCTGCGAGTTCGCCAACCTGAGCGACGCGCGCTTCCAGCTCGCGTTCCGCACCACCGGCGACGGCTGCGACGACGGCCACGCCCACACCGCCCCCGTGGGCCGCTACAAGCCCAACGGCTGGGACCTGCACGACATGCTGGGCAACGTGTCCGAGATGGCGGAGGACTGCTGGCGGGCGGACTACAACGGTGCTCCCGCCCACGCAGCGCCCGTGCGGCGCGACGGCTGTAATCTGCACACGCAGCGCGGCGGCCACTGGCGCCTGGCCGTCTCGGCGGCGCTGCTGAGCGTGAGCGGCCGCGCCTCGGCCGATCCGGCCGTTCCGTCGGCCATGCTGGGCCTGCGCGTGGTGCGCGAGACCGTGCCGCCGCCACCGGGCGCCGTGCCCTCGGCCGCAGCGGCCACGCCGGCGCCGGCTGCCGCACCGTCGGTGGGACCTGCCGAGCCCGCGGCCTCAGCGGCCGCACCCCGAGCGGTGGCGCCCGGCACCGTGCCGTCGCCGACGCCCCTGGCGCCGCTGTCGCCGGCGCCGTCACCGGCCCCGGTCCCGGTCCCCGGAACACGCTGATGAGCGCTGCATGGAGCGCCCGGCCGGTGGCCGCGATGCTGTCCGCGATGCTCGGCCTCATCGTGCCCGACACGGCCCTGGCCGCGGACCCTCCGCGCCCGGCCAGCCGCCTGCTGGACATGGTCGATCGACTCAACCAGCTCGACAAGCAGGACTTTGGCAGCGCCATCGCCGAAGCCGAGCGCTGCACCGCCCAGCGCAACTACGCCTGCGCCGATGCCGCCATCGCACGGGCCACGAAATTCGCCAACGACGCCAGCGACGCCAGCCGCCTGGAGGAGACGCGCCGCGCCGTCGCGCGCGAGATCGAGCGACAGCGGGCCGAGGAGCGCGAGCGTGAGCGCCAGGAGGACCTGGCACGCGAACGTGAGGAAGAGGAGGAGATCGCGCGCCGGCGCAGCGAAGCCCGCACCGAAACGCGGCGCAGCAACGAGCGCCGCGCCGCGGAGCAGCGCGCCCAGCGCGAGGCCCGCGAGCGCCGCTACGCGCAGGAGAAGGCCGAGCGCGACGCCCGCTGGGCGGCCGAGCGCGCCGCCATCGACGCCCGCTTCAAGGCCCAGGCGGCGCAGCTGGCAACCCAGAACGCCGAGCGTGCCGCGCGCGCGCAGGCCGACCGCGAGCGCGCAGAGCGCGAGCGCCAGCAGTGGCTGGCCAACAACCGCGCGCAGGCCGAGCGCAGCCAGGCGCAGGACCAGCAGCGCCGCCAGCAGGAGCAGGCGCAGCGCGACGCCGAGGAGCGTCAGCGCGAACGCGAGCGCCAGGAGCGCGAGCGCCGCGAGCAGCAGGAGCGCGAGGCGCGCGAGCGCCAGGAGCGCGAGCAGGCGCGCCAGGCCGAGCTGGAACGCCAGCGCCAGGCCGAGCAGGCCGAACGCGAGCGCCAGCAGCGCGAGCGCGAGGCCGCCGCCCAGGCGCGGCGCGACCAGGAGGAGCGCGAACGCCGCGACGCCCTGGCCACGCTGCGCAGCGGCACGCGGCTGGCCGCGCGCCAGTGCACGGGCGGCGAGGGCCGGCAGTTCATCGTCGGCCGAGTGCCCGGCGATGCCAAGGGCAAGGTAGGCTGCATCGACGTCGAGTACAGCGTGCACTGCCCGGGAGACATGTCGGGGATCCGCGGCACCGCGCGCAACTTCCAGGGCCTGGGCACCGACTGCTACATGGGCGACACGGTGCCAATCTCGCCCACCCCCGCCTGCAAGGTCGAGCAGGTACGGGTGGAGGTGCGCGACGTGAGGCAGTGCGGGCGCTGAGCGGCGCGCCGGACCGGGTGCTGGGTGCGCTTCGCGTGGCCAGGCCTGCGCGCTGGTCTGGCGCTCAGGGCGACGGCCACGTCCAGCCTGCCCCCTTGGCGATAGAGCGTCGCCCGACGGCCTGACGGCGAGACTCTGCGTCCGCCGCCCAGGCCAGCGCGGCCAGGAGGCCCGCCCCGTGCCCGCGCGGGGCCGGCCTGGGCCCCGGCACCACGGCCTCGCGCCAAACGCGGCCCCAGGCCTCGGTCTGCAGCGCCATGGCCCCCATCGGCCCGGAGCCATCGGGCACCGCGAACGCCAGCACGGCGCCGCCCACCAGCAAGGCCGCCACCGCCGCCGCTGGCCACCGGCGTGGCCACCACGCGGGCAGCAGCATGACCAGCAGGTGCAGCGCGACCAAGCTGCGCGGGCCCAGGCCGACCGCGATCATGCCGCTGCGGCAGGCCTCGGCCATCCAGGGCAGCAGCGCCATCGTGGGCAGCATGGCCAGCGCGGCCACGGCGTGCAACCGGGCCCGGGCTTCGCCTGCGGACGGCCAGGCCTGCCAGCTCGGTGCGCCCAGCGCACGGTCGAACAGGCTGCTGCGGCAGCTCCCCCGCCCGCGCCTCGGGGCCGATGCACCCGCGGCCCGCCGGCGCCGCAGCAGCACCACGGCCGACGCCGCCCCCGTCAGCGAGCCCCAGGAGCCCCGTGCCCAGCGCCACGCTGACCAGCCACAGCGCCAATGGCGCGAGCAGCAGCCAACCCGCAGGGCCGTCCAGCGCGCCCAGCGTTCGCGGGCTGGCTCGGGCTGGGCGCGCTGGCGCTGCAGCACGGGCCGGCCGGCTGGGCGCAGTTCGCACCCCAGGCCCTGTGGCTGGCCACGGTGGCGGTGGCGCAGCCGCTGCTGGCGCGCCGCCCGCCGGGCGCGGC
>CAIKLM010000066.1 GCA_903828235.1 uncultured beta proteobacterium | reverse complement strand
CCGGCGGCACCCGCGCCGCCCGCCGCCCAGCCCGCCACGGGCGGCCCGCCGGCCGACCTGCGCTTCGGCCCGCTGCTCATCCGGCCCGCGGCGCGCGAGCTGCGCGTCGACGGCGAGCCGGTCGAGCTGACCACCGCGGAGTACGAGCTGCTGTGGTTCCTGGCGCAGCGCGCCGGGCGCGTGGTCTCGCGCGACGACATCATGCAGGGGCTGCGCGGGCTGGAGTTCGACGGCCTGGACCGGGCCATCGACGCCCGGGTCTCGCGCCTGCGCCGCAAGATCGGCGACGACGCGCACGGGGCGGCGCGCATCAAGACCGTGCGCGGGCAGGGCTACCTGTTCGCGCTCGACTGACCCGCCTCGTGGGGGCGTCGGCGTGAAGCTCTCGCCGCTGGCCCGTGCGGCCGCCGGCCTGGCGCTGGCGGTGGGGGCGCTGCTGCTGCTGGTGCAGGCGCTGATGCACGCCGCCGTGGCGGAGGTGACCGACGACTACGCGCGCCGCTTCATGCGCGGCACCGTCGACCTGCTGGTGCACGAGCTGGCACCGCTGGATGCGTCGGCGCGCGAGCGCCGTGTGGCCGAGCTCGACGAGCGCTTCGCCTACCCGGTGAAGCTGGTGCCCGAGGCCGCGCTGCCACCGGCCGTGCGGGCCGCGCTGGCGCGCGGCGAGCTGTCGGTCAGCGGCCTGAACCGCCGCATCCACGCAGCGCTGCCGGGCGGCGCGGCGCAGGTGCTGGAGCTGGGCCCGCTGGACCCGGACTGGAACCCCGAGCATCGCCTGCAGCTGCCGCGCGAGCTGTGGCTGCAGGGCGCCGTGGCGCTGGTGCTGTCGGGCCTCGTCGGCGGCCTGGCCTGGCTGCTGCTGCACCCGGCCTGGCGCGACCTGCGCGCGCTGCGCCGCGCCGCCGACGCACTGGCCGGCGGCCGCTTCGACACGCCGCTGCCCACCCTGCGCAGCCGCCTGTTCGCGCCCGTGGGCGAGGCCGGCCGCGCCGCGCTGACGCGGCTGGGGGCCGCGCTGGCGGCGCAGCGGGAGCTGACGGGCGCGGTGTCGCACGAACTGCGCACGCCGCTGGCCCGGCTGCGCTTCGCCATCGACGCGCTGGCCGGCGAGGACGACCCCGCCCGTCGCGAAGCCGCGGTGCAGGCCTGCGAACGCGACCTCGACGAGCTGGACGCGCTCATCGACGCCAGCCTGGTGTTCGCGCGGCTGGACCTCGGCGCCTGGCAGGCACGCCCCGAGCCCGGCGACCTGGCGGCGCTGCTGGCGCACGAGGCGCGCACGCTGGCGCCGCTGCTGGAGGGCCGAGCCCTGAGCACGGCGCTCGAACTCCCGGGGCCGGTGTGCTTCGACGCCCGGCTGCTGCCCTATGCCGTGCGCAACGGCCTGCGCAACGCGGCCCGCCACGCGCACGGGCGCATCGCCCTGAGCGCGTGGCGCGAGGACGCCGACGTGCTGGTGGCGGTGGACGACGACGGCGAGGGCATCCCGCCGCCGCAGCGCGAGGCGGTGTTCCAGCCCTTCAGGCGCCTGGACCGCTCACGCGACCGCGCCAGCGGCGGCTTCGGCCTGGGCCTGGCCATCGTGGCGCGCGTGATGCAGCAGCATGGCGGGCAGGCCTCGGTGGGCGACTCGCCCTTGGGGGGCGCGCGGCTGCTGCTGCGCTGGCCGGCCGGCGACGCGGGCTGACGCTCGCGCGCACCGGGCGGCCGGCGGGGGCGCGCTTACTGCACGCGGAAGTCGTCGTGGCAGGCCTTGCAGGTGGCGGCGGTGGCGCCGAACGCGGCCTTGAGCTGGTCGAGGTTGTTGGCCCTGGCAGCCACGGCCAGCTTGGCCGCCTCGTCCTGCATGGCTCTGGCGGCGGCGTCGAACTTGGCCCGCTCGCTCCAGACGTTCGGCTTCGGAGCGCCCTTCTCGGTGCCCGAGGTGCCTTCGACGAAGCCCTCGTAGGGCAGCTTCGAGACGAAGGCCACCACTTCGGCGTTGGCCGCCGCCGCCGGGCCGTTGAACGGCACGCGGCCGTTGGCCATGGCGCCGATGCGCCCGAAGTGGGTGGCCATCACCTGGAAGGCGGCCTTGCGGTACTTGACCGCGTCGTCGGGCCTTTGGAACTGCGCGGCGGCGGGCAGCGCGGTCGCCAGGCCGACGACGGCTGCGCACACGAGCGTGAAACGGGACATGGGGACCTCCTGGGGGAGTGGTTGGCGGACGCCGCCGCAGTGTAGCGACGCCGCCCGCGGCGCGTCGGCGGCCGATCCCGGCGCCCGCCGCCCACCCCCTGGGTGTGGTCGCAGGCTGCGCGGAACGGGCCGGGCGCGGTATGGTGCGGGCTTCGTCACACCGGCCGCCCAGCCTCGCCCGATGTCTGCCGTCACCGTGCCCACCCGCATCTGGGATCTGCCCACGCGCCTGTTCCACTGGCTGCTGGCCGCGGCCGTGATTGGCTGCGTGGTCACGGCCAAGATCGGCGGCGGCGCCATGGTCTGGCACACGCGGCTGGGCTTCTGCGTGCTGGCGCTGGTCGTCTTCCGGCTGGCGTGGGGCTTCGTCGGCGGGCACTGGAGCCGCTTCGTGCGCTTTGCCTACGCGCCGGGTACGCTGCTGCGCTACCTGCGCGGCCAGGCGCGGCCCGAGGAGCGGCTGGACGTCGGCCACAGCCCCGCCGGCGCGCTGAGTGTGTTCGCGCTGCTCGGCGTGCTGATGGCCCAGGTGGGCACGGGGCTGGTCTCCGACGACGAGATCGCCTTCGTCGGCCCGCTCAACCGCTACGTGGCCACCGACACCGGGCTGGCCGCCACCAGCCTGCACAAGACCTGGGGCCAGTGGCTGATCATCGGGCTGGTGGCGCTGCACGTGCTGGCCATCGTCGCCTACCTCGTGCGGCGCAACAACCTCGTCAGGCCCATGATCGGCGGCGACAAGCTGCTGCCGCCCGGTACGCCCGCCAGCGCCGACGGCGTGGCGCAGCGCATGCTGGCGCTGGTGCTCGCGGCGGCCGCCGGCGCGCTGGCCTGGTGGGTGTCGCGGCTGGGCCAGTGAGCAACGCGGGCGCGGCGCGATGACCCCCCAGGCCCCGCTCATCGAGCTCGTGCCCGCCGACGGCCCCGAGGCCGTGGCCGCGGTGCGCGGGCTGTTCCGCGAGTACGCGGCCTCGCTGGGCATCGACCTGTGCTTCCAGAACTTCGAGCACGAGCTGGCCACGCTGCCCGGCGAGTACGCGCCGCCGCACGGCGCGCTGCTGCTGGCGCTGGTCGATGGCGAGCCCGCCGGCTGCGTGGCCATGCGGCCGCTGCCCGAGTCCGACCACGCCAACGCCTGCGAGATGAAGCGCCTCTTCGTGCGGCGCGCCTTCCGGCGCTTCGGCCTGGGCCGCCTGCTGGCGCGGCAGCTGATGGACCTGGCCACGCAGGCCGGCCACAGCTGCATGCTGCTGGACACGCTCGACGACATGGAGGCCGCGCGCGGGCTGTATGCCTCGCTGGGCTTCTTCGAGATCCCGCCCTACTACTTCAACCCCATCGCCGGCGCGCACTACCTGAAGGTCGAGCTCGACACGCCAGGCGCGCGCTGGTGACGCCTTCCCGAGCCTGACATGACCGCCCTGCCCGCCCCCGGCACGCCCGAGTTCGAGGCACTGCTGCACACCATCCGCTTCCCCGGCGACAGCGACCCGGCCGAGACGCGCGAGTGGCTCGACGCGCTGGCCACGCTGGTGCGCGAGGGCGGGCCGGAACGCGCGCGCTTCGTGTTGAGCGCGCTGCAGGACGAGGCGCGCCGCCACGCGCTGGCCTGGCAGCCGGCGCGGCAGACGCCCTACGTCAACACCATCGCGCTGCACGAGCAGGCGGCCTTCCCGGGCGACCTCGAGATCGAGCAGCGCCTGGCCGCGCTGATGCGCTGGAATGCGCTGGCCATGGTGGTGCGCGCCAACCTGCGCCAGGGCGAGCTCGGCGGCCACATCAGCAGCTACGCCTCGGCGGCCGACCTGTTCGAGGTCGGCTTCAACCACTTCTTCCGCGCCCGATCGGACACGCCCGGCGCGGCGCACGGCGGCGACCTCGTCTTCTTCCAGCCGCACTCCGCGCCCGGCGTGTACGCGCGCGCCTTCGTCGAAGGGCGGCTGTCGGAGGCCGACCTCGACCACTACCGGCAGGAGGTCACCGCCGCGGCGGCGCGCGCGCGCGGCGAGGCGGTGCGCGGGCTCAGCTCCTACCCCCACCCGTGGCTGATGCCGGACTTCTGGCAGCTGCCCACCGGCAGCATGGGCCTGGGGCCGATCTCGGCGGTGTACCAGGCGCGCTTCATGCGCTACCTGGAGCACCGCGGGCTCGCGGCGCCGTCGGACCGCCGCGTCTGGGGCTTCTTCGGCGACGGCGAGATGGACGAGCCCGAGTCGCTCGCCGGCCTGAGCCTGGCCGCGCGCGAGCAGCTCGACAACCTGGTCTTCGTCGTCAACTGCAACCTGCAGCGCCTGGACGGCCCGGTGCGCGGCAACGGCCGCATCGTCGACGAGCTCGAGACGGTGTTCGCCGGCGCCGGCTGGCACGTCATCAAGCTGCTCTGGGGCTCGGACTGGGACGCCCTGTTCGCGCGCGACACCACGCAGGCCCTGGCGCGCGCCTTCGCGCGCACGGTGGACGGCCAGTTCCAGACCTTCAGCGCCAACGACGGCGCCTACAACCGCGAGAAGTTCTTCGGCCAGAGCCCCGAACTGCGCGCGCTGGTGGGCGCGATGACCGACGACGAGATCGACCGCCTGCACCGCGGCGGCCACGACCTCGTGAAGATCCATTCCGCCTACGCCGCGGCCGTGCGCCACCGCGGCGCGCCGGTGGTCATCCTGGCGATGACGAAGAAGGGCTACGGCATGGGCACCACCGCCCAGGGCCGCATGACCACGCACCAGCAGAAGAAGCTCGACGGCGACGACCTCGTGGCCTTCGCGCGGCGCTTCCGCTTGCCCGTGAGCGACGAGGCGGCGCGCGCCCAGGCCTTCGTGCGGCCGGCGCCCGACAGCCCCGAGGCGCGCTACCTGCACGAGCGCCGGGCCGCCCTGGGCGGCCCGCTGCCGGCTCGGCTGCCGCAGGCCGCCGAGCCGCCGCTGCCGGTGCCGCCGGCCGCGCGCGTGGCGGCCTTCGCGCTGCAGGCCGAGGGCAAGGCCATGAGCACCACGATGGCCTTCGTGCGGCTGCTGGGCAACCTGCTCAAGGAGCCGGTGCTGGGCCCGCGCATCGTGCCCATCGTGGCCGACGAGGCGCGCACCTTCGGCATGGCGGCGCTGTTCCGCCAGGTGGGCATCTACGCGCCCGAGGGCCAGCGCTACGAGCCCGAGGACGCGGGCACGTTGGCCAGCTACCGCGAGAGCCGCGACGGCCAGATCCTCGAGGAGGGCATCAGCGAGGCCGGCGCCATGGCCTCGTGGACGGCCGCGGCCACCAGCTACAGCACGCACGGGCTGGCGATGCTGCCGTTCTACATCTACTACTCGATGTTCGGCTTCCAGCGCGTGGGCGACCTGATCTGGGCCGCCGCCGACCAGCGCGCGCGCGGGTTCCTGCTCGGCGCCACCTCGGGGCGCACCACGCTGTCGGGCGAAGGGCTGCAGCACCAGGACGGCTCCAGCCACCTCGTGGCCGCCACCGTGCCCAACTGCCTGGCCTGGGACCCGGCCTTCGCCTACGAGCTGGCGCTGATCGTCGAGCACGGCCTGCAGCGCATGCTGCAGCAGCGGCACGACGTGTTCTTCTACGTGACGCTGATGAACCAGAACCACGAGCAGCCGTCGATGCCGAACCTGGGGCAGGAAGGCGCGGCCGAGGGCGTGCTGCGCGGCCTGCACCGGCTGCCGGCGCTGCCCGAGGTGGCCGCGCTGACGGAGCGCGCCGTCACGGCCGCCAACGCGGCCGGGGCCCCGCGCTGCGTGCTGCTGGGCAGCGGGGCCATCCTGCACGAGGCGCTGGCCGCCGCCCGGCTGCTGGCGGCGGAGTTCGGCGTGGCCGCCACGGTGGCCAGCGTCACCTCGTGGAGCGAGCTGGCGCGCGAGGGCATGGCCTGCGAGCGCGCGCGCACGCTGGGCGCGCCGCCGCAGCAGGCCGGCGAGCCCTGGGTGACGGCGCAGCTGGCGGCCACCGACGGCCCCATCGTCGCCGCCACCGACTACGTGCGCGCCGTGCCCGAGCAGATCCGCGCCTTCGTGCCCGCCGGCCGGCGCTACGCCACGCTGGGCACCGACGGCTTCGGCCGCAGCGACAGCCGCGAGGCGGTGCGCGGCTTCTTCGAGGTGGACGCGCGCCACATCGCGCTGCGCGCCCTGGTGGCGCTGGCCGACGACAGCGAGCTGCCGGCCGAGGTGCCGGCGCAGGCGCTGGCGCGCTGGGGCCTGGGGCCCACGCCCGCACCCTGGACGCTGTAGCGCCCTGGCCTGCGGCATCATCGCCGCACGAGCCCCCATCGGAGACCACCATCACCCCCGCCCTCACCCTGACCGCCGGGCCGCTGCGCCTGGCCCTGCGGCCCGACCTCGGCGGCGCCATCGCCGGCCTGTGGTTCACCGATGCGCACGGCGAGCAGGCCGTGCTGCGCAGCACCGAGCCCGACGCGCTGGCCAGCAGCCGCGCCGCCGCCAGCTACCCGCTGGTGCCCTACTCCAACCGCCTGGGCTACCGCCGCTTCCGCTGGCACGGCCACGAGCACACGACCGCGGCCAACTTCGACGACCAGCCGCACTCGGTGCACGGCGTGGGCTGGCAGCGGCCCTGGGAGGTGGCCGCCGCCTCGGCCACCGAGGCCGAGATGCACTACGCCCACGTGCCCGACGCGCACTGGCCCTTCGCCTTCACCGCGCGCCAGCGCGTCGAGCTGGCAGAGGACGCGCTGACGCTGCGGCTGGCCATCACCAACACCGACGCCCACGCGCAGCCCGCGGGCCTGGGCTGGCACCCGTACTTCCCCAAGCGCACGCGCAGCCGGCTGCACGCCGAGGTCAGCAGCCGCTGGGAACCCGACGCCAGCGGCCTGCCCGTGCGGCAGCTGCCCCAGGCCGGCATCGACGGCGATGTGGCCCACCTCGGCTTCGACCACTGCTTCGACGGCTGGAAGGGCGCGGCGCGGCTGCGCGACGAGCGGCTGTCGCTGCGGCTGACCTCCTCGTTCACGCGGCTCGTGGTGTACACGCCGGCCACCAAGGCGTACTGGTGCGTGGAGCCGGTGAGCCACGTCAGCAACGCCATCCACATGGCCGAGCCGGCCACGCACGGGCTGGTCGACCTGCTGCCCGGCGCCACGCACGAGGGCTGGATGCGGCTGGAGGTGGCCTCGGCATGACCCGCGCCGAGCTGCGGCTCGACTGGCAGCCACTGCCCGCGCCGGCCTGCCAGCTGGGCGAGTCGCCGTTCTGGCACCCCGACGAGCAGGCGCTGTACTGGGTGGACATCCCCGGCCGCGCGCTGCACCGCTGGCAGCCCGGCCCCGGCGCCGGGGGCACGCACCGCCACTGGGCGCTGCCCACCGAGCCCGGCTGCATCGCCCCGCTGCCCGACGGCCGGCTGCTGATGGGACGGCGCGACGGCCTGTTCCGCTTCGACACCGCCAACGGCGCGGCCGAGCGGCTGGCCGGGCCGCCCTACGACGCCGCCACCGAGCGCTTCAACGACGGCAAGGCCGACGCCGCCGGGCGCCTGTGGGTGAGCACGATCTACGAGCCACGCGACAAGGCCGTGGCGGCGCTGTACCGCTGGGATGGCGCCACGCTGGAGCGGCTGCTGGGCGGCCTGACCATCGGCAACGGCCTGGCCTTCAGCCTCGACGGCCGCACCGTCTGCACCGCCGACACGCCCACGCACACCGTGATGGCGCACACGCTCGATGCCGGCACCGACCGCCTGGTTCAGCCGCGCGTGCTGCACCGCTTCGCGCCCAAGGTGCCCGGCGCGCCCCTCGAGGGCTACGGCGGCCGCCCCGACGGCGCGGCGATGGACGTCGACGGCGTCTGCTGGGTGGCGATGATGGAAGGCCAGCGCCTGGCCTGCCTGGGCCCCGACGGCACGCTGCGCGCCAGCGTGCCGCTGCCGGTGCGCTGCCCGACCATGCCCTGCTTCGGCGGCGCCGACGGGCGCACGCTGTTCGTCACCACGGCCTCGGTCAACCGGCCGGCGGCGGAACTGGCGGCCCAGCCCTGGGCCGGCCGCGTGCTGATGGCGCGTGCGCCGGTGGCCGGCCTGCCGGTGAACTTCGCGCGCGGCTGAGCGTGGCCACGCCGCTGCCCCGGGACGGGCTGATCGCGCGACTTGCCGCACCACGCGAGTGGGACCTGGCCGTCGTCGGCGGCGGCGCGGTGGGCCTGGGCGTGGCGCTGGACGCCGCGGCGCGCGGCTTCTCGGTGGTGCTGCTGGAGGCGGGCGACTTCGCCGGCGGCACCTCGTCGCGCGCCACCAAGCTGGCGCACGGCGGCGTGCGCTACCTCGCGCAGGGCGACCTCGCCCTGGTGCGCGAGGCGCTGCACGAGCGCGGCGCGCTGCTGGCCAACGCACCGCACGTGGCCGCGCCGCTGCCCTTCGTGATGCCGGCCTACCGCTGGTGGGAGAAGGGCTTCTACGGCGCCGGCCTGAAGGCCTACGACCTGCTGGCGGGCGCGCGCGGCCTCGGGCCCACCGAGTGGCTCGACGCGCGCCGCGCCCAGGCCCTGCTGCCCGGCGCGCGCGCGCACGGCCCGGCCGGCGCGCTGCAGGGCGGCGTGCGCTACTGGGACGGCCAGTTCGACGACGCCCGGCTGGCGCTGCTGCTGGCGCGCACGGCGGCCGGGCGCGGCGCACTGCTCGTCAACCACGCGCCGGTGACGGCGCTGTGGCACGAGCGTGGCCAGCTGCGCGGGCTGGTGGCTCGCGACGCCGAGACCGGCACCGAGCACCGCGTGGCCGCGCGCTGCGTCGTCAACGCCGCCGGCGTGTGGGTGGACCGCATTACCGCGCTCGACCACGACGCCGCCGCGCCCGCGCCAGAGCCCGCCGCGCACGTGGCGCCCAGCCAGGGCGTGCACCTGGTGGTGGACCGCGCCTTCCTGCCCGGCCAGCACGCGCTGCTGGTGCCCCGCACCGACGACGGCCGCGTGCTCTTCGCCGTGCCCTGGCTGGGCAAGACGGTGCTGGGCACCACCGACACGCCGCGCAGCGACGCGCCGCCGGAGCCCGAGGCGCGGCCCGACGAGGTGGCGTTCATCCTGCGCGAGGCCGGCCGCTACCTCGCGCGCGCGCCGCAGCCGGCCGACGTGCGTTCGGTGTGGGTGGGGCTGCGACCGCTGGTCCGGCCACCGGCCGGGGCCGCGGCCGACAGCAAGGCCCTCTCGCGCGAGCACACGGTGTGGGTCAGCCGCTCGGGCCTGGTCAGCGTGACCGGCGGCAAGTGGACCACCTACCGCGCCATGGCCGAGGACGTGCTGGCGCGCTGCATGGACAGTGGCCTTCTGCCGCGGCGGGCGGCGGGCGTCACGACGGCGCTGCGCCTGGTGGGCGCGCCGGCCGCGACCGACCCCGCACGCTCGCTGGCCGCGCCGCCGAGCGAGCACCTCTACGGCACCGAGGCCGCGTCGCTGCGGGCCCTGCCCGGCGCCGACCGCTGGCTGGCCCGCGACCGCGAGACCGGCGCCGGCGTGCTCAGCGAGGCCATGGTGCGCTTCGCCGTGCGCCACGAATTCGCGCGCAGCACGGCCGACGTCCTGGCGCGGCGCTCGCGGCTGCTGTTCCTGGACGCGGCGCTGGCCGCCGAGGCGGCCCCCGCGGTGGCGGCGCTGGTGGCCGAGGAGACCGGCCGCGACCCGGCGCTCGAGGCCTTCGCAGCGCTGGCCGCGCAGTACCGCCGGCTGCCCTGAGGCGGCGAGGAGCGGGCCTCGAGCGGGCGTGCACTGCCCGCGTGCGCCGGGCCGGCTCGACCTTGGCGAGCGACAACCGGCCGCGCCCGGCCAGGCGCTACGCTGGCGCGGCTGGCGTGGCGCCGGGGCATCCGGGCACCGGCGGGCGCGCACTGCGGAAGGAAACAGCGCTGGTCGGGTATTCGCTCGGCGGCTGGATCGTGCTGGCCCACGGCAACCGCATGCCCGACCTGGTGGCCGCCGCGGTGGCGGACTACCCGAGCACGATGCGCGCCGGTGAACCCAGGGCCCTCCTGGCCGACCCGCCGGCCGCCGTGCCCACGCTGATGCTGGCCGGCGTGAAGGACACCTACATGGGCTGCTGCCCGATCGAGCGGGCGCGGGCGCTGGCTGCCGCGGCGGCCCTGCCCGGCGTCGGGGCGTCGCTGCGGCTGGTGGAGTACCCCGAGGCCGACCACGGCTTCGTGCTGCCCGCCTATCCGCAGGTGTACCGCCCCGAAGATGCCGCCGATGCCTTGCGGCAGGCGCTGGAGCACCTGCGGCGCGGCGGCTTCTAGCCAAGGCCCCGCCGACCCGCCGTGGCCACACGCCCAGGCCGTGGCGGCCGGCGCGGCCGGGTCAGCGCGGCGCCCTCTCCTGCTCATCGCGCTTCTGGCGCGCGATGCGTTGCGAACTGCGGTCCTGCATCCGCTCCAGCGCCGCCGCTTCGCGCGGGCCGACGTGTCCGTCGGCGCCCGCCGCGTCCTGCGCGCGGTCGATGCGGCGCTGCTGCCGCGCGAGCTGCCGCGTCTCGGGCACCGTCAGCTCGCCGCTGGCCACGCCCTGGCCGATGCGGGCCTGCTGCCGCTGCTCGCGCTGCTCGCTGCGGCTGCCGTCGCCCGCGGCGGCCGGCAGGGACGCCGCCAGTGCCAGGGTCGCCAGGAGACAGGACAGCAATCGGCCCGAGGACATGGGGCCAAAGGCGGGGCGCTGGGTACGGATCGGGTTCATCGAAACACTCCTTGCAGGGGTCGCGGGAATCGCGGGTGCTGGTCAACCCAGTGAGGTCGCAGCTCCCGGTGGAGCCTCGCCTCCCGGATGTGTCGCGTTTTAAATGGGCGACAAGCACATTTCAAACCAAAAGGGCGTGATGAAGCCAGCGCGATCCGTTTCGCGCGCGTCAAGTTGTGCAAAGTTGCCCGGGATCCCACCGACCGGGGGGAGCGGCGACGGGACGGCCGGCCGGTCATGGAGCCGGCCCGAAGCGCAGCGCCCGGCCCGGGCGCTACATCGACGAGTACTTCACCGAGCAGCCGTAGGGCCGCGTCACCGGCGTGCTCACCGGCTTGCCGGCCAGCGACTCGGCCAGCGCCACCTTCACGTGGTTGGTGGCGTTGGCGATGTCGGCGACGCGGCCGCTGGGGATGCTGTCGATGGCGCCGGCGTACACCAGCTTGCCGGCGGGGTCGATGATGTACATGTGCGGCGTGGTGCGCGCGCCGTACGCGCGGCCGACCTTGCCGTCGGCGTCCATCAGCGTGGCCGTGGCGGCGGCCTTCTGCTGCTGCATCCAGGCGGCCATCTCGGCGGGCTTGAGGAAGTCCCGCGCGTCGGCCGCGGTGCTGTTGACGCTGAGCCAGACCACGCCCTTGGCCGCGGCCTCGCGCTGCGTGCCCTGCATGTTGCCGCTGCCGTAGTGCTTGACGACGTAGGGGCAGCCGGGGTTCACCCACTCGAGCACGACGTGCCGGCCCTTGAAATCGGCCAGCGACACGGCCTTGCCGTTGGTGTCGGTGGCGGTGAAGGCCGGCGCGGGCTGGCCGACCGCGGCGTTGCCGAAGGCGGTGCCGGCAGCCAGCGCCAGGGCGGCGGCGATGAGGGTGCGGCGGGTCGGGCTGTTCATGCGGGCTCCTGCGGGGTTGGGGGGTCAGCGTGCGGCACCGATGGCGCCGAGCACCTCGTCGGCGGTCAGAATCTCGCTCAGCAGCCGAGGCCCTGCCGCGCCCGGGGTGTAGACGGCGTACACCGGCACGCCGTTGCGGCCGTACTGCGCGAGCTGCGCGGTGATGGCGGGGTCGCGCCGCGTCCAGTCGGCACGCAGCAGCAGCACGTTGCGGGCCTGGAACGCGGCCTTCACGTCGGCCGCCGCCAGCGTGGTGCGCTTGTTGAACTGGCAGGTCACGCACCAGGCCGCGGTGTAGTCGACGAACACCGTGCGGCCCTCGGCCTGCGCCTGCGCCACGCGCGCGGTGCTCCAGGGCTGCCAGCCGTCGTCGGCGGGGGCGGCGGCACCGGCCACGGCGTCCTGGCGCAGCGAGGGCAGCGCCCACGCCAGCGCCGCCGCCAGCAGCAGCACCGCCACGACGCCGAAGCCGCCGCGCGCCTTGGGGCCGAGCGTGGGCGAGCCGACGGCCCAGGCCACGAAGGCCAGCGCCAGCAGCAGGCCCAGCAGGCCCACGGCGCCGTCGATGCCCACCTGCACGCCCAGCACCCACACCAGCCATACCACGGTGGCGAACATCGGGAAGGCCATCAGCGTCTTGAAGTGCTGCATCCACACGCCGGGCCGCGGCAGCGCACGCGCCAGCGCCGGCCAGGCGCTGGCCGACAGGTAGGGCAGCGCCATGCCCAGCCCCAGCGCCGCGAACACCGCCAGCGCCTGCGCCGTGGGCATGGTGACGGCCGCGCCCAGCGAGGCGCCCATGAACGGCGCCGTGCACGGGCTGGCCACGGCCACGGCCAGCACGCCGGTGAGGAAGTGGTCGGCCACCGGGTGGCGCGCCTGCGCGCCCGCCCACGACGAAGGCAGCACCGAGCCGATCTCGAACACGCCGGCCAGGTTGAGCCCGATCAGCGTGAACAGGGCCGCCAGCACCGCCACCACCGCCGGCTGCTGCAGCTGGAATCCCCAGCCGAGCTGCTCGCCGCCGGCGCGCAGCGCCAGCAGCAGGCCCGCCAGCGCCAGGAAGCTCAGCACCACGCCCGCCGTGTAGGCCAGGCCGCCGACCCACTGAGCCCGGCGGTCGGTGCCGGCCCGCGAGAAGCCCAGCACCTTCAGCGACAGCACCGGGAACACGCAGGGCATCAGGTTCAGGATCAGCCCGCCCACCAGCGCGAAGACCACGGCGAGCGCGAAGCCCGGCGGCGCGGCCGCCGGCGCCGGGGTGACCTCGGCGTTGCCCAGCGCCGGGGGCGCGGCCGGGGCGGCCGGCGCCGGCCAGGGCGTGGTCACGGCCACGGCCACGCGCAGGCCGGCGGCCTGGCCGTCGCTGGTCAGCACCGCCGGCATCGTGGCGGGCGACTCGGTGCGCTGCGGGTCCACCGGCACGCGCGCCGACCAGGTGCCGTCGGCCCAGGCCGTCTGCGGCTTCGCGGCGTTGACGATCACGCCCGGGGTCTCGGGCAGGAAGCCCAGCTCGCGGCCCTGCCAGGCCGCCGGCAGCCCGGCCACGCGCACGACCAGTTCGCCGCCCTGCAACGCGGCCTCGGCGCGGGCCCCGGAAACGTCCTGCGGGCGTGCGGCGCGCGCGGCCTCGAACAGCGCCGCATGCCCGGCCGTGGCGGCGTTGACCGGCAGCTTCAGCGTGAACTCGCCGCTCTCGGGGATGCAGACGTCCTTGCACACCAGCCACTCGGCGGCCAACTTCACGGTGAGCGTGTCGCCGGCCAGGCCCGCGGGCACGGTCAGCGCCACCGGCAGCAGCAGGGTGCCCTCATAGCCGAAGTTCATCAGCGGGCCGATGGGCAGCCGCTTCGGCGTGGGCCACTCGATCTCGCCGGCGCTGGCGCCGGCCGGCAACGTCCAGGCCAGCGTCGTCGGCAGCCCCGAGTCGCCCGGGTTCTTCCAGTAGGTGTGCCAGTGCGGCTTGTGCTCGATCTTGAGCCCCAGCCACGCGGGCTTGCCGCCCTGCAGGCCCTCGGGCGCGTGCGCCACCAGTTCGGCCCGAACCTGTGGCGTGGTGACGACGGCCGCGTCCTGCGCGGCGGCGTCGGCGGCCAGGGCCTGGAGGGCGGCGAAGACGAGCAGGAGGGCGTGGAGTTTCATGCGGTGACGAAGCCGGCCGCGCAAGGTCGCGCGAACCCCGGCCACGGTTACGACGCCGGGCGGCGCCCGAAGTTCAGCGCTTGACCACGCGACCGGGGGGAAAGGGGATTCTGGGGCACCGCGGGTTTCTTCGTATAATCGACAGGCTTTGCTACTCACGGCCGCAAGTCGTTTCAGATGGTGCAGCTTCCGCAGACCCGGACTGAACCCTGGGACGACCCCGCAGACGGCCCGGGGCAGCAGGCATTCAAGCCGCTGACGCGGGAGGAAGCGTCGGCCCTGCGCCAGAAGCAGCCACCGCTGTCGCCGTGGCGGGTGCTGATGGTGCAAGTGGCGGTGGGCATGGGGGTGGCGCTGCTCACGGTGCTGCTCACGCGCAGGGTCGAGCTGGCGTGGTCGGTGCTGTACGGGGCCGCCACGGTGGTGCTGCCGGGGGCGTTGTTGGCCCGCGGCATGACCAGCCGGCTCAGCAGCGTGTCGCCCGGCGTCAGCGCCGTCAGCTTCATGTTGTGGGAGATGGTCAAGATCGCCACCTCGATCGCCCTGCTTGCGCTGGCGCCGAAGGTGGTTCAGCCACTGAGCTGGCCAGCCTTGCTGGTAGGCCTGGTGGTGTGCATGAAGGTTTACTGGTGGGCGCTGCTGTGGCGCCCATCGCCGAAGAGCTAGGGCGCCAGCGCCTCAGGAAGCCAGAGGGACTCGTCAGTCATGTCGTCGCAAGGCCAGGAACTCACCGCGGGCGAGTACATCCGCCACCACCTCGGGCACCTGCAGACCAGCAAGCAGACCGCGGTCGCCGACTTCAGCGTGTTGAACCTGGACTCGGCCTTCTGGTCGCTGCTGCTGGGCGTGCTGGGCTGCTTCTTCCTGTGGCGCGCCGCGCGCAAGGCCACGGCTGGCGTGCCGGGCCGCTTCCAGGCTGCGGTGGAGATCCTCGTCGAGATGGTCGAGAGCCAGGCCAAGGGCATCGTGCACAACGCGCAGAGCCGCAAGCTGGTGGCGCCCCTGGCCCTGACGGTGTTCGTCTGGATCTTCCTGATGAACGCGATGGACCTGCTGCCGGTCGACCTGTTCCCGTACATCTGGGATCACATGGGCCTGCATGCCGTGTTCGGCGCCAAGGACTACATGCGCGTGGTGCCCACCGCCGACCTGTCGGTGACCATGGGCCTGGCCATCGGCGTGCTGCTGGTCTGCCTCTTCTACAACATGAAGATCAAGGGCGTCGGCGGCTGGGCGCACGAGCTGATCACCGCGCCTTTCGGCAACCACCCGGCCTTGTGGCCGGTGAACCTGCTGATGCAGCTGATCGAGTTCTTCGCCAAGACGCTGAGCCACGGCATGCGGCTGTTCGGCAACATGTACGCCGGCGAACTGATCTTCTTCCTGATCGCGCTCATGGGCGGCGCCTTCACGCTGTCGGCCACGGGCATCTTCCTCGGCATCGGCCACATCGTCGCCGGCACCATCTGGGCGATCTTCCACATCCTGATCATCACGCTGCAGGCCTTCGTGTTCATGATGCTCACGCTGGTCTACGTCGGCCAGGCGCACGACGCCCACTGATCCCCTGACCGAAGGCAGCGCCTTTCCCCGACCGGCGCTGCCCTCGCGACCCCCTTCATCTTCTCGTTCCCTTTCCAACCCAACCTTCCTACTCTGGAGCACAACATGGAAGTCATCAGCTTCGTCGCCCTGGCCGCCGGCCTGATCATCGGTCTGGGTGCCATCGGCGCCTGCATCGGCATCGGCATCATGGGCGCCAAGTACCTCGAGTCGGCCGCGCGCCAGCCCGAGCTGATGGGCGAACTGCAGACCAAGATGTTCCTGCTCGCCGGCCTGATCGACGCGGCCTTCATCATCGGCACCGGCATCGCCCTGTGGTTCGCCACGGCCAACCCGTTCCTGGCCCAGATCGCCAACCTGCCGAAGTAAATCCGTCCACCCCCGGAGCGGCTTCGCCGCTCCGCCTCAAGGGGGCAACGCCGACGGCCCGGCCAAGCCGGTTCCGTGGCGTTCGCTTGGTAGGACTCGCGACTTGGGCATGCCATGAGCATCAACGCCACACTCATCTTCCAGCTGATCGTCTTTGCGATCCTGGTCTGGTTCACGATGCGCTTCATCTGGCCGCCGATCACGGCGGCGCTGGACGAACGCGCCAAGAAGATCGCCGAAGGCCTGAGCGCCGCCGACAAGGCCAAGGCCGACCTGGCTGCGGCCAACACGCGCGTCGAACAGCAGCTGTCGGCCGCCCGCGACGACGCCGCGAAGCGGCTGGCCGATGCCGAGCGCCTGGCGCAGCAGATGGTCGAGGAGGCCAAGGGCCGCGCGTCCGAGGAAGCCGCCAAGATCATCGCTGCCGCCCGCGCCGAGGCCGAGCAGGAGTCGATGAAGGCCCGCGAGGTGCTGCGCGACCAGGTCGCCGGCCTGGCCGTCAAGGGAGCCGAGGCCATCCTCAAGCGCGAAGTCAACGCCGGCGTCCACGCCGAGCTGCTCTCGCGCCTGAAGACCGAGCTTTAAAGGGCACGACGATGGCCGAGATCGCCACCCTCGCCCGGCCCTACGCCGAAGCGCTGTTCAAGGCCGCCGGCGCCGATGCCGCCGCGCTGAAGAGCCAGGTCGTCGCGCTGGCCGCGCTGGCCGCCGACCCGGTGCTGAAGCAGTTCGCCGACAACCCCAAGGTGTCGTCGGACCAGGTCTTCGACGTCGTCGCCGGTGTCGCGCTGCAGCAGGGCGTCTCGCTGTCGCCCAAGGCCGGCAACCTGCTGCGTGCGGTGCTCGAGAACGGCCGACTGGCCGCGCTGCCCGAGATCGCCGCGCAGTTCGCCACGCTCGTCAACGCCGACAGCGGCGTGTCGGATGCGCTCGTCGAGAGCGCCTTCCCGATCGAGCCCGCGCAGCTGAGCGAGGTGCTGGCCGCGCTCGAGAAGCGCTTCGGCCGCCGCCTCAATGCCCGCGTGGAAGTGCGCCCCGACCTGATCGGCGGCATCCGCGTGACCGTGGGCGACGAGGTGCTGGACACCTCGGTCAAGGCCCGCCTCGAACAGATGAAGCTCACGCTCGCCGCGTGAGTTCAAGGAGAACCCCATGAACCTGAATCCCGCAGAAATCTCCGAGCTGATCAAGTCCCGCATCGAGGGCCTCTCGGCCAGCGCGGACATCAAGAACCAGGGCACGGTGGTCTCCGTCACCGACGGCATCGTGCGCGTGCACGGCCTGTCTGACGTGATGGCCGGCGAAATGCTCGAGTTCCCCGCCACTGCCAGCGGCCAAGCCACCTACGGCCTGGCGCTGAACCTGGAGCGCGACAGCGTCGGCGCGGTGATCCTGGGCGAGTACGAGCACATCTCCGAGGGCGACACCGTCAAGTGCACGGGCCGCATCCTCGAGGTGCCCGTGGGCCCCGAGCTCATCGGCCGCGTCGTCAATGCGCTGGGCCAGCCGATCGACGGCAAGGGCCCGATCAACGCCAAGATGACCGACGTGATCGAGAAGGTCGCCCCGGGCGTGATCGCGCGCAAGAGCGTGGACCAGCCGGTGCAGACGGGCCTGAAGGCCATCGACACCATGGTGCCCATCGGCCGCGGCCAGCGCGAGCTGATCATCGGCGACCGCCAGACCGGCAAGACGGCCGTGGCCATCGACGCGATCATCAACCAGAAGGGTCAGAACATGACCTGCATCTACGTCGCGATCGGCCAGAAGGCGAGCTCGATCAAGAACGTGGTGCGCTCGCTGGAGCAGGCCGGCGCGATGGACTACACCATCGTCGTGGCCGCCTCGGCCTCTGAATCGGCGGCGATGCAGTACGTGTCGGCCTACTCGGGCTGCACGATGGGCGAGTACTTCCGCGACCGCGGGCAAGACGCGCTAATCATCTACGACGATCTGTCCAAGCAGGCCGTGGCCTACCGCCAGGTGTCGCTGCTGCTGCGCCGCCCGCCGGGCCGCGAGGCCTTCCCCGGCGACGTGTTCTATCTCCACAGCCGCCTGCTCGAGCGCGCCGCACGCGTGAACGCCGACTACGTCGAGGCCTTCACCAAGGGCGAGGTCAAGGGCAAGACGGGCTCGCTGACGGCGCTGCCCGTCATCGAGACGCAGGCCGGCGACGTCTCGGCCTTCGTGCCCACGAACGTGATCTCGATCACCGACGGCCAGATCTTCCTGGAAACCAACCTGTTCAACGCCGGCATCCGCCCCGCCATCAACGCCGGCATCTCGGTGTCGCGGGTGGGCGGTGCGGCGCAGACCAAGCTGATCAAGAGCCTGTCGGGCGGCATCCGCACCGACCTGGCGCAGTACCGCGAACTGGCCGCCTTCGCGCAGTTCGCGTCGGACCTGGATGCCGCCACGCGCAAGCAGCTCGACCGCGGCGCCCGCGTGACCGAGCTGCTCAAGCAGCCGCAGTACTCGCCGCTGCCCATCAGCCTGATGGCCGCCTCGATCTACGCCGTGAACAAGGGCTACCTCGACGACATCGACGTCAAGAAGGTGCTCGCGTTCGAAAGCGGCCTGCACCAGCACCTGAAGGCGAGCCACGCCGCGCTGCTGGCCAAGCTCGAGAACGACAAGGCGATGGACAAGGCCGCCGAGGAAGAGCTCGCCGGCGCGATCGCCGCGTTCAAGAAGTCGTTCGCCTAAGCAGCCGGCGCAGCGAAGGAGCAGGACCATGGCGGTCGGCAAAGAGATACGCGGCAAGATCAAGTCGGTGGAGAACACCAAGAAGATCACCAAGGCCATGGAGATGGTCGCCGCCAGCAAGATGCGCAAGGCGCAGGAGCGCATGCGCTCCGCGCGGCCCTACGCCGACAAGATCCGCAACATCACGGCGCACCTGTCGGAAGCCAACCCCGAGTACAAGAGCCCGTACCTGCGGGCCTCGGCCAACCCGAAGAACGTCGGCTTCATCGTGGTCACCACCGACAAGGGCCTGTGCGGCGGCCTCAATACCAACGTGTTGCGCGCGGTAACCACCAAGATGAAGGAAGTCCAGTCGTCGGGCGGCACCATCCACACGGTGGCCATCGGCAACAAGGGCTTTGGTTTCCTCAACCGCATCGGCGCCAGCGTCGTGAGCCACGCCACGCAGCTGGGCGACGCCCCGCAGCTGGAAAAGCTCATCGGCCCGGTCAAGGTGATGCTCGATGCCTTCGTCGAGGGCAAGCTCGACGCCGTCTACCTCTGCTACACCAAGTTCATCAACACGATGAAGCAGGAGCCGATGGTCGAGCCGTTGCTGCCGCTGAGTGCGTCGCGCCTGGAGCAGAGCGCCGCCGAGAAGAAGCAGTACGGCTGGGACTACATCTACGAGCCCGACGCGCCCACCGTCATCGACGACCTGCTCACGCGCTACATCGAGGCGCTGGTCTACCAGGCCGTGGCCGAGAACATGGCCAGCGAGCAGAGCGCGCGCATGGTGGCCATGAAGGCCGCCACCGACAACGCCGGCACGCTGATCGGTGAGCTCAAGCTCATCTACAACAAGACGCGCCAGGCCGCGATCACCAAGGAACTGTCCGAGATCGTGGGCGGCGCGGCCGCCATCTCGGGCTGACGTTCCACCACGATATTCGATTCAAGAGGACACAACATGTCGCAAGGAAAGATCGTCCAGTGCATCGGCGCCGTGGTCGACGTCGAGTTCCCCCGCAACCAGATGCCGCACATCTATGACGCGCTCACGATGGAAGGCAGCGCCCTGACGCTCGAGGTGCAGCAGCAGCTCGGCGACGGCATCGTGCGCACCATCGCGCTGGGCTCGTCCGACGGCCTCAAGCGCGGCCTGGTGGTGACGAACACCGGCGCGCCCATCACCGTGCCGGTGGGCAAGGCCACGCTGGGCCGCATCATGGACGTGTTGGGCAACCCCATCGACGAGCGCGGCCCGGTCAGCCACGAGCTGACGGCCTCGATCCACCGCAAGGCCCCCGCCTACGACGAGCTGAGCCCCAGCCAGGAGCTGCTGGAGACCGGCATCAAGGTGATCGACCTGATCTGCCCGTTCGCCAAGGGCGGCAAGGTGGGCCTGTTCGGCGGCGCCGGCGTCGGCAAGACCGTGAACATGATGGAGCTCATCAACAACATCGCCAAGGCGCACTCGGGCCTGTCGGTGTTCGCCGGCGTGGGTGAGCGCACCCGCGAGGGCAACGACTTCTATCACGAGATGTCCGACTCCAAGGTCGTCGTGCAGGACAACCTGCCCGAGTCCAAGGTGGCCATGGTCTACGGCCAGATGAACGAGCCGCCGGGCAACCGCCTGCGCGTGGCGCTGACGGGCCTGACCATCGCCGAGTCGTTCCGCGACGAGGGCCGCGACGTGCTGTTCTTCGTGGACAACATCTACCGCTACACGCTGGCCGGCACGGAAGTGTCCGCGCTGCTGGGCCGCATGCCCTCGGCGGTGGGCTACCAGCCGACGCTGGCCGAGGAAATGGGCCGCCTGCAGGAGCGCATCACCTCCACCAAGGTGGGCTCGATCACCTCGATCCAGGCCGTGTACGTGCCCGCGGACGACCTGACCGATCCCTCGCCGGCCACGACCTTCGCCCACCTGGACGCCACCGTGGTGCTGAGCCGCGACATCGCCGCGCTCGGCATCTACCCCGCGGTGGACCCGCTGGACAGCACCTCGCGCCAGATCGACCCCAACGTCGTCGGCGAGGAGCACTACGGCGTCACCCGCGCCGTGCAGGCCACGCTGCAGCGCTACAAGGAGCTGCGCGACATCATCGCCATCCTGGGCATGGACGAGCTCTCGCCCGAGGACAAGCTGGCCGTGGCGCGCGCGCGCAAGATCCAGCGCTTCCTGAGCCAGCCCTTCCACGTGGCCGAGGTGTTCACGGGCACGCCCGGCAAGTACGTGCCGCTGAAGGAAACCATCCGCGGCTTCAAGATGATCGTGGCCGGCGAGTGCGACCACCTGCCCGAGCAGGCCTTCTACATGGTCGGCACCATCGACGAGGCCTTCGAGAAGGCCAAGAAGATTAACTGATGGGCCCCCGGGCTCGCTGGCGCTCGCCACCCCCCGAGGGGGCCGTTCGCCAGCGGACCGGCGGAGCCGGATCCGCGGCTTCTGCTTGGCCGTGGCCAGCCTGACACCGTAAGGACAACCCGATGGCAAGCACCCTGCACGTGGACGTGGTCTCGGCTGAGGAGAGCATCTTCAGCGGCGAGGCCCGGTTCGTCGCCCTGCCGGGCGAAAACGGCGAGCTCGGCATCCTGCCGCGCCACACGCCGCTGATCACGCGCATCAAGCCCGGTGCCGTGCGCATCGAGCGCGCCGACAACGGCGAAGAGGAGTTCGTCTTCGTCGCCGGCGGCATCCTCGAGGTGCAGCCGGGCGTGGTGACGGTGCTCGCCGACACCGCCATCCGCGGCCACGACCTCGACGAGGCCAAGGCCGCCGAGGCCAAGAAGCGCGCCGAAGAGGCCATGAAGAACGCCAAGAGCGACATCGACCTGGCCGCCGCCACCAGCGAGTTCGCCACCATGGCGGCGCAGCTGGCCGCGATCCAGAAGCTCCGCAAGAAGTAAGTCGCCGCGCCCGCCATACCGAAGCCGCCGCCCCGCCAGGGCCGGCGGCTTTTTCACGGCCGGTTCACAGCGGGGCCGGGATGGTGTCGCCGCTGCGCGCCGGCAGCACGATCTCGAACACCGAGCCGCCGCCCTCGCGGTTGTGCGCCGCGATGTGCCCGCCGTGGGCCTGCATGATGGTGCGGCTGATGGCCAGTCCCAGGCCGGTGCCGCCCGAGCCGTCCTTGGTGCGGCTGCTCTGCACGAAGGCCTCGAAGATGGCCTCGAGCTCGCCCTCGGGAATGCCGGGGCCGCGGTCGCCGATGGCCAGGCGCCACTGCCCGGCGTCGGTGACGTCGGCCTCGATGTCGATGCGCCCGCCCTCGGGCGAGAAGCGGATGGCGTTGGCCAGCACGTTGCGCACCACCTGCCCGAAGCGCAGCGGGTCGAGCTTGGCCAGCATCGGCGTGGCGGGCAGCGACTCGGCCAGCGTCACGCCGCGCTGCGCCGCCAGCGGCTGCAGCTCGCGCAGCACCTCGCGCACGGGCAGCCGCAGGTCGCCGCGCTCCAGGTGCAGCGTGCCGGCGCTGCTCTCGATGCGGGCCACGTCGAGCAGGTCGTTCACCAGCGCCAGCATGCGCTGGCCCGACGCGTGGATGTCGCCGAACATGGCGGCCAGACGGGCGTGTTCGCCGGCCCGCCGGACGCCCAGCTCCGAGAAGCCGATGATGGACTGCAGCGGCGTGCGCAGCTCGTGGCTGATGTTGGCGATGAACTCGCTCTTCGCGCGCGATGCGTCCTCGGCGGCGTCGCGCGCCTCGCGGGTGGCGCGCTCGACCGCGCGGTACTCGGTCACGTCGATGATCACCGCCAGGATGCCCGCCGGCGCCCCGCCGTCGCGGCCCGGCAGGGCCCGTTTCTCGATCACCACGTCGCGCATCGTGCCGTCGGCGTGCGGCACGCGGGCCTCGTAGCGCTGCGGCTCGCCAGTGGCGTACACCGCGGCGTCGCGGGCCTCGTGCTCCTGCCGCTCCAGCGGCGACAGGTGGGCCCCGACCGGGCCGCCGATCGCGTCTTCGCGCCGCCGGCCGCTGAACACCTCCCAGGCGCGGTTGACGATGCGGTAGCGGCGGTCGCGCCCCACCACCGACATCGGCAGCGGGCTGCTCTCCAGCAGCATCTCGGTGAAGCTGAGCTGCGACTGCAGCCGGCCGCGCACCTGCAGCCGCTCGGTCACGTCGACGGCGCTGCCGACGAATCCCTCGCCGTCGGGCAGCGGCGTGGCGATGCACTCGTGGGGCACAGCCTCGCCGCGGGCCGAGCGGAACGCCAGCGAACCGCTGCGCGTCTTGCCGTCAGCCGGCAGGGGCAGCAGCAGGCGGCGGGCGTCCTTGCGCCGGTCGGCGACGACGGCGTCGGCGAACGGCCGGCCGATCCATTCCGCGGCGGGCCGCCCCGTCAGGCGCTCCCAGGCCGGGTTCACGAAGGTCAGCCGGCCGTCGGCGTCGCAGCGGAAGACCAGCTCCTGCAGCCCCGACAGGATCAGGCTCATCTCGCGCTCGCGCGCGGCCACGCGGTCCTGGCTCGCGGCGCGGGCGCGCAGGCTGCGCACGGCCAGCAGCGTCAGCGCAAAGGTCGCCAGCAGCACGCCCAGGCCGACGGCGAGGCGGCCGCGGCCGTCGCGCCACCACGGCGCGCCCGCGGCCGCCCCGGAGGGCTCCACCAGCACCGGCAGCACCAGCGCCGCGGCCAGCGCAAGCCCCAGCAGCCCGCCGGCCAGGGCCACGACGCGGTGGGGCGGCAGGCGCCGCCAGTCGAGCCGCTTCACTTCAGCCGCACGATGGACGACAAGCCGTGCCGGCGGGCCGCGGCCTCGAGCCGCCCGTCGCGCTGGATGCGTTCGACGAAGCCGTCGACCTCGGCCAGCCAGGCGGCGTCACCCGGCTTGACGGCGTAGGCGTAGGGCAGCACGTGGAAGGGCCGTGGCGGGGCGATCAGCGTGGCCCAGTCGGCGTTGTCGAGCAGCCGGCGGCTGTAGGGGTAGTCGGTCATGAACACGTCGACGCGGCCGGCCTCCAGCTCGCGCTCGCGCGTGGTGGGCGGGCTCACGCGCACCAGCCGCGCGTGCCGCAGCGTGGCCGCCATCACCGGCTCCATGAAGGTGCCGACCTGCACAGCCACGGCGACCCCGGGCCGGTCGATGTCCTCCCAGCGCTGCACGACCCGGTTGCCGCGGGTCGTGATGCCGTAGATGTCGCTCTGCAGGTACGGGCGCGTGAAGCGCAGCCGCTCCATGCGCTGCGGCAGCATGCCGACGGCGAACATCGCGACGTCGCAGCGGTCGCCTTCCAGGTCGGCGATCAGGCTCGCGAACGACGAGTCGACGTACTGCAGCTTGAGGCCGAGGTCGCGGGCGAACTCGGCCGACAGGTCGATGTCGATGCCCACGAACTGCTGCGTGCGCGGGTTGCGCAGGCTGACGCCGTAGTAGTCGGGCCAGACGCACACGCGCACCGTGCCGGCCGCACGCACGCGCTCGAGCACGCCCTGGGCCTGCGCGCGCTCTGGCAGGGCCAGCGCGGCCGCCAGCAGCAGCAGGCCGCCGGCAGCGGCCAGCAGGCGGCGTCGTGGCGATGGCGGGCGCGGCGGCGTCATCGCTCGGGCGGGTCCCCCGGGGCCTCTTCAGGGCCGGCCGGCGCCGGGCGCGCGCCAGGCCGGCTCGGCGGGCTGCTCGTCGAAGTCCGGGCCGCGGCGGTTGATGTCGTCGCGCAGCCCGATCAGCTCGTCGGCGTGCGCCAGGAAGGCGTCGACGACCTGCGGGTCGAAGGCCTTGCCGCGCTGGCGGGCGAGCATCCTCAGCGCCTGCGGGTCGGGCAGCGCGCGGCGGTAGCAGCGGTCCATGGTCAGGGCGTCGAAGTAGTCGACCACCGCGACGATGCGGCCCGACAGCGGGATCGCCTCGCCGGCCAGCCGCGACGGGTAGCCGCGGCCGTCCCAGCGCTCGTGGTGCGTCAGCGCCACCTCGGCGGCGAGCTGGAACAGCGGGATGCGCGAGCGGCCGAGGATCTCGGCGCCGATGAGCGGGTGGCGGTTCATCTCGGCCCGCTCCTCGCCGGTGAACGAGCCCGGCTTCTTGAGCACGGCGTCGCGGATGCCGATCTTGCCGACGTCGTGCATCGGCGCGGCGTGGCGCAGCAGCTGCGCCCACTCGGGCCGCTGGCCCAGCCGCAGCGCCAGCGTCCGCGCCAGGCAGCCGATGCGCACGATGTGCACGCCGGTCTCGTCGTCGCGGAACTCGGCCGCGCGCGACAGCCGCATCAGCGCGTCGTGGTGCGCCTGGGCCACCTCGCGCAGCGCCTCGTTGCGCTCGCGGTACATGCGGCCGAAGTCGGCCACCAGGCGCTCCATCTGGGCGCCGGCGTCGTCGCTGAAGCAGCGGTCCGGCGGCGTCCACGACGGCGCAGGGGGCGCAGGCAGCGGCATCGGGGCGGTGGGCATGGGGTGAATGTCGTCAAGCCGAGGTGCCGAGCAGCGAGCCCGTGAGCTCGAGCAGCTGCATGGGGCTGAAGGGCTTCACCAGGTGGGCGTCGGCGCCAGCCTCGCGCGTGGCCTGGTGGTCGCTGGCGTGGCCGCGTGCCGACAGCACCACCACCGGCACCCGCGCCAGCGCGGGGTCGGCCCGCAGGGCGCGGCACAGGGCCAGGCCGTCCATCGCGCCCGGCATCATCAGGTCGAGCAGCACGAGGTCGGGCTGCAAGGCCCGCGCCAGGGCCAGGCCGGTGGCGCCATCGGCGGCCTCGTGGATCTCGACCGACTCGAACTCCAGCGTCATGCGGATGAGGCGGCGGATGTCGGCGTGGTCTTCGACGAGCAGGATCTTGTGCAAGGCAGTGCGGGTGGTGCGAACCTGATCTGTACTATGCTAGAAATGCTACGGCCATTTCGACCGATTTGCCGGGAACCAGGCCCAAACGGCAGAATTGCGCGGATGAGCACCGACCCATCGCCGCCCGGACGCGACGACTGCACCACCGTCGAGGTGGCCCGCCGGCTGGGCCTGGCGGTGCGGTCGGTGCAGCTGATGGTCGACCGTGGCGAGCTCGAGGCCTGGAAGACGCCCGGGGGCCACCGCCGCATCCGCCGCCAGTCGGTGGACCGCTGGCTGGCCGGGCGCCAGGCCGGGCCCTCGCGGCCGGCGCCGCTGGGGCCCGCCGTGGGGCCGTCGCCGGCCGCGCCCGTCGAGGCCGCGGAGCCCGGCGCCGCGCCGCGGGTGCTGCTGATCGAGGACTCCCGCCACTTCCAGACGCTGGTGCAGCTGCTGCTGAAGAGCCGCTTCCCGCAGGTCGAGCTGCACCTGGCCGACGACGGCATCGCCGGGCTGGCGATGGCCGGCAAGCTCGAGCCCGAGGTGCTGCTGGTCGACATCCTGCTGCCCGGCATCGACGGCGCCACGCTGATCACGGGCCTGCGCTCGCACCCGGCGTTCGCGCGCAGCCGCCTGATCGTCATCACCGCGCTGGAGGGCGAGGCGCTCGAGCCCTACGCCTTCGCGCTGGGCGGGCTGCCCGTCGTGCACAAGACGCGGCTGGCCGCCGAGCTGCCGGGGCTGCTGGCGCAGGCGCTGGCCGACACCCGGTCCGGCACCGCGCTGCCGGCGTGAGCGGTCCGCCGCCCGGGGCGGCGCGGCCGCGCGTGGTGTTCGTCGACGACGACGCGACGATCCGCCGCTTCGTGGCCATGGCGCTGGAGGACCTGCCGGTCGACGTCGTCACCTGCGCCGATGCCGGCGCCGCGCGCGCCGCCCTGCGCCAGGCCCCCGCGGCGCTGCTGCTGACCGACCTGATGATGCCCGGCGAGGACGGCTTCTCGCTGCTGGCCTCGGTGGTGGCCGATCCGGCGCTGCGCGCCGGCGCGCGGCTGGCGGTGTTCAGCGCCGGGCTCAACGCCACCACGCGGGCGCGGCTGCAGGCGCTGGACGTGTGGCGCGAACTCGGCAAGCCGGTGTCGACCGGCGAGCTGCTGGACTGCGTGGCCGAGGCCGCGGGCCTGCTGCCGGGCCGCCGGGCGCCGGTGGCGGCCGCGCTGGGCGCGGCCGAGCAGCAGGTGGTCGATCGGCAGTTCGGCGGCGACGCCGCGCTGTACCTGGCGTTCCGCGAGGCCGCGCTGCGGCAGTTCGAGGCCGACGCCCGGGCCCTGGCCCGGGCCATGGAAGCGGCCGACTGGCCGGCGCTGCGCCGCCAGGCCCACAGCCTGAAGGGCGCGCTGGCCACGCTGGGCGACGACGACGGCGCGGCCCTCGCACGGCAGCTCGAAGCCGGCGCCGCGCGCGACGACGGCGCCGCCTGCCGAGCCGCCTGGCCGGCGCTGAAGCGCCACCTCGAGCGGCTGGCGGGCGGCCGGGACTCCGGGCCCGCTGCTTGACGCCCCGGCGGCGCCGAGCCCAGACTGCGCCGACCACCACCCCGAGGACCCGCGGCATGGGCAAGGCAAACCAACAGCGCAGCGACAAGGCCCGCTCCGCCGCGGCGGGCAAGGCCAAGGGCATGGGCAAGGCCGAGTACCTGGAGAAGCTCGCGCCGCTGGAGCTGGAGCTCGACACCGTGGCGCGCTGGCTGCAGCACACGGGCAAGCGGCTCGTGGTGCTGATCGAGGGCCGCGACACCGCCGGCAAGGGCGGCGTCATCAGCGCCATCAGCCACCCGCTGAACCCGCGCATGTGCCGCGTCGTGGCCTTGCCCAAGCCCACGGAGCGCGAACGCACGCAGTGGTACTTCCAGCGCTACGTGGCGCACCTGCCCGGCGCCGGCGAGATCGTGCTGTTCGACCGCAGCTGGTACAACCGCGCCGGCGTCGAGACGGTGATGGGCTGGTGCACGCCCGAGCAGACCGCGGCCTTCCTCGAGCAGGCGCCGGTGTTCGAGCGCATGCTGCTCGACGACGGCATCCTGCTGTTCAAGTACTGGCTCACGGTCGACCAGGCGCAGCAGGAGCAGCGCTTCGCCGAGCGCCTGGCCGACCCGCTCAAGCGCTGGAAGCTCAGCCCCGTGGACCTGGAGGCGCGCGGCCGCTACGCCGCCTACACCGAGGCCCGCCACCGCATGCTCGAGGCCACGCACACCACGGCACGCGCCGTGGACGCTGGTGGACTTCAACGACCAGCGCCGCGGTCGCCTGGCGCTGATCCGCCACCTCGTCGACGCGCTGCCCGAGCACGGGGTGCCCGCCACGCCGGTGGACTTCCCGCCGCTGCCGGGCGAGCCGCTGAAGGAGCGCTTCAAGGGGCCGCTGAGGCCCATCTGATCAGGCCTTGCCCGATTTCTCCAGCGCACTGCGGGCGCCGTCGAACTGCGCCAGCGCCTGCGCCAGCCAGGGCAGCACCGGCTGCAGCGTGGCGAACAGCGTGTGCGGCGGGTTGGCCACGAAGACGCTGCTGCCCAGCAGGCCGAAACCGCGCTCCAGCGGCGGCGCCACCGTCAGCCGCGCGTGCAGCCAGCCCTTGCGCGCGCCGGCCTCGGCCGCCGCCTTCAGGCGCTGCGGCAGCTGGGCCGCCTCCAGCAGCTGCAGCTGCGGCAGCCAGACGATCACGATGGTCTCGGGCATGCGCTCCAGCGCCTCGCGCACGGCGGCCAGCGTGCGCGCGTAGTCGGTCTTCAGCTCGTAGGGCGGGTCGATCAGCAGCACCGCGCGCCGCGTGGCGTGCGGCAGCTGCGCCTTGATGGCGCCGAAGCCGTCGCCCAGGTGGACCTGCACGCCGGGCTCGTCGCCGAGATAGGAGTGCAGGATCTTGTGCTCGGTCGGGTGCATCTCGTACAGGCGCAGCTGGTCCTGTTCGCGCTGGCAGGCGTGGGCCAGGGCGGGCGAGCCGGGGTACTGCCGCAGGCCCTTGCCGTCGTTGAAGGCCTGCACCTGCCGCACCAGCGCCGCCACCGGCCCGGGCAGGTCGTCGCGGCCCACGAGGCGGCCGATGCCGTCGGCGTACTCGGCCTTCTTCTGCGCGTAGGTGCCTTCCAGCGAGTAGCCGCCGGCCCCGGCGTGGGTGTCGATGCAGCGCCAGCCCGCGGGCTTGGTGTCGAGGTACTCGAGGACGGCCAGCAGCACCACGTGCTTGAGCACGTCGGCGTGGTTGCCGGCGTGGAACGCGTGGCGGTAGGCAAGCATGGGGGCGGACTGTGCCACGGCCGGCGGCGGGGACCGGCGGCCCCAATCCGACTGCCGGCACCGGTTCGCGCGGCGCGCCAGACTCGCACCCCATGAGCACACCCTCCCTGTTCGACCCCATCCGCCTCGGCGACATCCCGCTGGCCACGCGCATCGCGATGGCGCCGCTCACCCGCAACCGCTCGCCCGGCCAGGTGCCCACGCCGCTGGTGGCCGAGTACTACGCGCAGCGCGCCGACCCCGCCACCGGCGCCGGCCTGCTCATCACCGAGGCCACGCCCGTGTGCCCCATGGGCCACGGCTACATCGACACGCCGGGCATCCACAGCGCCGAGCAGGTGCGCGCCTGGCGGCAGGTGACCGACGCCGTGCACGCCCGCGGCGGCCGCATCGTCTGCCAGCTGTGGCACGTGGGCCGCATCTCGCACTGCAGCCTGCTGCCCGGCGGCGCCGCGCCCGAGAGCAGCACCAACCGCGCCAGCGGCAGCCGCACGCTCGTCGACACCGGCATGGCCGAGTGCACGGCGCCGCGCGCCCTGGCCACCGACGAGGTGCCGCGCGTGGTGGCCGACTTCCGCCGCGGCGCCGAGCTGGCCCTGGAGGCCGGCTTCGACGGCGTGGAGGTGCACGGCGCCAACGGCTACCTGATCGACCAGTTCCTGCGCGACACCATCAACGACCGCACCGACCGCTACGGCGGCCCGATCGAGAACCGCATCCGCTTCCTCGTGGAGGTGATGCAGGCCGTGGCCGGGGCGGTGGGCGGCGGGCGCACGGGGCTGCGCATCTCGCCGGTCACGCCGTCCAACGGCGCCGCCGCCGACAGCGACCCGCTGGCCCTGTTCACCGCGGCCCTGCAGGCGCTGGCGCCGCTGGGGCTGGCCTTCGTCGAGGTGGTGGAAGGCGCCACCGGCGGCACGCGCGACGTGGCCGTGAACGGCCAGCCTTTCGACTACGCCGCGCTGCGCCGCGCCTTTGCGGGCCCCTGGATGGTGAACAACGGCTACACCCGCGAGATGGCGCTCGCGGCCGTGGCGTCGGGGCACGCCGACGTGGTGAGCTTCGGCCGGCCCTTCATCGCCAACCCCGACCTCGGCCGCCGGCTGCGCGAGAACGCGCCCTGGAACGAGCCCGACCGCAGCACCTTCTACCGCGGCGGCGCGCCGGGCTACACCGACTACCCGACGCTGCCGCCCGCGGCTTGATGCCGGCGGCTCAGCCGCGCCCCATGCGGGCGCGGAACAGCTCGCGCAGATTCACCTCGCGCGGGCCCGGCTTCAGCCGCAGCACGTCGCCCTCGGCCACGCTGCCGGGGTGCAGCACGGCCAGGTAGGCGCCGCAGAAGCCGCTGTCGGCCATCAGCCGGCCGGCCTGCGCGAAGCCCATCGCCGCCTCGAACTTGAAGCAGGGCGTGCGCGGCTCGCTGACCACGAAGGTGGCGTCCGGGCCGGCGAGGCGGTCGCCGATCCAGAGGTCCTGCTCGCGCAGGCCGGCCAGCAGCAGGTTCTCGCCGAACAGGCCCGGTGGCACGGGCTCGTCCCACAGCGCCTGGCGGGCCTGCGCGCGCACGGTCTGCCAGAAGGCCAGGTGGGCCTGCGGGTAGGCATAGACCGCCTTCGAGAGGCCGCCATGGCGCGCGAGGTCGGCCTGCTCGTCGCCGGCCAGGCCCAGCGGGCCCACGGCCACGCGGCCGGCCACCGGCTGCTTGGCGATGGCGGTGGCCACGCGGCGGCCCGCGATGGCCACCGGGCGGGCGCGGCCGACGCAGACGTGGGCGACGGTGGCAGTGGCCGGGGCGAAATCGCTCATGTCCCCGCGATCCTAGGGGCTGCCGCCAGGGCGGCGCGCGCGGGCCGGCCCTTGCATCGACGCATGCGGATCTTGCATGAGGCCCCGTCCCCAGGTGGTTACGGGCTGATTACAGTGGTCCGACAATCCCCGGCCCTGCCGACATGGGGCGAGCCTCGCGCGCGAGGCTCGCCCGATGCCGGATACCCGATTTTTCACTTCAGCATGATTGGATCCCCGATGAACCGTCCCGCGATGGAAGGGCTGCGCCTGAACGTGCCCGCCTACGTCAGGCATGCCCGCCTCGTCGAGTGGGTGGCGCAGGTCGCCGCGCTCACCGAAGCCGACAACGTCCACTGGTGCGACGGCAGCGCCGAGGAGTACCAGCGCCTGACCGAGCAGCTCGTAGCCGCCGGTACCCTGATGAAACTCGATCCGGTGAAGCGCCCGCGCAGCTTCCTGGCGCGCAGCGACGCCTCCGACGTGGCCCGGGTGGAGGACCGCACCTTCATCTGCAGCGCCCACAAGGACGACGCCGGCCCCACCAACAACTGGATGGACCCGCGCGAGATGCGCGAGATGCTCCAGACGGGCGAGAACGCCTTGTTCAAGGGTGCCATGCGCGGCCGCACGATGTACGTCGTGCCCTTCAGCATGGGCCCGCTGGGCAGCCACATCGCCCACATCGGCGTCGAGCTCACCGACAGCCCCTACGTCGCCGTGAGCATGCGCACGATGACGCGCATGGGCCGCGGCGCGCTCGACGTGCTGGGCGACAACGGCGACTTCGTGCCCTGCGTGCACACCGTGGGCGCGCCGCTGGCCGCCGGGCAGAAAGACGTGCCCTGGCCCTGCAACCCCACCAAGTACATCGTCCACTACCCCGAGACGCGCGAGATCTGGAGCTACGGCTCGGGCTACGGCGGCAACGCGCTGCTGGGCAAGAAGTGCTTCGCGCTGCGCATCGCCAGCACCATGGGCCGCGCCCAGGGCTGGCTGGCCGAGCACATGCTGATCCTGGGCGTCACCACCCCGGCCGGCAAGAAATACCACGTGGCCGCGGCCTTCCCCAGCGCCTGCGGCAAGACCAACTTCAGCATGCTCGTGCCGCCCGCCGGCTACGAGGGCTGGAAGGTCACGACCATCGGCGACGACATCGCCTGGATCAAGCCGCACGGCGACGGGCGCCTGTACGCCATCAACCCCGAGGCCGGCTACTTCGGCGTGGCGCCGGGCACCAACGACCACACCAACCCCAACTGCATGGCCTCGCTGAAGAGCGACACGATCTTCACGAACGTGGCGCTCACCGACGACGGCGACGTCTGGTGGGAGGGCATGACCGAGCAGCCCCCGGCGCACCTGGTCGACTGGCAGGGCCGCGACTGGACGCCGGCCTTCGCCAAGGAAACGGGCGCCAAGGCCGCGCACCCCAACGCCCGCTTCACCGTGGCGGCCACCGCCAACCCGGTGCTCGACCCCGAGTGGGACAACCCCGAGGGCGTGGCCATCGACGCCTTCATCTTCGGCGGCCGCCGCAGCACCACCGTGCCGCTGGTGACCGAGGCGCGCAGCTGGGTCGAGGGCGTGTACATGGCCGCCACCATGGGCAGCGAGACCACGGCCGCGATGGCCGGCGGCAACGGCGCCGTGCGCCGCGACCCCTTCGCCATGCTGCCCTTCGTGGGCTACCACATGGCCGACTACGTGCAGCACTGGCTCAACCTGGGCGAGAAGCTCGCCGCCGGCGGCGCGACGCTGCCGAAGATCTACTGCGTCAACTGGTTCCGCAAGGGCCAAACTGACGAAGATCGCGGCAAGTTCGTCTGGCCCGGCTACGGCGAGAACATGCGCGTGCTGGAGTGGCTGGTCGGCCGCATCGAGGGCACGGCGCAGGGTGCCGAGAACGTCTTCGGCACCAGCCCGCGCTTCGAAGACCTGCGCTGGAACGGGCTGGCCTTCACGCGCGAGCAGTTCGCGGCCGCGATCGGCATCGACAAGGCCGCCTGGCAGCAGGAGCTCGTGCTGCACACCGAGCTGTTCCGGCAGCTCGAGAGCAAGCTGCCGGCCGCGCTGCCCGCCACGAAGGAGCAGATCGAGGCGCGGCTCGAGAAGCTCTGACGGCCCGCGCCGTGGCAGCATCGGCCGCGTGAAGCTGCAGCTGCTGTCCGACCTCCACCTCGAGACCGAGGCCTTCGACCCCGAGCCCGCACCCGGCGCCGAGCTTCTGGTGCTGGCGGGCGACATCGACAGCACCTGGGCCGGCTACCAGCGCTTCCGCGGCTGGCCGGTGCCGGTGCTGGTGGTGGCGGGCAACCACGAGTTCGACGGCCGCGACGTCGACGAGGCGCTGCGCGACTTCCGCCGCTTCGTCGAGCAGTTGGGCTTCGTGTTCCTGGAGCGCGGCGAGCACCGCCACGTGGCCGCCGATGGCCGCGTGATGCGCTTCCTGGGCACCACGCGCTGGAGCGACTTCGACCTGTTCGGCGCCGCGCAGCGCCCGCGCGCCGAGCGTGCCGCAGCCTACTTCCAGCGCGTGATGAAGGCCACGCGCCACGGCCGCCCCTTCGACGCCGCCGCCGTGCGCGAGGAAGGCCTGCGCTGCCGCGAGTGGCTGGCCGCGCAGCTCGAACGGCCGGCCCCGGGGGTCGACCGCACCGTGGTCGTCACGCACTTCGCGCCCAGCCTGAAGAGCGCCGACCCGCGCTACGGCCCGCAGCCCGGCACCGCCAGCTTCTGCAACGCCGACGACGACCTGATCCCGCGCGCCGACCTGTGGCTGCACGGCCACCTGCACTGCCGCCACGACTACACCGTGGCGCGCGCGGGCCGCGCCCCCGCGCGCGTGCTCAGCCAGGCCCGCGGCCTGGCGAAGAAGGGCGAGGACGCGGGCTTCGACGCCCTGAAGGCGGTCTCGGTCTGAGCAGGGTCAAGCAGCCGGGTGGCGCGCCGATGCGACACTCCGGGCTCTGGACGCACACCCGCGATCCCCAGCAGGAGAAGGCCCCATGAAGATCCTCGTCGCCGCCGACGGCAGTTCGTTCACCAAGAAGATGCTGGCCTACCTGGCCGCGCACGACGACTGGCTCGGCGGGCAGCACCAGTACACGGTGATCACCGCGGTGCCCGCCGTGCCGCCGCGCGCCGCGGCCGTGCTCGACAAGGCCACGCTCAAGGGCTACTACGACGAGAGCGCCGACAAGGTGTTCAAGCCCATCCGCAGCTTCTTCGGCAAGCAGGGCATCAAGGCCGAGTTCGTGGGCAAGGTCGGCCCGGCGGCCGACGTCATCGCCGACACCGCCACCAAGGGCAAGTTCGACCTCGTCGTGATGGGCTCGCACGGCCACGGCACGCTGAAGAACCTGGTGCTCGGCTCGGTGGCCACCAAGGTGCTGGCGCACTGCGGCACGCCGGTGCTGCTGGTGCGCTGAGCGCGCTGCGCACGCCGGCCGCGGCCGGCGTGCACCTCAAGCTGCTGGGCATGGCGGCGCTGTGGGGCGCCTCGTGGCCGGCCGGGCGCGTGGTGGCGCAGGGTCTGCCGCCGCTGAGCAGCGGCGCCTGGCGCTTCGTGCTGGCGATGCTGCTGTTCGCGCTGTGGTGGCGGCTGGCTCGGCGCGGGCTCGCGCCGCTGGCGGCCTTGTCGCGGCGGCAGTGGCTGGGCCTGGCGGCCGCCGGGGCGGTGGGCGTGTTCGGCTACACGGCCTTCTTCATGTGGGGCCTGCAGCACGTGCCGGCCAGCCGCGCGGCGCTGATCGTCACCGTCAACCCGGTGTTCACCACGCTGATCGCGGCCTGGCTGTTTGGCGAGCGGCTGAACGCGCGCATCGCCACCGGCATGGCGCTGGCGGTGCTGGGCGCGACCACGGTGCTGACGCGCGGCGAGCCCTGGCGGCTGTTCGGCGGCGCCCTCGGGCTGGGCGAGTGGCTGCTGCTGGGCTGCGTGGCCTGCTGGGTGGGCTACACGCTGATGGGCCGGCGGCTGCTGGCCGGCATCGACACGCTCACCACCACCACCGTCACCGCGGGCGCGGGCACGGCGCTGCTGCTGGGCGCGGCGCTGGCGGTGGAGGGGCCGGCGGCGCTGGCCGCGCCGCTGCACGCGCCGCCGCCGGTGTGGGCGGCGCTGGTGTTCCTGGCCGCCGGAGCCACGGTGCTGGCCTACGCCTGGTACTTCGACGGCGTGGCCGCGCTGGGCGCCGGCGGCGCCGCGGCCTACATCAGCCTGGTGCCGGTGTTCGGCGTGGCCAGTTCGGCACTGGTGCTGGGCGAGCCGCTGCAGCCCTCGCTGCTGGTGGGCGGGGCGCTGGCCGTGGCCGGCATGGCGGTGATGAACGCCGCCCGGCGCTGAAGCGGGCGCGTCACGCCCACGGGCGTGAAATCGCCCGGGGTCCTTCGCACGGAAACGGGCGCTTTCCGGCACCCGACGTGGTTGCTCAGTGCAGCGGCGCGCCGCGCGCCGCGAGCCAGTCGCCAGCGTCGCCCGCCGCCAGCGTCGCCCGCCGCCAGCGGCGACGCGAGGTGGAAGCCCTGGCCGAGTTCGCAGCCCAGGCCGCGCAGCCGCTCCACCTGCTCGGCGGTCTCGATGCCCTTGGCCACCACGGCCTTGCGCAGCGTGCCGCCCAGCTGCACGATGGCCGCGACGACGACCTCGGCCTGCTCGGCGTCGCCGCCGTGCAGCTCGCGCACGAAGCTGCGGTCGATCCGCAGGCTGTCGATGGGCAGCCGCGACAGCCGCGACAGGCTGGAGTAGCCGGTGCCGAAGTCGTCCACCGCCAGCTGCACGCCCAGCGCGCGCAGCCCCAGCAGCGTCTCGTGCGCCGCCGCGGCCGGCAGCGCCGGCGCGTCCAGCAGGCTGCCCTCGGTGAACTCCAGCGTCAGGTGGTGCGGCTTCAGGCCCGACTCGACCAGCGCGCGCGAGACCCGCGCCACGAGGTCGGGCTGGCGCAGGTCCTGCGCGCCGAGGTTCACGCTCAGCCCGAGTTCGGCCAGCCCGGGGGCCGAGCGCTGCCACTGCACCACCTGGCGGCAGGCACAGTGCAGCACGAAGTCGGTCACGCTGCGCATCAGCCCGGCCTCCTCGGCCACCGGCAGGAACTGCCCGGGCTCGCGCGCCGAGCCGTCGGCGCCTTGCCAGCGCAGCAACGCCTCGAAGCCCACCAGCCGGTGCAGCTGGCGGTCGGGGCCGAGCTGGAACAGCGGCTGGTACACCAGCGAGAACTGCTCGCCCGCCACGGCGTCGCGCAGCTCGCCTTCCAGGCGCAGCCGCTCCGAGACGGCCGCCTGCAGCGCGCCGTCGAACACGGCGTAGCGCGAGCGTCCCTCGGCCTTGGCGCGGTACATGGCGGTGTCGGCGTCGCGCAGCACGGCGTCGGCGCTGTCGTAGCCGAAGGCGCTGAAGGTGATGCCGATGCTGGCGCTGCTGACGAGCGACCGGCCGGCCAGGTGGAACGGCGTGCTCAGCGCCTCGGTCAGGCGCTCGGCCAGCAGCACGGCGTCGCGCTCGTGCCCGATCCTGTCCACCAGGATGGCGAACTCGTCGCCCCCCAGCCGGGCCACGGTGTCGGACGGGCGCAGCCGCTCCTGCACGCGGCGCGCCACCTGCTGCAGCAGCTCGTCGCCCGCCTGGTGGCCCAGGCTGTCGTTGACCCGCTTGAAGCGGTCGAAGTCGATGAACATCACGGCCCAGGCGTGGCGCGGGTCGGCGCGGCTGCGGGCCACGGCGCTGTCCAGGCACTCGAGGAAGCGGCGGCGGTTGGCCACGCCCGTCAGCACGTCGTGGAAGGCCAGGTGCTGCAGGCCGGCCTCGGCGGCGCGGCGCGTGCCCACGTCCTGCACCTGCACGATGAGGCAGGGCTCGGCGGCCCCGGGCTCGGTGAAGAAGCTCGCGTGCAGCGCCAGCCACGCGCTGCCGCCAGCCGCGTGCAGGCAGCGCAGCTCGCGCGAGAACGCCTGGAACTCGCTGCCGGGCAGCAGGCCCAGCGCCTGCTCGAAGCCGGCGCGCTCCTCGGGGTGCACCAGCGCGGCGAAGGGCAGGCCGGCCAGCGCGGCGGCATCGCGGCCCAGCAGCTGGCCCAGCGCCGGGTTGGCCTGCACGACGCGGCCGTCGAAGCCCACCAGCGCCATGCCGATGCCGGCGTGGGTGAAGGCGCCGTGGAAGCGCCGCTCGCTGCGCTCGAGCTCGCGCAGCTGCGCCGCGGCCGCGGCGGCCTCTCGCGCCAGCGCCTGCGCCTCGCGCTCGCGGGCCTCGGCGCCGGCCGCCTCGAGCCGCTCGTTCGCCTGCTGCTGGCGGAAGTACCCGTGCAGGGTCGCCAGCAGCAGGGCCATCAGGGGCAGCATCACCCACAGCGCCGGGGCGCCGTGGTCGCGCCCGGTCACGAACAGCAGCGCCGCCATCACGGCGCTGCCGGCATAGGCCAGGCCCACCCAGCGGTAGCCGCCCAGCACCACGCCGGGCTGCCAGAACGGCTCGCCGCGCTTGAGCTGCAGCACGCCCGTCATGAGCGCCAGGCTGCCCAGGCCGAGCACCAGCGAGGCCGCCAGCGCCAGCACCAGCAGCGGGGCCACGCCGTCGAAACCCCGGGCCTGCGCCGCCGCCAGCGCAGCCTCGAAGCCCAGGCCGGCCAGCGTCATTGCCAGGGCCGCCGCGGCGGGGCTGAACAGGCGGCTCGTCCAGCGGCGGGAGGTGCGCCACGAGCCCACGAAGGCGTCGCCCGCGGCCACCACCACCGCGGGGGCAGGGCCCAGCGCCAGCAGCACCAGGAAGATGAGGATGTCCCCGGCCGAGTAGCCGTGGCGCGTGCCGGGCATGCGCACCGGGAACAGGGCCGCGAGCACGGCCAGCAGCAGCGCCGCTGCCACCTGAGCAGCCACCTCCGGGCCCCGCTGCGCCGTGTCGGCCAAGGCCCACGACAAGGCGGCGCCGCCCAGCACGATGACCAGCCACCAGGTGCTGCCGGCGCGCCGGTTGTAGTCCGGCATCAGCGACGCATGGACGCGCCGCCAAGGAATCAGGCTGGCGGCGGGGTTCAACTCAGTGGAGGGTGGGGCTCGCCCAGGGCGTGGGTGACGTGGCGGCGCGCAGCGCCGCCGTGGCCGGCTCGGCCGCGAGTACAGCGGATAGCTCCTGGGGCTTCTGCGGCCGGCCCAGCAGGTAGCCCTGCCCGTAGCGGCAGCCCAGCCGGCGCAGGCGCTGCAGCTGCTCGTCCGTCTCGATGCCCTCGGCCACCACGGCCTTGCCCAGGCTGCTGCCCAGCAGCACGATGGAGCGCACCACGGCCTCCTCGGCCTGGCCGGCACCCAGCCGCGCCACGAAGCTGCGGTCGATCTTCAGGCAGTCCAGCGGCAGCGTCGACAGGTGCGACAGGCTCGAGTAGCCGGTGCCGAAGTCGTCGATGGCCAGCAGCACGCCGAGCTGCTTGAGCTCGGTCAGCGTGCCCAGGGCGCCTTCCACGCGCGACATCAGGATGTTCTCGGTGAGCTCGACGCACAGGTGGCGCGGCGACACGCCCGACTCCACCAGCGCGCGCGACACCCGCGCCACCAGGGCCGGGTGGGCGATGTCGTGGCCCGAGACGTTGACGTTCATCGTCAGGTTCGCGTGCTCCGGCGAGGCTTCCTGCCAGGCCTTGAGCTGGCGGCAGGCGCAGTGCAGCACGAAGTCGGTGACGCGCACGATCAGCCCGGCCTCCTCGGCGATGGGCAGGAAGCGGCCGGGCGCGATGGTGCCGTCCACCGGGTGCGTCCAGCGCACCAGGGCCTCGAAGCCGGCCAGGCGCGGCGCGGCGTCGTCGTCGCGGGGCAGCTCGAACACCGGCTGGTAGATCACCGACAGGCGGCCGTCGTCGATGGCGTGCCGCAGCTCGCCCTCCAGGCGCAGCCGGTCGGCCACCTCGGTGTGCAGGCTGGCGTCGAACAGCGCGTAGCGCGCCTTCCCCGCGCCCTTGGCCTTGTACATGGCCGTGTCGGCGTCGCGCAGCACCGCCTCGGCGTTGGTGTAGCCCAGGGCGCTGAAGGTGATGCCGATGCTGGCGCTGGTCATCAGCTCGGTGCCCGCAACCACGAAGGGGCGCTTGAGCGCGTCCATCAGCCGCTCGGCCATCGCGACCACGGTGCGCTCGCCGTCGACGTGGCGCACGAGCACGGCGAACTCGTCGCCCCCCAGCCGCGCCACCACGTCGTGCGGGCGCAGGTGCTCGACGATGCGCGAGGCCACCTGCACCAGGAAGACGTCGCCGGCGTCGTGCCCCAGGCTGTCGTTGATCAGCTTGAAGCGGTCGAAGTCCAGGAACATCACGGCGTAGCCGGTGCCGCCCTCCCCCGCCTCGCTGGCGGCGAGGTGCGAGGCCACGGCGTGCCCCAGCAGTTCGTGGAAGCGACGCCGGTTGGGCAGGCCGGTCAGGCTGTCGTGGAAGGCCAGGTGGTGCAGGTCCTGCTCGGCCTTGCGGCGGGCGGTGATGTCCTGCACCTGCAGGATCAGGCAGGGCTCGCCCGAACCGGGCTCGCTGAAGAAGCTGCAGTGCGCCGACACCCACACGGCGTGCCCCTCGCGGTGGCGGCAGCGCAGCTCCAGCGCGAAGCCCTCGAACTCGCGCTCGTTCACCAGCGCCAGCCGCTCCTGCAGCCGCGCCCGGTCGTCGTCGAGCGCCAGGTCGGGGAAGGGCGAGCCCACCAGCTCGTCGCGGCTGCGGCCGAGCAGGGCCCGCAGCGCCTCGTTGGCCTGCAGGATGCGGCCGTCGAAGGCCAGCAGCACCATGCCGATGCTGGCGTGGGTGAAGGCGCTGTGGAAGCGGCGCTCGCTGGCCTCGAGCTCGCGCACGTGCCGCGCGGCCAGCTCGCGCTCGCGCTCGGCGGCCTCGGCGCTGGCGGCGCGCGCGGCCTCGGCGGTCTCCTGCTGGCGGAAGACGTAGTGCAGCGTGGCCAGCAGCATGCCCAGCGTGGTCACCATCGCCGTCAGCACGCCCAGGCCCGAGCTCAGGTACACCAGGTACAGCAGCGAGGCCACGGCGGCGCTGGCGGCGATGGCCCCGCCCACCCAGCCGATGCCGGCGAAGCCGCCGAGGCGCAGCAGCCGCTCGCCGCTGCGGAGGCGGTCCATGACCGCGACGAGCAGGGCATTCAGCACGAAGCAGCCCAGCGCCACGGCCATGGTGCCGAAGATCAGCAGCGGGCCCGAGCCCGGGTCGGGGCCGATCAGGGCCCGGTGAGCCAGGCCGGCGGCGCCCATGGCCAGCACCGCCATGGCGGGCGCCCCGATGCGGTGCGTCCAGCGCCGGCCGCTTCGGTACGCGGCGGCGAAGCCGGCAGCGGCCGCGGCCACCACGGCGGCGGCCGGCCCGTGCAGCAGCAGCAGCAGGAAGAAGAAAGTCTCCCCGGCCGCGAAGCGGTGCTTCACACCCGGTATGCGCACCGGGAACAGGCCCGCCAGGATGGCGATGGCGGCGCCGGCCGCCACCTGCAGCCAGACCGCGGCCGGCCGGCCCAGCAGGTGGGCCAGCGCAGTGGCCAGCGCGGCGCCGCCGCCCAGCACCACGGCCCACCAGACCAGCGTGGCGGCGCGGTTGTGCTCGGGCATCAGCGCCGCGTGCAGGCGGCGCAGAGGGCCGGACCGGGCCGGCGGGTCGGGCTCGGTCATCGACGGAGGGGGTCGTGGAGGGCCATGGCTGGGGGGCTTTCGGCCGCCGGGGCCCGCAACTTGAGCGGCCGGGGCGGCGCGCGCGCCGGGCAGCGCGCGGAATTCCCGGGGTCGGCCCCCTGCCGGCCGGGACGCCCGCCTCAGCGCGCGCCGAAGATCGCGGTGCCCACCCGCACCAGGGTGCTGCCCTCGGCAATGGCGGCCTCGAGGTCGCCGCTCATGCCCATGCTCAGCGTGTCCAGCACCAGGCCGCGCGCCCGCAGCTCGTCGCGCAGCCCGCGCAGCCGGCGGTGCGCGGCGCGCTGCGTGGCGCCGTCGGCGCTGGGCTCGGGGATGCTCATCAGCCCGGCCAGCCGCACGCGCGCCGCCGGCAGGGCGGCCACCGCCTCGGCCAGCGCCGGCAGCTCGGCCGGGGCGACGCCGCTCTTGGACGCCTCGCCGCTGACGTTGACCTGCAGACACAGGTTCAGCGGCGGCAGCCAGGCCGGGCGCTGCTCGGCCAGGCGCTGCGCGATGCGCAGCCGGTCCACCGAGTGCACCCAGTCGAAGGCTTCGGCCACCGGCCGGGTCTTGTTGCTCTGCAGCGGGCCGATGAAGTGCCACTCGGTCTGAGCCCTCAGGTCGGCCAGGGCTTCCATCTTGGCCAGCGCCTCCTGCACGTAGTTCTCGCCGAAGGCACGCTGCCCGGCGGCGTGCGCGGCGCGCACGGCCTCGGGCCCGAAGGTCTTGCTGACGGCCAGCAGCGTGACGCTGTTGGCATCGCGGCCGGCCTCGCGGCAGGCCTCGGCGATGCGCCCCTTCACGGCTTGCAGCCGCGTTCCGATGCTCTCCATAATGCCCCGAGCCTACCCTGGCCAGCCCCCGGCCACACCCGCCGCCAAAACCCCGACCGCATGGACATCACCCAGCTGCTGGCCTTTTCCGTCAAGAACAAGGCCTCCGACCTGCATCTGTCGGCGGGCCTGCCGCCCATGATCCGCGTGCACGGCGACGTGCGGCGCATCAACGTCGAGCCCCTGGACCACAAGCAGGTCCACGCGATGGTCTACGACATCATGAACGACGCCCAGCGCAAGCACTACGAGGACACGCTGGAGTGCGACTTCTCGTTCGAGATCCAGGGCCTGGCGCGCTTCCGCGTCAACGCCTTCAACCAGAGCCGAGGGCCGGGCGCCGTGTTCCGCACGATTCCCAGCAAGATCCTCACGCTCGAGCAGCTGGGCACGCCGCGCGTCTTCGCCGAGCTGGCGCTGCGGCCGCGCGGGCTGGTGCTGGTCACCGGCCCCACCGGCAGCGGCAAGAGCACCACGCTCGCGGCCATGGTGAACCACCTGAACGAGAACGAGTACGGCCACGTGCTCACGGTGGAGGACCCCATCGAGTTCGTGCACGAGAGCAAGAAGTGCCTGATCAACCAGCGCGAGGTCGGCCCGCACACGCTGTCGTTCAACAACGCGCTGCGCAGCGCGCTGCGCGAGGACCCCGACGCCATCCTGGTGGGCGAGTTGCGCGACCTGGAGACCATCCGCCTGGCGCTGACCGCCGCCGAGACCGGCCACCTGGTGTTCGGCACGCTGCACACCAGCAGCGCAGCCAAGACCATCGACCGCGTCGTCGACGTGTTCCCGGCGGCCGAGAAGGAGATGGTGCGCGCGATGCTCTCCGAGTCGCTCGTGGCCGTGATCTCGCAGACGCTGTGCAAGCTCAAGGACGGCTCGGGCCGGGTCGCCGCGCACGAGATCATGCTCGGCACCAGCGCCATCAAGAACCTGATCCGCGAGAACAAGATCGCGCAGATGTACAGCGCCATCCAGACCGGCCAGAACCTCGGCATGCAGACGCTCGACCAGAACCTGGCCGACCTCGTCCGCCGCAACCTCATCAGCCCGGCCGAGGCCCGTGCCAAGGCCAAGACCCCCGAAAACTTCCCCGGATGACCGTGAGCCCCCAAGCTCGCTTTCGCTCCACGCAGGACCACCATGGAACGTGACCAGGCATCTAAGTTCGTGAACGATCTGCTGCGGCTGATGATCAGCCGCAGCGGCTCCGACCTCTTCCTGACGGCCGACTTCCCGCCGGCCATCAAGGTCGACGGCAAGGTCACCAAGGTCAGCCCGCAGCCTCTGACGGGCCAGCACACGCTGGCGCTGGCGCGCGCGGTGATGAACGACAAGCAGGCGGCCGACTTCGAGCGCTCGAAGGAGTGCAACTTCGCCGTCAGCCCCCAGGGCGTGGGGCGCTTCCGGGTCAACGCCTTCGTGCAGCAGGGCCAGGTGGGCATGGTGTTCCGGACCATCCCGGCCACGCTGCCCACCATCGACGGCCTGGGCCTGCCGCCGGTGCTGAAGGAGGTGGCGATGACCAAGCGTGGGCTGGTCATCTTCGTCGGCGCCACCGGCTCGGGCAAGAGCACCTCGCTGGCGGCCATCGTCGACCACCGCAACGAGAACAGCTTCGGCCACATCATCACGGTCGAGGACCCGGTGGAGTTCGTGCACCCGCACAAGAACTGCATCGTCACGCAGCGCGAGCTCGGCATCGACACCGACAGCTGGGAGGCGGCGCTCAAGAACACGCTGCGCCAGGCGCCCGACGTCATCCTGATGGGCGAGATCCGCGACCGCGAGACCATGGAGCACGCGGTGTCCTTCGCCGAGACCGGCCACCTCTGCCTGGCCACGCTGCACGCCAACAGCGCCAACCAGGCGCTGGACCGCATCATCAACTTCTTCCCCGAGGAGCGGCGCCAGCAGCTGCTGATGGACCTGTCGCTCAACCTCAAGGCCATGGTCAGCCAGCGGCTGCTGCCGCGCGAGGCCGGGCGCGGGCGCATCGCGGCGGTGGAGATCATGCTGAACACGCCGCTGGTGGGCGACCTCATCTTCAAGGGCGAGATCGCGGAGCTCAAGGAGCTGATGAAGCGCAGCCGCGAGCTCGGCATGCAGACCTTCGACCAGAGCCTGTTCGACCTGTACGAAAATCGGCACGTGAGCTACGAAGACGCGCTGCGCAATGCCGACTCGGTGAACGACCTGCGCCTGCAGATCAAGCTGCAGAGCGCGCGCGCCCGCAACGTCGACCTGGCAGCCGGCACCGAACACCTGAAGGTGATGTGACGCGCGCGACGCGTCACCTGCTGCGCCTGTTCGTCACGGGGCTGCTCGCGGCGTTGCCGCTGGCCGCCACGGTGGCCGTGTTCGCCTGGGCCGTCAGCCTGCTGCTGCAGTGGGTGGGCCCGCGCAGCGCCTTCGGCGAGCTGCTCGGCGGCATCGGGCTGGGGGTCACGGGCTCCGAGATCGTCGGCTACGCCATCGGACTGGGCATCATCGTCGGGGCGATCCTGCTGCTGGGCCTGCTCGTGGAGCGCGGCCTGCAGCACGGCCTGGCGCGCATCGTCGATGCCGTCGTGCGGCGCATCCCGCTGGTGCGCAACGTCTACGACCTGGTTCAGCGCTTCGTGTCGCTGCTGTCGCAGCGCGACGAGGACGGCACCCGCGCGATGCAGCCGGTGTGGGTCAGCTTCGGTGGCCGCACCGAGCCCGGCTGCGTGGTGCTGGCGCTGCAGACCACGGCCGAGGCGGTGCTGGTGGACGGACGGCGCTGCGTGCCGGTGATGGTGCCCACGGCGCCGGTGCCGGTGGGCGGCGGCCTGATGTTCGTGCCCGAGGCGTGGGTGGTGCGGGCCGAGCTGAGCGTCGAGGCCGTGACCGCGCTGTACGTGAGCATGGGCGTGACGGCGCCGCAGCACCTGCCGGCCGCGCGCGGCCGTGGCAGCATCGCGCCATGAGCACCGATTCCACCGCCACGCCGCCCGCAGCCGCCCGCCGCGTCGCCTTCCTGGGGCTGGGGGTCATGGGCTACCCCATGGCCGGGCACCTGGCCAGGGCCGGGCACGCCCTCACCGTCTACAACCGCACCGCGGCCAAGGCCGCGGACTGGGCCGCCGCGCACGGCGGCGCGCACGCCCCCACGCCGCGCGAGGCCGCGGCCGGGGCCGACGTGGTCTGCGCCTGCGTCGGCAACGACGACGACCTGCGCAGCGTCGCGCTCGGCCCGGACGGCGCCTTTGCAGGCATGAAGCCGGGCGCCGTCTTCGTCGACCACACCACGGCCTCTGCCGAGGTGGCGCGCGAACTGCACGCCGCGGCGCGACAGCAGGGGCTGCACTTCATCGACGCCCCCGTCTCGGGCGGGCAGGCCGGGGCCGTGAAAGGCGTGCTCACGGTCATGTGCGGCGGCGACGCCGAGCCCTTCGCCGCAGCGCGGCCGGTGGTGATGGCCTACGCGCGCGCCTGCACGCTGCTGGGGCCCAGCGGCGCGGGGCAGCTGGCGAAGATGGTCAACCAGATCTGCATCGCCGGCCTGCTGCAGGGGCTGGCCGAGGCGCTGGCCTTCGGGCAGCGCGCGGGGCTGGACATGCCCGCGGTGCTCGACGTGATCGGCAAGGGCGCGGCCCAGAGCTGGCAGATGGACAACCGCGGCAGGACCATGCTCGAGGGCCGGTTCGACTTCGGCTTCGCCGTGGACTGGATGCGCAAGGACCTCGGCCTCGTGCTCGACGAGGCGCGGCGCAACGGCGCACAGCTGCCGGTGACGGCGCTGGTGGACCAGTTCTACGCCGACATCCAGGCCCGGGGCGGGCAACGCTGGGACACCTCGAGCCTGATCGTGCGGCTCGGGGGCTGAGCCTTCAGCGCGCCGGCGCCGACGCGGCCTGCGGAGCCGCCTGCACCGGCGCCGGCGCCTGCGCGCCGCCGCGCAGCAGCGCGGTCTCGGCGGCCAGCTGCGCCTCGGTGATGAGGTCGAACACCTTGACCACCCGCTCCACGCCGCTGACGCGGCTGGCCAGCTCGGCCGCGCGCTCGGCCTCGCGCGGGGTGACGCGGCCCAGCAGGTAGATCACGCGGCGCTCGGCCACCACGCGGAAGGCGTTGGACGACAGGTCCTGGGCGTCGACCAGCGTCGCCTTCACCTTGGTCGCGAGCACCGTGTCGGCCGATCGCGACGACAGCGAGCTGTTGCCCGCCACCACCAGCTCGTTGACGACGCCGCGCACGTTCTCGACCTTGCCGACCGCGTCCTCGACGCGCGCGCGCTCGTTGGCGTTGGGCACCTCGCCGGTGAGCAGCACGACGCGGTTGTAGCTGTTCACGCTGATCTGGCCCAGCGTGGCCAGCTCGCGCACGCGCGCGGAGGCGCGGAACTCGATGCCCTGGTCCTCGAGCTGGGTGCCGGCGGTGCGGCGGTCGGTGGCGACCAGCCCGCCGCCGACGACGGCGCCGCCCAGCAGCAGCGGCGCGCAACCCGACAGCAGCAGGGCCACGGCGGCGGCCAGCGCGGGCCGCCAGAGCAGGGACGAGGTCACGATTCGGGGTCTCCCATCAATTGGAAATCGACGGCGTCGCAAAGGCAGTGCAGCACCAGCAGCTGCAGCTCGGTGACGCGGGCGCCGCGTTCATGCGGCAACGCGACGAGGACATCGGTTTCGGCCAGAAGTTCCGAGAACGCCTGCGCGCTCTTGCCGGCCAGCACGACGATGGTCATGTCCTTGGCCTGCGCGGCGGTGATGACGGCGATGCCGTCGCGCTCGGCGTCGTCGATGAACAGCAGCACGTCGCCGGGCAGGCCGAGCGCGCGCACCTCCTGCGCCGCCTGCGGCGGGTGCGTGGCCAGGGCCAGCGCCGCCAGCGGCGGCCGGCTGCGCTCGAAGCGGCCGGTGAACAGCCGCGCCAGGTGCGGCGCCAGCACGGCGCCGGCGCCGCTGCCGGCCACCAGCACCTTGCCGCCCGCGGTGAGGGCGGCCAGCAGCGCACCGGCCGCCTCGGCCACGGGGCGGGCCAGCGCCTCGGCCGAGCGCACCTGCAGGTCGGCGCTGTCGAAGATGTGCTGCTGGATGCGCTGTTCGAGCATGCGCGGGATCATAGGCCTTGGCCTGCCGCGCAGGGGCGGCCCGGCGGCCGTCAGCCGGCCTCGAAGGCACCCTTCAGCCACTCGAGCCGCTCGCCGTCGATGGCCACCACGTCGAAGCGGCACGGTGGCAGGTGCGCCAGCCGCGCCAGGTAGTTGCGCGCGGCGAACACCAGGCTGCGCTGCTTGGCCAGGCCCACGCTGGCCGCGGCGCCGCCGTGCGCGGTGCCGGCGCGGGCACGCACCTCCACGAAGACCAGGGTGCCGTCGGGCTCGCGCATGACGAGGTCGATCTCGCCGGCGCGCGCGCCGGGGCCGCGCGCCACTCGATAATGCCGCTGCACGAGCACGAGGCCCTGTCGCTGCAGCCATTGCAGCGCGCGGTCCTCGCCTTCCTCGCCGCGCGAAGCGGCCGCCGTCTTGCCTGCCACCGACCCCTCCCTGCTGCACGCCGCGGCCGCCGCGCTGGCCGGCGCGCAGCGCCACGAGCGCGGCGCACTCTACGTCGTGGCCACGCCCATCGGCAACCTGGCCGACATCACGCTGCGCGCGCTGCACGTGCTGTCGCTGGTGGACGCCGTGGCCTGCGAGGACACGCGCGTGGCCGGCGCGCTGCTGCAGGCCTACGGGCTGCAGAGGCCGTCGCTGGCGCTGATCGCGCTGCACGCGCACAACGAGGCCGAGGCCAGCGGGGCCGTGCTGGCGCGGCTGGCCGCCGGCGAGCGCGTGGCGCTGGTCAGCGATGCCGGCACGCCCGCCGTCAGCGACCCCGGCGCGCGCGTGGTCGCCGCCGCGGCCGCCGCCGGCCACCCGGTGGTG
>CAIKLM010000065.1 GCA_903828235.1 uncultured beta proteobacterium | reverse complement strand
CGCATCGCGCATCGATCCGAAGGCCGCTTCCGACACGGCGCCGCCGCCGGCGCGATCTGCGTCTGAGGCACTTGCGACCAACGCTTCGCGGGCTTCCTTGTCGGCCCTGGCGCTTCCTGAGTTGTTCGGCTGGCTCCGCGATGGGCTGGCCGCGGGTTCGATCGAGATCAACACCCGCGCGGCCCTGGTCCATCACGTTCCCGAAGGCCTGTTGCTGGTGTCGCCGGGCATCTTCCGGTCCTTCCTGGCATGGCAGGGTGCTGATGCGAACTCCCAGGAGGCCCTGAAGCGTCTGCAGCGTTCCGTCCTCAAAGGCGGGTGGCACCTTGTCGGGGCAGACGGGGCGAGCGTGCTCGACTACGCGTGGACCAAAAGCGGCAAGACCACCGCAAAGGTGCATGGGATCGTCATCGAGCAGCCGCAGCGCCTGCTCGACCCGCTCCCACCAATCAACCCGCGACTCGCGCGGATCGCGGTCGCTGGCGGCTCTGACCCGTGACCGCGCCCCTGGAAGGACGGCTTCGCGGCGCGCACGAGCTCGTCGCTGCCGGCATGTCGCTGACGGCGGGCGTCGCTGTGCTGATCGCACCCGGCTGGCTTTTGCTGAGCCCGCCCTGGCAGTTCGGGCTGGCTGCAGCGCTGCTCGGCCATGCCGCCTGGCGAGGCGGGCAGGGCGCCCGTACGCTCGCCTACCGGCGCAACCTACGGCGGCTGCGCGGCTTCACGATGGACTCGGCTTCGATTCCCTGGTCGGCGCATCGCCTTTACCTCGGTCGAGGGTTCCGGTGGGATCAGCGTCACACCCAGCGGCTCTTCGAGGCCCGGCAGCCTGCGAGCCAGCGTCTGGTTCAGCCGTCATGGTGGACGCACTTGCTACCGGGGTCTGCGTCTTCCGGTGACGCTCCCGCTGGTCTCGGCGGCGATCCGGCCCTGCATGGCGTCGAGCCCGACGAGTCCGATATCTGGATGGACCTCTCCGAGCGGGTCGGCCACACCCTGGTGCTGGGCACCACGCGGGTGGGCAAGACGCGCCTGGCCGAGCTGCTGATCGCTCAGGACATCCGCCGGGGGGAGGTGGTCATCGTCTTCGATCCCAAGGGCGACGTGGATCTGCTGCGACGCGTTTATGCGGAGGCGCAGCGCGCCGGGCGTGCCGACGCCTTCTTCATGTTCCACCTCGGCCACCCCGACATCTCTGCCCGTTACAACCCGGTGGGCAGTTTCTCGCGCATTACCGAGGTCGCCACACGCATCGCCGGGCAGTTGCCCTCGGAGGGGCAGTCGGCCGCCTTCAAGGAGTTCGTCTGGCGCTTCGTGAACGTGATGGCCCGGGCGCTGGTGGCGCTGGGACGCACGCCCGACTACGAGGCGATCAATCGCCATGCCTCCGACATCGAGCCGTTGCTGGTGGACTACTTCGAGCAGTGGCTGGATCGGGAGCCGACGGCTGCCGGGTGGCGGGACGAGCTCGAGCGCCAGCCCATCGACAAGAAGAGTCTCGACAAGGGGCTGCAGTCGCGCGGGCTGCGGGCGGTGAGCCTGGTGGAGTTCGCCCGGCGGCGGCGCCTGTACGACCCCATCGCCCACGCGCTGGCCTCCACGCTCGCCTACGAGAAGAGCCACTTCGACAAGCTGGTGGCCTCACTGCTGCCCCTGATGGAGAAGCTCACCACCGGCCGAACGGCAGCGCTGCTTTCCCCGGCGATGAACGCCCCGGGCGACTGGCGGCCGGTGTTCGACTGGAACGCGGTGATCAATCTGGGCGGCATCGTCTACGTCGGGCTCGATGCCCTGTCCGACTACGAGGTGGCCGCCGCGGTGGGCAACTCGATGTTCGCGGACCTCACCAGCGTCGCGGGCAGTCTCTACAAGTACGGACCCGGTCGGGGCTTTCCGGTGCCGGTGAAGCCTCGGCGCATCGCCATCCACGCCGACGAGTTCAACGAGCTGATCGGTGACGAGTTCATCCCGCTTCTCAACAAGGCGGGCGGGGCGGGCTTCCAGGTGACGGCCTACACCCAGACCTGGTCGGACGTGGAGGCGCGCATCGGCTCGCGGCCCAAGGCCGGGCAGATCGCCGGCAACTTCAACACGCTGATCATGCTGCGGGTGAAGGAGCTGGCGACCGCCGAGCTGCTGACCACGCAGCTGCCAACCGTGCAGGTGGTCTCCACGGTGGCGTCGTCGTCGGTGTCCGATACCAACGACCCGGGCGAGTTCACCGACTTCGCCAGCCGCAACGAAGACCGGATCGCCCCCGAGACGGTGCCGATGCTGGCGCCGACCGACCTGGTACAACTTCCCAAAGGGCAGGCCTTCGCGCTGCTGCACGGCGGGCAGCTCCACAAGATTCGCATGCCGCTCCCCGGGGCGGGCGACGATCCGCTGATGCCAGCCGGCCTGAAGGAGATCGGTGAGGCACTGCGCGCGCTGCTGGACGGGCCCTGGTTGTGGCCTGAGCCGGCGCCGGACGGGGCCGAAGGAGAGATCGCGCATGGTCTCGCGCAACACCAGCTTCCATGAAGGGGCGCTGGCGCGGGTGCTGCTCGCGCCGTTCAAGCTCGGGTTCGCGCTGACGCTGGGGCTTGCCGGTCTGCTGCTGGTCGCGTGGACGGTGGACTGGATGTTCGTCGCCCATGTCTGGCCGGGGAGGGTCGACGGCCTGCGGACTCTGCTCATCGAGGAGCTAGCGGCCGGCACGGCCATGGCGGCTCGCCAGGGCGGATCGGCGTCGGCGGTGACCGCGCCGGCCAACGCGCTCTATGGGCTGGTTTTCGAGGCGACAGGGCTGCACGAGATGGGGCAACGGTTCGCCGAGGGCGCGCCGATGTCGATTCCGGACACCGTCGTGCGCAGTACCTGGATCGCCCGGCAGGAGGCAATCGAGGTGGCGATGATCGGCACTCAGCTGCTGGGCCTGCGCGCTGGAATCTTGGTCCGGTTTCTGCCGCTCCTCGTGCTGCTCTACGGGGTGGGCGCGGCCGAGGGGCTGAGCCAGCGGGCGATTCGCCGTGCGCAGGCGGCACGGGAGTCGGCGAGCCTTTACCACCGGGCGAAGTATGGGCAGGTGGTGGTGCTGGCGCTTGGTGGGTCTGCCCTGCTGGTCTGGCCGGCACCGGTCGCGTGGGGGCCGTGTGCCGGCGTCGGCGCCGTGTTGGTCGGGGTGCTGGCCGCGGGGCAGTGGGCGTACTACAAGAAGCACGTGTAACCGGTCAGCGGTACTTGCGATAGGTCGGACTGCGGCTCAGTTCAACGCCGAGCGCCTTGAGGATGGCTGCGCGAGCCTCCTCTCCCTCGACGGAGAGCGAACTGGGACTGCCCCAGAATGAGGGCGTTCGATGAGCAGTACCAGCGGGCAGACTCCACTCGTCGCCCTGAGAGGAGGACACCATCGTTCCCCGGATGTAGGAGCGATGGCCGGTGGCCGTTCGGTCGATGATCTCGAGTACCGCCGCGACGAATCGACGACGAACCGTGGCGCCGTTGAAAACGTCGCTGGGCGCGACCTTCGGCGATGTCGGAGCGGTGGATGCGGTGGCTTTGCTCATCGGCTACCAGTAGCTGGTGCGACAACGAGACAGGTCAACGAATCGCTTGGCCCGTTTGTCGTACGGCGTGCGCAGGGTGATGCAGTGGCCATCGTCCTCGATATCCCCTTCGAACTGCAGCTCGGCACCACTCGGGCTCTTGACCGAGCAATGACCGAGACAGCACATCAGAGGCGGGCGAGTTGTACTGCGCGTACTCCTCGACCGTCATCAGCCTCGCGTAGCGGGTGAAGGACCACTCGCTACCGGGTCTCCTCGACTCGGGGATGCTGAGGGCGTCGGCAAGGTCGTGAGCGGGGACACATCGGTATCTGGGGCTCCGACTGCGAACGTCTTTGGCCACCGTCGCGCGGCGGCTCTCCACGCCGAGCGCCACGAGCTCGGCGAGTGCCAGCTCGGGCGTCAATGCGTCAGTTGGAGCTACTTTCGGACGGGTGGTCATGGCACTCTCAACTCGATTCGGTGAGCCGGCGTCCGACTCATCCTGCGGAAGTATCGCAACGACAGCGAGCAAATCAAGGCCGCCACGGCGCCAAGGATCCGCTGCACAGCGGAGATCTCGCTGACGGTATGAAAATCGTACGAAAGAGTTGGCAAGTCAAGCACTTAGCCGCTTTGTTGACGGTACGATCTGCGCTGGCCTCGTTAGCGGGTGAGGGGGAAGTCTTCGAGCGCCAGCGGCTGCCGTCGGACCCGATAGACCTCGATAGATCTCGAAACCTGCCGATTTCCACAACCGCCCGGAAACCCGCGCCAATGCTGGACCTCATCAATATGACGGTATCTTTGACGGTATCCAGCGG
>CAIKLM010000064.1 GCA_903828235.1 uncultured beta proteobacterium | reverse complement strand
GGCGCTGGGCTCGCTGGCCGCGCTGGGCCCGCTGGCGGCTGGCGGCTGCGCGGTGCCCGACCGCCCGTCGCCGCTGATCGAGCCGCCCGCGCCGGCGCCGGCATCCTGGCCGGCTGCCGAGTTGCCGCCCGAGAGCCCGCGCGAGGTGCGCGGCGCCTGGGTGGCCACCGTGGCCAACATCGACTGGCCCAGCCGCCCGGGCCTGCCCGCGGCGCAGCAGCGCGCCGAGGCGCTGGCCCTGCTCGACCGCGCGCAGGCGCTGAACCTGAACCTGCTGGTGCTGCAGGTGCGGCCGGCCGGCGACGCGATCTACCCCTCGGCGCTCGAGCCCTGGACCGAGTTCCTCTCGGGCGCGCAGGGGCGCCCGCCCTGGGGCCCTGGCGAGGCCGCCTGGGACCCGCTGGCCTTCTGGCTGGAGCAGGCGCACGCCCGCGCCATCGAGCTGCACGTGTGGTTCAACCCCTACCGCGCGCGCCAATCGGCGGCCAAGTCGCCCCCCGTGGCCCCGCACGTGGCGGTGCGCCAGCCCGCGCTGGTGCGGCGCTACGGCGAGCAGCTGTGGATGGACCCCGGCGAGCCCGCCGCCGCCGAGCACACGCTGGCCGTGGTGGCCGACGTGCTGCGCCGCTACGCCGTCGACGGCGTCCACATCGACGACTACTTCTACCCCTATCCGGTGCTGGCCAACCCCGCGGCCGGGCCGGGCAGCCCCGAGCTGCCGTTCCCGGACGACGCGCCCTGGGCGCGCCACCAGGCGGCCGGCGGCACGCTGGCGCGCGACGACTGGCGCCGCGCCAACGTCGACGCGCTGGTGCGGCAGATGCACGCCACGGTGCATCGCACGCGCCCGGGCACGCGCTTCGGCATCAGCCCCTTCGGCATCGGCCGGCCCGACCGCCGGCCCGCCGGCATCACCGGCTTCAGCCAGTACGACAAGCTGTTCGCCGACGTCGAGCGCTGGATCGCCGAGGGCTGGCTGGACTACCTGGTGCCGCAGCTGTACTGGCCCATCGACCGCGTGGGCCAGCAGTTCCCGGTGCTGCTGGCGCACTGGCAGCGCGAGCTGCAGCAGCTCTCGCCGGCGCCGCAGCGCCACCTGTGGCCAGGGCTGTTCACCAGCCAGGTGCGCCGCCGCGCCGACGAGGCCCCGGGCCCGCGCGCCTGGCCCGCCGCCGAGCTGCTGGCGCAGGTGCAGCTGATGCGCGAGCAGGGCACGCCGGGCCACGTGCACTTCAGCATGGTCGCGCTGCTGCAGGACCGCGACGGCCTGGCCACGGCGCTGCAGCGCGGGCCCTATGCCGAGCCGGCCCTGGTGCCGGCCACGCCGTGGCTGGACGACCGCGTGCCGGCCGCGCCGACGCTGCACCCCGCCGGCACGGCGCTGCGCATCGAGCCTGGCGCGGGCGACGTGCCCGTGGCGCGCTGGGCGCTGTGGCGGCGCGTGGGCGGCCGCTGGCGCTTCGACGTGCTGCCTGGCGCGGCGCGCAGCCTGGCGCTGGACGGCGCCGACCGCGTGGCGCTCGCGGCCGTCGGCCGCACCGGTGTGGAAGGCCCGCGCCACCTGTTCAAGCCGACATGAGCCTGCCCCGCACCGAGCAGCCCCACCCCGACCACCCGGGTCTCGACGGCTACGACACGCCCGCGCTGCTGGCGGCCTTCGTCGACGACCAGGCGCGCGCCGCCGAGGCCGTGCGCGCCGCCTTGCCGGCGCTGCAGCAGGCGGTGGACGCCGCCGTGCCGCGGCTGCGGCGCGGCGGGCGCATCGTCACCGTGGGCGCCGGCACCAGCGGGCGGCTGGGCGTGCTCGACAGCGTCGAGCTGGGCCCCACCTTCGACTGGCCGCGCGAGCGCGCCCCGGCGCTGCTGGCCGGCGGCGAGGGCGCGATGTTCGTGGCCGTGGAAGGCGCCGAGGACAGCGCGCCGCGCGGCGCCGAGGACCTGCTGGCGCTGCAGCCCACGCCCGACGACGTCGTGGTCGCCCTCGCGGCCTCGGGCAGCACGCCCTACGCCCTGGGCGCGCTGGATGCGGCGCGCGCGGCCGGCGCACTGGCCATCGCCATCGCCAACAACCCCGGCGCGCCGCTGCTGGCGGCGGCCGACGTCGCCGTGCTGCTCGACACCGGGCCCGAGGTCGTCAGCGGCAGCACGCGGCTGAAGGCGGGCACGGCGCAGAAGATCGCCCTGAACAGCTTCAGCAGCGCGTGCATGGTGCGGCTGCACAAGGTGTACGGCAACCTGATGGTGGACCTGCGCGCCACCAACGCCAAGCTCGTCAAGCGCGCGCTGCGCCTGACCGTACGTGCCAGCGGCGCCGACGAGGCCGCCGCGCAGGCCGCGCTGCAGGCCGCCGGCCTGCGCGTGAAGACCGCCATCGTGATGCTGAAGGCCGGCGTCGACGCCGCCACCGCCGAGGCGCGGCTGGCCGCTGCCGAGGGCAGCGTGCAGCGCGCGCTGGGCGGGCGCTGAGCATGGGCGTCGCGCGCGAGCCGGCGCTGGACGTCTTCCGCGGCGCCACCGTGGCGCTGATGATCCTCGTCAACAACCCCGGCAGCTGGAACGCGCTGTACCCGCCGCTGGCCCACGCCGCCTGGCACGGCGTGACGCCCACCGACCTGGTGTTCCCGTTCTTCCTGTTCGCCGTGGGCCACGCGCTGGCGCTGGTGATGCCGCCGCTGCTGGCGCAGCCGCCGCGCGTGTTCTGGCTGCGCGTGGCGCGGCGCTCGGCGCTGATCTTCGCGCTCGGGCTGCTGCTCAACGCCGCACCCTTCGTGCGCTGGGACGCCGCCGGCGAGCTGGTGCTGCGCGACTGGAGCCAGCTGCGCATCATGGGCGTGCTGCAGCGCATCGCGCTGTGCTTCGGCGCCGCCGCGGCCGTCGTCTGGTGGGCCGAGCGCCGCACGGCGCGGCCCGACCGCGCCGTGCTGGGCGTGGTGGCCGCGCTGCTGCTGGGCTACCAGGCGCTGTGCGTGGCGCTGGGCGCGCCGGGCGACCCGTACTCGCTGCAGGGCTGGTTCGGCACGGCCTGGGACAAGGCCCTGCTCGGCGAGAGCCACCTCTACCGCGGCGAGGGCCTGCCCTTCGACCCCGAGGGCCTGGCCAGCACGCCGCCGGCGGTGGCGCAGGTGCTGCTGGGTTGGTGGGCGGGCCGCCGGCTTGCGCAGGGCGCGGTCGACGCGCGGGCCGTGGCGCGGCTGTTCACCGCCGCCGTCGTGCTGGGCGTGCTGGCCTACGCCTGGCAGCTGGGCATGCCGCTGAACAAGAAGATCTGGACCTCGTCCTACGTGCTGCTGACCAGCGCGCTGGCCATGGCCGCGCTGGCGGCGCTGCTGCATCTGCTGCACCACGGCGCGCGCCCGGATGGCCGGCCGGCGCGCGCCACCTGGGGCTGGGTGGCGCTGTGCACCTGGTTCGGCCGCAACCCGCTGGGGCTGTTCGTGCTGGCCGGGCTGGTGCCGCGCTTCCTGGGGCTGCTCCGCTGGCCGGCCGGCACGGCCGCCGACGGCAGCCCGCGCTGGACGAGCCCGCTGCCCTGGGTGCACGATCACGTGGCGACGCCGCTGGCCGCGCTGGCGAGCGCCGACCCGCGCCTGGCCTCGCTGACCTTTGCCGTGCTCCACCTGGCCGCCTACGCCGCGCTGGCCGCCTGGCTGCATCGCCGCAGGCTGTACTGGAGAATCTGAAACGGGCCGTCGCCCCAGAATCGCGGCCAACACCGGAGAACCCCATGAACGCACCGCTGCCCGCCCACGTGCTGCCCCCCGTCGAGCCCCGGCCCGTGCCGGCGGCCATGCTGGACGCGCTGAGGGCCCGCTTCGGCGAGCGCTGCAGCACCGCGCTGGCGGTGCGCGAGCAGCACGGCCGCGGCGAGAGCGTCTACGACGCCGCGCCGCCCGAGGCCGTGCTGTTCTGCGAGAGCAACGACGACGTGCAGTTCGCGGTGCGCCTGGCGCACGAGCACGCGGTGCCCGTCATCCCCTTCGGCGTGGGCAGCTCGCTCGAGGGGCACCTGCTGGCGGTGCAGGGCGGCATCAGCCTGGACCTGTCGCGCATGACGAGGATCCTCGCGGTGCACGCCGAGGACCTGACCGTCACCGTGCAGGCCGGCGTCACGCGCGAGCAGCTCAACCGCGAGATCCGCGACACGGGCCTGTTCTTCCCCATCGACCCCGGCGCCAACGCCAGCCTCGGCGGCATGGCGGCCACGCGCGCCAGCGGCACCAACGCCGTGCGCTACGGCACCATGCGCGAGAACGTGCTGGGGCTGGCGGTGGTCACCGCCGCGGGCCAGCTGGTGCACACCGGCACGCGCGCCAAGAAGAGCAGCGCCGGCTACGACCTGACGCGCCTGTTCGTGGGCAGCGAGGGCACGCTGGGCGTGATGACGGAGATCACGCTGAAGCTGTACCCGTTGCCCGAGGCAGTGAGCGCCGCGACCTGCCACTTCCCGAGCATCGACGCCGCGGTGCGCACGACGATCCAGGTCATCCAGATGGGCGTGCCCATCGCGCGCTGCGAGCTGCTCGACGCCAACGCCATCCGGGCCGTCAACCGCCACAGCCGGCTCACCCTGGCCGAGCAGCCGATGCTGCTGATGGAGTTCCACGGCAGCGAAGCGGGCGTGAAGGAGCAGGCCGAGACGGTGCAGGCCATCGCGGCCGAGTTCGGCGGCGGCGGCTTCGAGTGGGCCACCACGCCCGAGGCGCGCACGCGGCTGTGGACGGCGCGCCACCAGGCCTACTTCGCGGCGCTGCAGATGCGCCCGGGCTGCCGCTGCCAGAGCAGCGACACCTGCGTGCCGATCTCCCGCCTGGCCGAGAGCATCAACGACAGCGTGGCCGAGGCCGAGGCCTCGGGCATCCCGTACTGGATCGTCGGCCACGTCGGCGACGGCAACTTCCACCTGAGCTACCTGATGGACCCGAGCGACCCGGCCGAGGCCGAGGCCGTGGAGCGCCTGAACGTGCAGATGGTGGAGCGCGCCATCCGCCTGGGCGGCACCTGCACCGGCGAGCACGGCATCGGGCTGCACAAGATGGGCTACCTGGTGCAAGAGGCCGGCGAGGGCGCGGTGGCGCTGATGCGCAGCGTCAAGCAGGCGCTGGACCCGCGCAACATCATGAACCCGGGGAAGGTGTTCCGGGCCTGACGCCCGTTCAGGCCGACGGCGCCGGCACGCTGTATCGCTTGGTGACGTCGCCCCGGGCGTTGACGCTCTCGAGCTGCACGCCGAAGCCCCACAGGCGCGCCACGTGCTTCAGCACCTCGGCGGCGCCGTCGTGCAGCGGGCGGTCGTTGTGCTGGAAGTGGCGCAGCGTGAGGCTGCGGTCGCCGCGCAGGTTGACGTTCCACACCTGGATGTTCGGCTCGCGGCTGCCCAGGTCGTACTGGCGGCTGAGCATCTCGCGCACGCGGCGGTAGCCGCGCTCGTCGTGGATGGCGGCCACCTCGACCTCGGCGTCGCGCTCGTCGTCGCGGATGGCGAACAGGCGCATGTCGCGCATCAGCTTCGGGCTCAGGAACTGGCCGATGAAGCTCTCGTCCTTGTAGTTGCGCATGGCCTCTTGCAGCGTCGGCAGCCAGGGCTTGCCGGCGATGTCGGGGAACCAGGCGCGGTCCTCGTCCGTCGGGCGCTCGCAGATGCGCTGGATGTCGGTGTACATCGCAAAGCCCAGCGCGTAGGGGTTGATGCCGCTGTACGCCGGGTGGCCCACCGGCGGCTGCGCGATGACGTTGGTGTGCGACTTCAGCCACTCGATCATCACGCCGTCGGTCAGGTAGCCGTCGTCGTACATGGTGTTGAGCAGGCGGTGGTGCCAGAAGCAGTTGTGGTTGATGAAGCAACTGGCCTTGTAGGCGTGGGAGTTCTCGACGCTGAAGTCGACCACCGGGCCGGTGTCGTGCTCGATGGACTCGATGGTGGTGCGGTCGTCCTTCTTCAGGAACCACCGCGCCTCGTCGAGCGCTTGCTGCAAGGCGGCCTGCTTGCGCGAGAGCCGGAAGCCGATCTCCTGCCGGAACAGCCGCAGGTCGCTGCCCGTGACGACGAGCCGGTGCGTGCCGTCGCGCTGCGGCCGCACGGAGCACACGATGCCCAGGTTGAGCAGGAGCAGTTGCTCGGTGCGCAGCAGCTCAAGGCTCTTGCTGACGAGGATGACCTGCCGGTCGGCCACGGAGACGCAGCCGTCGGTATCGAAGTGGCCGCGCAGGAAGGCGGCCACCACGGCACGCGGAGACCGCAGCACCAGCGCGGGCACGGTCTTGCGTCCCGCGGCCCCCACGCCCTGGGCGAAGCCCAGGTTCTCGACCAGCACGCGCGCCAGCACGGCACTGTGCACGGTGCTGTTGAAGTGGTTGCGGTCGGGCCGGCGCCTGGCCACGAGGCCGAACTGCGCCTGCAGCGTCTGCTCGAAGAAGCCCAGCAGCTCATCGTCCTGCGAGGTCAGGTTGATGCGGCCGGAGTGCGTGGTCTCCACGAAGCCGTCGCCGGTGAGCTGGCCCAGCACCTCGGCCAGGTCGGCATCCAGCACGGCCGGGCGGCGCGGCAGGTCGGATGCGCCGAGCAGCTTCAGCGGGCGCGCGACATCGGCCTTGGTGGCGGCCCAGTCGGCGTGGCAGGCAGCGAGCCGGGCGACGTGCTCGCTCGAGACCCGCAGCTGCCGGTTTCCGGACTGCCACTTCAGGAAGGTGTGCATCGACACGCCGTGCGCGGCGCAGACCTCGGCCAGCCGCGGCCGGCTCGCGGTTTCGTAGTCGATCGCCGCCGGCTGCGTGGCGAACACCCCGCGGCCGCGCCGGATCTCGACGCTGTCGCCCACGCGCAGGGCCTGCAACTCGACCCACTCGTCGCCCAGCAGCACCTTGTGATCGGCACCGCCGTGCAGCACGTAGCCGTGCCGCGTGGTGATGCGCACGCGCGGCTTGCTCGGGTGGGCGAACCAGTTGACGATCCGGTTGCCGTCCTCGACGCGCCCGTCGAACTGGCTGTCCACCAGCTCCTGGGCGGACATCAGGCCGTGGTCGGTGACGATCAGCGTATCGCCGGTGACGCAGGCCCAACCTTCATTCATGACCTGCGTCTGGCGCTGCGGGTAGAAGTACTGCGCCACCTTTCGCACTATGCGCACGATCTCGCGCTGCCAGGGCTCGAGCAGCGGCGCGTTCTTCTCGATGAAGTACAGCAGGTTCTCCTGCGGCTCCTCGGGGAAGCGCTTGCTCTGGCTGGCCGCGGCCTCCTTGTCGGCCTTGCGCGGCAGCGTGCGCCACAGGTCGTTGACCTGGCGCTGGGCATAGGCCTCGCGGTCGGCGCGCTCGGCCAGCTCCTGCGCCAGGCTCTTGCGCGTGGGGCGGCGGTAGCGGTCCACGCCGTGGTTGGCCAGCGCGTGGCAGCTGTCGAGGAAGGCCTCCACTGTGTCCAGCCCGTGCTTCTCTTCGCAGGCCGCGACGTAGTTCTTGGCGTAGACGAGGTAGTCGATGATCGACGCCGCGTCCGTCCACATGCGGAACAGGTAATTGCCCTTGAAGAAGCTGTTGTGGCCGTAGGCCGCGTGCGCGATGACCAGCGCCTGCATCGCCAGCGTGTTCTCCTCCATCAGGTAGCTGATGCAGGGGTTGCTGTTGATGACGATCTCGTAGGCCAGCCCCATGTGGCCGCGCTTGTAGTTCTTCTCGGTGGCGATGAACTCCTTGCCGTAGCTCCAGTGGCGGTAGTTCACCGGCATGCCCACGCTGGCGTAGGCGTCCATCATCTGCTCGGCGGTGATGATCTCGAGCTGGTTCGGGTAGGTGTCCAGCCCGAAGCGCGCGGCCGTGGCCTTGATGATGCGGTGGTAGCGCTCGATCAGCTCGAAGCTCCAGTCGCTGGGGCCGGGCAGCGGCTCGCCGGGCCGCTCGGCCAGCGGCAGGGGGTGCTCCAGGGCCAGCGGGCGGGGCTTCATGCGGCGACCTTCATGCGGCTTTCGTGCCTTCCTTCTTGAAGAGATCGCGGAACACGGGGTAGATCTGGTCGGCGCTGGTGGCCTTGCGCATCGCGAAGTGCCTGTGCCCGGCCTGCAGCTGCGTGTACTCCTCCCAGAGGTTCTGCTCCTCCTCGGCCACCTGCACGTAGGCGAAGTAGCGCACCAGCGGCAGCAGCTTCTCGCTGAGGATCTCGCGGCAGCGGCCGCTGTCGTGGTGCCAGTTGTCGCCGTCGCTGGCCTGCGCGCCGTAGATGTTCCACTCGCTGGGCGAGTAGCGGGCGCGGACGATCTCCTCCATCAGCACCAGCGCGCTGCTGACCACGGTGCCGCCGGTCTCGCGGGCGTGGAAAAAGTTCTGCTCGTCCACCTCCTGCGCCTGGGTGTGGTGGCGGATGAACACGAGCTCGATCTTCTCGTAGTGCCGCGTCAGGAACAGGTACAGCAGGATGAAGAAGCGCTTGGACAGCTCCTTGCGCGCCTCGTCCATCGAGCCCGAGACGTCCATCAGGCAGAACATCACGGCCTTGCTGGTGGGCACCGGCACGCGCACGCGGCTGCGGTAGCGCAGGTCGATGGGGTCGAGGTAGGGGATGCGCTCGATGCGGGCGCGCAGCAGCTCGATGCGCTCCACCAGCGCCTGGATGTGCGCCAGGGCCAGCGCGCGGTCGGAGGCGTCGGCGGGCAGCGGCGCGCGGCGGCACGCGGCGAGTTCGTCCTCCAGCTCGCGCAGCGTGCGCCGCTTGCCGGCGCCCAGCGCAATGCGCCGGCCCAGGGCGCCGCGCATGCTGCGCACCACGTGCAGGTTGTTGGGCGTGCCGTCGCTGGAGAAGCCCGCGCGCTGCGTCTTCCACTCGGGCACCTCGGCCAGCTGCGTGCGCACCAGGTGGGGCAGCGCCAGGTCCTCGAAGAAGACCTGCATGAACTCCTCCTTGCTCAGCGCGAAGACGAAGTCGTCCTCGCCCTCGCCCTGGTCGCTGGCCTGGCCCTGGCCGCTGCCGCCCTGTCCGCCAGAACCGGATTTCGGCTTCTCGATGCGGTCGCCCTGCACGTACTCGCGGTTGCCCGGGTGCACCACCTCGCGGATGCCGCCGCTGCCGTGGCCGAACACCGGTTCCGAGATGTCCTTCTTCGGGATGCGGATGTCCTCGCCGCGCTCGACGTCGCGGATGCCGCGGCCGTCGATCGCGCGCCGCACGGCCTCCTTCACCTGCTCCTTGTAGCGGCGCAGGAAGCGCTCGCGGTTGCCGATGGACTTGTTCTTGCCCGCCAGGCGCCGATCGATGATGGCTTGCACGCGAGGCCCTTCGTTCAGCTGCTCTTCCTGACTCGCAGGTACCACTCGCACAGCAGCCGCACCTGCTTCTGCGTGTAGCCCTTGGCCACCATGCGCGTCACGAAGTCCTCGTGCTTCTTGGCCTCGTCGGCGCTGGCCTTGGCGTTGAAGCTGATCACCGGCAGCAGCTCCTCGGTGTTGCTGAACATCTTCTTCTCGATCACGGTGCGCAGCTTCTCGTAGCTCGTCCACACCGGGTTGTTGCCCTGGTTGTTGGCGCGCGCGCGCAGCACGAAGTTGACGATCTCGTTGCGGAAGTCCTTGGGGTTGGCGATGCCGGCGGGCTTCTCGATCTTCTCGAGCTCGGCGTTGAGCGACGCGCGGTCGAAGACCTCGCCGGTGTCGGTGTCGCGGTACTCGTGGTCCTGGATCCAGTAGTCGGCGTAGGTGACGTAGCGGTCGAAGATGTTCTGCCCGTACTCGGAGTAGCTCTCGAGGTAGGCGGTCTGGATCTCCTTGCCGATGAACTCGGCGTAGCGCGGCGCCAGCAGCTCCTTGATGAAGCCGACGTACTTGTCCTCGAGCTCCTTCGGGAACTGCTCGCGCTCGATCTGCTGCTCCAGCACGTACATCAGGTGCACCGGGTTGGCCGCGACCTCGGTGCTGTCGAAGTTGAACACCTTGGACAGGATCTTGTAGGCGAAGCGCGTGCTGATGCCGCTCATGCCCTCGTCGACGCCGGCGTAGTCGCGGTACTCCTGGTAGCTCTTGGCGCGCGGGTCGGTGTCCTTGAGGTTTTCGCCGTCGTAGACGAGCATCTTCGAGTACAGCGAGCTGTTCTCGGGCTCCTTCAGCCGCGTCAGGATGGCGAACTGGCTCATCATCTTCAGCGTGCCCGGCGCGCAGATGGCCGCGCTCAGCGAGGAGTTCTTCAACAGCTTTCCGTAGATCTTGATCTCCTCGCTGACGCGCAGGCAGTACGGCACCTTGACGATGTAGATGCGGTCGAGGAAGGCCTCGTTGTTCTTGTTGTTGCGGAAGGCCTTCCACTCGCTCTCGTTGCTGTGCGCCAGCACGATGCCGTCGAAGGGGATGGCGCCGAAGCCCTCGGTGCCCTTGAAGTTGCCCTCCTGCGTGGCCGTCAGCAGCGGGTGCAGCACCTTGATCGGCGCCTTGAACATCTCGACGAACTCCAGCAGCCCCTGGTTGGCCAGGCACAGGCCGCCGCTGTAGCTGTAGGCGTCGGGGTCGTCCTGGCTGTAGGCCTCGAGCTTGCGGATGTCGACCTTGCCCACCAGCGAGCTGATGTCCTGGTTGTTCTCGTCGCCGGGCTCCGTCTTGGCGATGCCCACCTGCTTGAGCACGCTCGGGAAGCGCCGCACCACCTTGAACTGCCGGATGTCGCCGCCGTACTCCTCCAGCCGCTTCACCGCCCAGGGGCTGAGGATGCGGTTGAGGTAGCGGCGCGGGATGCCGTACTCGCTCTCGAGGATGGGGCCGTCCTCCGCGGGGTCGAACAGCCCCAGCGGCGACTCGTTCACCGGGCTGCCCTTGATGGCGTAGAAGGGCACCTCCTGCATCAGCTGCTTCAGCCGCTCGGCGATGCTGCTCTTGCCGCCGCCCACCGGGCCCAGCAGGTAGAGGATCTGCTTCTTCTCCTCCAGCCCCTGCGCGGCGTGGCGGAAGTAGCTCACCACCTGCTCGATCGAGTCCTCCATGCCGTAGAACTCGGCGAAGGCGGGGTAGATCTTGATCACCTTGTTGGCGAACAGCCGCGACAGCCGCGGGTCGTTGCGCGTGTCCACGCTCTGCGGCTCGCCGATGGCCTTGAGCATGCGCTCGGCGGCGGTGGCGTAGGCCAGCGGGTTGCGCTTGCACTCGGCGAGGTAGTCCTCGAGGGACATCTCCTCCTCGCGCGTGCGCTCGAAGCGGGCGGCGAAGTGCTTGATCACGTCCATGGGCAGGCCTCCGGGGCCAGCGCACGGCGGGGCGGAGGATCCGCTTCCTTCACCGTGTCTGGGAAGTTCTGATGAAGTCCGGGCTTCACGGACCCTGGCTCCATCAGAGCTTTCCGGCCACCTCGCCGGCCCGGTGCCCCGGGCGGGGGCCGGCGGCGACGACGCTGAATCGCAGCTTAGCAACTCCGCCGGATCCGAAGCGCCGAATTGGGGTATTCGTGCCGGACAAACCGGTTTCGTTCCCGGGCTCGCCGGCGAGCCCGGCGTGTCGCAGTAGCTTGCAAGCGGCGTGCCGCCGGGCCGATGATGCGCCCATGCCTGCCGCCGCCGATCGCCCGTCCGATGCCATCGACCTGAACCCGCTGCTGCGGGCCTGCCCGCGCTGCCGGGGGCGCATGGCACCGCTGACGCTGTCCTCGCACACGGGCCGCCCCGTCACGGTGGACCACTGCGGCCCCTGCCGGCAGATCTGGTTCGACCACCTGGAGTCGGTGGCGCTCGACGCCCGGGGCTGGATCCGGCTGCTGCGCCAGCTGCAGGCCGGCGCCGCGCAGCCGGCCCGCGCCCCCGATCCGGCCGGCGGCCGCCTGTCCTGCCCCACCTGCCGGGCGGAGCTCTCGCAGGTGTTCAACCGCTCGCGCTTCGGGCGCTTCACGTCACTGGAGTGCCCGCGCCGTCACGGCCACCTGCACGGGCAGGCCGGCGTGCTGGCCGAGCGCGGCCTGGTGCGGCCCCTGCTGGGCCCGGAGCGGACGGCGCTGCTCGAGGAGCGCCAGCGCATCGACTGCTTCAACTGCGGCGCCCCCGCCAGCGGCGAGAGCCCGCGCTGCAGCTTCTGCGAAACCCCGCTGGTGGTGCTGGATGTCGCCCGGCTGGCGCAGTCGCTGCGCGCGCGCGTCGTCGACGAGGGCGCCGCCCCTGCCGTGCCCGGCCGCCCGCTGCCGTGGCGCTGCCGCGCCTGCGGCACCTCGCTGGACCCGGCGAACGACGCGAAGTGCGGGCAGTGCGGCCACCTCGTGATAGCGCTCGACCTGCCCGAGCTCTGCGCCCTGCTCGATGCCGCCGAGGCCGAGCTCGACGCTGCCGAGGCCGCCCGGGCCTCCCGCCGGGCCGCCCACGCCCCCGGTGCGCGGGCCGGCGAGCGAGCCGGCGG
>CAIKLM010000063.1 GCA_903828235.1 uncultured beta proteobacterium | reverse complement strand
CAACGCTCAAAACCGTACTCCTGACAGCCGCCCCGTGGACATGTGGACAGGCTCAAAGGCAGCCTGCCCACATGCCCACCGGGCTCGACGACCACCAGCGATTCTGAATGTTGGGTTCCACACGAAACGACGAGGGGCCCACGGTCGTCGGCGGGGGAAACCCGTCGACGGGCAGTACGGCTGAATACAGGCCGTTCATCTGGACGATGGGTGGCGTGACGATGCTTCCTGTCACCACGCCGGGAGGCGGCATCAATGGTTTCGCAAACGGAGTCAACGACAACGGCGTCGTGGTCGGCGGCGTCTGGTACGCGAGCTTCGATCATCGGGCCACGATGTGGACCCAGTCCGGCAGCGGGTGGACACAGACCTACCTCAATGAGCTCCTGCCGTCCGACAGTCCCTGGGGCACGCTGACCGAGGCCGTTGACGTCAACGAGCACGGACAGATCATCGGATGGGGCAACTACATGGGCGCGCCCCACATCTTCCTGCTCACCCCGGCCATTCCCGAACCCGGAACCTGGGCCATGCTGCTCACGGGGCTGGGCTTGCTGGGCTATGTCGCGCGACGTCGGCTTCGCGAGGGCGCCGCTGGTTGATGCCGTGACGGGGGCGTCAGCGCCGCCGACGTGTCCCTCCGCACACCGGCCGACATGATGGGCCGCAGCCTGCGGTCCGCCGCAGGCGCCTGGCGTTGAGCGGGCGCAACGGGATGGCGCAAGCCCGTCCGACAGTCGGCCGGCCGATGCCGACGACCCCGCCGCTCCAGCCCCCGCCGCCGGCCTGGTTCAGCATGGCGCTGTCCGCGCCGGGCGATGTGCTGCGGCCGGTGTGGCACGCCGAGCCGCCCCCTCCGGGACCGGGGCAGCTGCGCATCGCGGTCACGGCCTGCGGCCGCTGCGACGCCTGCCGCCGCGGGCGCGAGAACCTCTGCCCGCAGGCACGCTTCACCGGCTGGCAGTTGCCCGGCGGCTACGCACAGCAGGTGCTGGCCGACGCGCGCTTCGTGCTGCAGTTGCCGCCCGGCTACAGCGACGCGCAGGCGGCGCCGCTGCTGTGCGCCGGGCTCATCGGCTATCGCGCGTACACGATGGCCGGCGAGGACGTGCGCGACCTCGGCCTGTACGGCTTCGGCGCCGCGGCGCACCTGCTGGCCCAGGTGGCGCGGCACCAGGGGCGGCGTGTGTTCGCCTTCACGCGGGCCGGCGACACTGCGGCGCAGCAGCTGGCACGCCGGCTCGGCGCCACCTGGGCCGGCGGCTCCGACGAGCCGGCCCCGGTGCCGCTGGACGCGGCGCTGATCTTCGCGCCCGTGGGCGCCCTGGTGCCAGTGGCGCTGCGGGCGGTGCGGCCGGGCGGCACGGTGGTCTGCGCCGGCATCCACATGAGCGACATCCCGGCCTTCCCTTACGCGTGGCTGTGGGGCGAGCGCCGGCTTCTGTCGGTGGCCCACCTCACGCACCGCGACGGCGAGGCCTTCATGCGCCTGGCTGGCAGCCTGGCGCTGGAGGTGCAGGCGCGCGAATACCCGCTGGCCGAGGCCAACCGTGCGCTGGACGACCTGCGTGCCGGGGCCTACGCCGGGGCCGGGGTGCTGCGTTGTCGGGCGGCAGACCCGTTGCCGCTTGGGCGCCGCTCGGACCGCGCTTGACTTGACTCGGCTCAATCGCGCCCGGCCGCCACGGCGCATGCTCTGTTCCGCGTCGTCGCCAAAGGGTTGATCTCCGGCAGCGGCGGCGCGAGGTGAGCCACCCGGAAACGGGCGTGCCGCAGGGGCCTTCGGGTTGCTGCGGGGGACGGAGACGAGCCTCAGACCGGCCGGCGCGCGCAAGCGCGGGCCGGGGGTCTTCGCCAGGCCCGCCGCTTCGCAAGGAGCGGCGGGCTTCTCACTGGCGCTGGCCCTTGCGCCGCGAACGCCAGAACCAGCGCTTGGCCGCCTCGGTGGCGGCCACGTAGGCGGCCACCACGCCCAGCAGCGCGGCCAGCACCGGCAGCGGCAGCGGCACGAAGCCCAGCAGCCCCGCCACCGGCGCCAGGTAGGGCAGGGCCAGGGCCAGCACCGCCACGGCCACGGTGGCGGCGACCAGCCAGCGGCCGGGCCGGCTTCGCCAGGCCGGCGCATGGGTGCGCAGCACCAGCAGCACGGCCAGTTCGGTCAGCAGCGACACCACGAACCAGCCGCTGTGGAACAGCGCCGGGCCGGCGTCGAAGGCGTGCCGCAGCAGCGCGAAGGTCAGCAGGTCGAAGACCGAGCTCAGCAGGCCGAACACCACCATGAAGCGGCGCACTTCGGCCAGGTCCCAGCGCTGCGCGGTGTGCAGGTGCTCGGCGTCCGTGCGGTCGACGCTGAGCGTCATCGCCGGCAGGTCCGACAGGAAGTTGTTCAGCAGGATCTGCGTGGCCGTCAGCGGCAGGAAGGGCAGCAGCGGCGTGGCCAGCGCCATGCTGACCATGTTGCCGAAGTTGGCGCTGGTGGTGATCTGGATGTACTTCAGCGTGTTGGCGAAGGTGCGCCGGCCCTCGCTGATGCCCTGGGCCAGCAAGCCCAGGTCGGGCCGCAGCAGCACGATGTCGGCGCTCTCGCGCGCCACGTCCACGGCCTGGTCCACCGAGATGCCCACGTCGGCGGCGTGCAGCGCTGGCGCGTCGTTGATGCCGTCGCCCAGGTAGCCCACCGCGTGGCCGGTGCGCTGCAGCGCGCGCACGATGCGCTCCTTCTGCGCCGGGTCCACCTCGACGAAGCAGTCGGTGCGCGCGGCCAGGTGCCACAGCGCCTCGTCGCGCAGCGCGGCGATCTGCGCGCCCGTCAGCAGCGCCTGTGGGTCGAGCCCCACCTGGGCGGCCACGTGCGCGGCGACGTGCCGGTTGTCGCCGGTGATCAGCTTGACCTTCACACCGCGCCGCGCCAGTGCCTGCAGCGCGGGCGCCGCGTCGGGCCGAACGGGGTCGGAAAAGCACAGGAACCCGGCGAACGCGAGGCCGGCCTCGTCGTCGACCGTGTAGCGCGCCTTCGGCTCGCAGGCCCGCGTGGCCAGCGCCAGCACGCGCACGCCGCGCTCGCCCTGCTGCCGCGCCTGTTCAAGCAGCGCGGCGCGCTCGGCGTCGCCCAGCGCGCAGCGCTCGAGCACCGGCGCCACGGCGCCCTTGGTCACGAGCAGGTGCTGCCCCGGCGCCGCCTCTGGGGCCACGACGACGGTCAGCCGCCGCCGCGCGAAGTCGTACGGGATCTCGTCGATCTTCGTCCAGCCCCGGGTCGACAGCCCGGCGCGCTCGCCGGCGGCGACGATGGCGTGGTCCATCGGGTTGTCGATGCCGGTCTCGAACGCGGCGTTCAGGTGCGCGCGCTGCAGCACCGCGGGGTCGTCGCGGCCACTGCTGTCCAGCGTGGCCACCAGTTCCATGGTGCCTGCCGTCAGCGTGCCGGTCTTGTCGCTGCACAGCACGTCCATGCCGCCCAGGTCCTCGATGGCGTCGAGCCGGCGCACCAGCACGCCGGCAGCGGCCAGCCGGCGCGCGCCCCGCGCCAGCGAGACGCTGACGATGGCCGGCAGCAGCTCCGGCGACAGCCCCACGGCCAGCGCCACCGCGAACAGCATCGACTCCACCGCCGGCCGCCCGAGCAGCGCGTTGGCCGTGAGCACGCCCACCACCACGCCCAGCATCACGCGCAGCAGCAGCTCACCGAAGCGGCGCACGCCGCGCTCGAACTCGGTCTCCTCGTCGCCGCCGGCCAGCCGCGCGGCCATCTCGGCCAGCAGCGTGCCCCGGCCGGTGCGCACCAGCAGCACCACGGCCTGTCCGCTGCGCACCGAACTGCCCAGGTGCACGCAGTTCACGCGCTCGGCCAGCGTGGCCGCAGCCGGCAGCACGCCAGCCGATTTCTCCACCGGCAGCGACTCGCCGGTCAGGCTGGCCTGGTTGACGAGGAAGTCGCGCGCCTCGAGCACGCGGCCGTCGCCCGGCACCAGGTTGCCGGCCGACAGCTCGATCACGTCGCCCGGCACCAGCTCGCGCGCCGGCACCACGATCACACGGCCGCCGCGCCGCACGCGGGCCGTGAGTGCCAGCCGCTGGCGCAATTGCGCCACCGCGCGCGAGGCGCGCAGCTCCTGCGAGAAGCCGAGCAGCGCGCTGCCGGCGACGATGGCCCCGATGGTGGCGGCATCGACCCAGTCGCGCAGCAGCAGCGACAGCCCCGAGGCCAGCAGCAGGATGATCACCAGCGGGCTCGAGACCTGCCGCCACAGCAGCCGCGCCGACCCCGCATGGCTGGGCTCGGCCACGGCGTTGGGGCCGATGGCGGCCAGCCGCCGCGCGGCCTCGGCGGCCGCCAGGCCCCCGGGCGCGCTGCCCAGCGTGACGAACAGCGCCGCGGCCTGGCGGCTCCACCACGCGTCGTCAGCCGGGGCCTGGGGCGCGGGTTCGGCCATGTTCCGGCACGGTGGCGCGCGCTCCGCCGGCGTTCAGTGGGCCATCAGCACCGGCAGTGTCGGCGACGTGAGCACCGTTCGCGAGGCCCCGCCCAGCAGCAACTCGCGCGCCCGGCTGTGGCCGTAGCAGCCCATCACCAGCAGGTCGGCCGACACTTCGGCGGCCAGGGACAGCAGCCGCTCGCCCGCCCGGTCCGGGGCGACCGCGTGCTCGTGCACTTCGGCGCTCACGCCGTGCAGCAGCAGCCACTCGCGCAGCGCCGCCGCGCCCGGCTCGCCAGTGGTCCCCGGCGCTTCTGCGGCCAGGTGCACGCGCCGGGCGCGTCGCAGCCAGGGCAGGGCGGCCCGCGCCGCGCGCGAGGACTCCCGCGTGGCCTTCCATGCCAGCAGCACCGTCGGCTCGGCGCGCGCCAGCGCGTCGCTGTCGAACGCGCCGCCCTGCGGCAGCACCAGGGCCGGCGTGCCGCTGGCGATGAGCGTGGAGGCCACCAGGTCGGCGTCGGCGCCGCGTGGCCACTCGGCGGCATCATGGGGCCCGAACACCACCAGGTCGGCCGTCAGCGCGCGCGCGGCCATCGCGGCGTGCACCGGCCTGGCGCCCGCGTCCTCCCACACGGGAAGCGGCTGGCCGGCGCCGGCGGCCACGCGGTCGAAGGCCGAGCGTGCGCGCTCGACACGCTGGCGGTCGACGTCCTGCAACGTGGTGGCCAGCATGGCGCCGGCCTCGGGTGTCAGCGCCAGGGCCAGGTCGTAGGCCGCGGGAGCCACCGCATAGAGGGCGGTCAGCCGCCCGCGCGCCGCCTGGGCCAGCGCTAGGCCCAGCCGAAGACGGCTTGCGACATGCGGCGACGCATCCGTGTGAACGACGATCGAGCGGATGCTGTCCATGTTCAGGCCTCCCAAAGCTCGCCAGCCTATGCCGAGGCGACCGCACCGGCATTGAGCAGGCGCAAAGCGCAGGCGGCCGTGCGGGAGCAGCATGCGATCATCAGCATCACACCCAGATCGCCGCATCGCCGGGCCGATCGGGTTGCCGGAGACTCCTTGGGAAACGGGCATTCGCCAGGCCTGCACATCCTCGTCGTGGATGACCATGCGATCGTTCGCGAGGGGCTGAAGCGACTTCTGGACTCTGCGGGCGAGGACTGGGCCGTGAGCGAGGCCAGCAGCGGCTTCGAGGCGCTCGAAGTGCTTCGCCGCAGCCGGTTCGACATCGCGATCTTCGACCTGTCGATGCCCGGCATGAGTGGCCTGGACCTTCTCGTGCGGGTGCGCGCCCAGTACCCGGCCATGCCGGTGCTGTTCCTGACCATGCGCGCCGAGGAGATCTACGCCCGCCGTGCCTTCGAGGGCGGTGCGCGCGGCTACCTCACGAAGGACGGCGCGGCGCAGGAGCTGGTCACCGCGGTGCGCAAGGTCGCGGCCGGCGGCGTGTACGTCAGCGCCTCGCTGGCCGACCGACTGGTGCTGCAACTGGGCGGCAACGGCGCAAACCGGCCGCTGGACCGCCTGAGCGACCGCGAGCTCGAAGTGCTGCGCCGCCTGGTGGCCGGCGAGCGCCCGACCGAGATCGCGCAGGCCATGAGCCTGTCGATCAAGACCGTCAGCAGCCACAAGAGCCGCATCCAGGACAAGCTGCAACTGCCCAACCTGGCCGCGCTGGTGCGATTCGGCATCGAAAACGGCCTCGACGAAGACGACGTACGGCCAGCGGGCGTCGCGTGACGCTGCAACGCTACCTGGCCCGGCTGATCGCGTGGTGCGTGACGCCGCTGGTGGCGCTCGCCCTGGGCCTGGGCTGGTGGCAGTTCCAGACCGTCCGCCACGAGCAGGAGGCCGAGGCCCTTCGGCTGACCGGGTTGCTGGCGCAGAGCGTCGACCGCATGCTGCAGGTGCGGCAGGCGGCGCTGCAGGCCCTGGCGGCGTCCCCACTCGTCGACGACGAGGCGCGCTGGCCGGAACTGCGCCTCCAGGCCCTTGGCGTTGCCCAGGCCCTGGGGGGCTCGGTGTTGCTGGTCGAGGGCAACGGCCGGATGCGCCTGCACTCGGCCGTGTCCTTCGGCGAGCCGCTGCCGCCGCCTGCGCGGCCCGAATCCCGGGCAGCCGTGCCCTTGGCCTTCGAGACCGGACAGCCGGCGGTGGGCGACCCCTTCATGGGCCCGATCGCCGGCGAGGCGATGGTGGCCGTGGCCGTGCCGGTGATGAGGGGGCAGAGGGTCGCCTACGTGTTGGCCAACGTGTTGCCGCTGCGGTTCATGGAGCCCTTGCTGGGCAGCCTGGCAGTGCCCGCGGGCTGGGTGCTGGCGGTGGCCGACACCCGGGGCCAGCCCCTTGCACAGCGCGGTGTCGATGACGCCGCCGAGGGCGCCATGCTGCGCTTCGTGGCGCGGCCGACGCTGGTGCCCTGGACAGCCGAGGTGCGCCTGCCGCAGGCAGACCACACCCAGCAGCTCTGGCGTCTGGCGTCGTTGCTGGTGCTGCCCTTGCTCGGCGTGACGCTGATCTGCGTGCTGGGCGGCGCCTGGGCCACGCGGCGCCTGTCGCTCTCGGTGCGTTCACTGGCCGCGGCGGGCGCGACACCGACCGCGCCGGGCGAGCTCGAGGAAATCCGCCAGACCCGCCGCCTGCTGGACGATGCCCGTGCCGAGCGCGAGGAGGCCGTGGAGTCGCTGCGCGTGCGCGAGGCGCAGCTCAGGGGCATCTTCGCGTCGGCCAGCGAGGCGATCATCACCGTCGACGCCTCGCAGCGCATCGTGCTGGCCAACCCGGCCGCGGCGCGCGTGTTCGGCCTGTCGGTGGAACGCATGCTCGGCCTGCCGCTGGAGCGCCTGCTGCCGGAGCGCTTCCGCAAGGCCCACCACGACCACGTGGAACGCTTCGGGCGCAGCGGCCAGGAGACGCGCGCGATGGGCCCGGGGGCGCGGGTGACGGGCCTGCACGCCGACGGTCACGAGTTTCCGCTGGAAGCGGCCATCTCGCAGGCGCGCGCGGACGGCCAGCACCTGTTCACCGTGATCCTGCGCGACGTGACCGAGCAGCAGCGCATCGCCGACGAGCTGAAGGTCTCGCACCGTGATCTCGAACGCCTGATCGCCGCACAGACCAGCGTGCAGGAGGAGGAGCGGCGGCGCATCGCCCTGGCGCTTCACGATGAGCTGCAGCAGGTGCTGGCCGCGATCAAGCTCGAGATCGGTGCCATCTTGCCCGACATGGCTGCCGAGCCGTCGCGGTTGCCGGCGCTGGCGTTGCGCCTGGACGAACTCGCCAGCGCCGCCATCACCAGCTGCCGCCGCATCGTGAGCGACCTGATGCCGCAGCTGCTCGAGGAGCTCGGCCTGCTGGCGGCGCTGGAGCTGCTGGCGGCCGAGCATGCGCAGAGGCGGTCGATCCAGGTCGAGGTCCACAGCGACGCCGCCTGCATGAACGACGGCGAGCCCCGCGATGCGGTGGCGCTGTGCCTGTACCGGGTGGCGCAGGAGGCGATGAACAACGTGGCCAAGCACGCGCAGGCCCGGCGGGTGCAGATCCGGCTGTCGCGCACGCCCGGCGGCGGCTGGGAGTTGCGCATCGCCGACGACGGCCGCGGCCTGAGTGCCGACGACCGGCGCAAGCCGGCTTCCTTCGGCCTGCGCGGCATGGCCGAGCGCGTGCGCGCGCTGGGCGGCGAACTGCGGGTGGACAGCACGGTCGGCCACGGCGTCGTCGTCACGGCCCGCGTGGGCGCGCTGGAGCCGCCCGAGCCCGGGCGCTGAGCCGGCTCAACCCGCTGCAATGGGCGGGGCCCCAGCATCGCCGCTGCGGCGCACGGCGCCGGGAGGCAACAGCATGGTCAAGCGCATCCTCGTTCCCATCGACGGCAGCAGCACCTCCGAGCGCGGCCTCGCGCAGGCGCTGGAGCTGGCCCACGAGTTGAAGCTCATGCCGCACCTCGTGCTGTTGCACGCGGTGGAGCCACCGCCGACCGTGGCCGAGGCCGGTTTCGCCGGCGGATGGTCCGACCTTGGCCGGGCCCTCCGTGAGCAGGGCGAGGCACTGCTGGCGCGCGCCAAGGAGCGCTGCGAGGCCGCCGGCGTGGGCGCCGAGACCGACCTGCGCGAGGCCGCGGGCCGCGTCGCCGATGTCGTAGTCGAGCGCGTGCGCAACCGCGACTGCGACCTGGTCGTGATGGGCACGCATGGCCGGCGCGGCGCCAACCGCTGGGTCATGGGCAGCGACGCCGAGATCGTGGCCCGCCACAGCCCGGTGCCGGTGCTGCTGGTGCGCGAACCGCGCCCGGGCGAGTAGGCGCGGCGCCGGCCCTTCAGGCCGCCGCGGGCCGCGCCCCGTTGCCAAGGTGGTTGCGGCGCAGGCGGTCCAGCAGGGGTGCCCAGTCCACGCGCTGGGGCGCCGTGGGGCTGGCCGAGGCCGTCACCGTGTGGCTGAGGGCGCGCTCGGCCGGCAGCAGCGGCTCCTGCGTCTGCAGTTGCAGCACCAGCACCGACTCGTCGGCCTCGGAGGCATCGGCGGCGCGCGCGGCACGCTCGCGCAGCCGGCGGCGCAGAAGGGCGGGCGGCGCCTCGAAGTGCAGGATCACGAAGGGCACGCCGTGCGCGGCGGCGATGCGGCGTGCCGAGGCGCGGTCGGCCAGCCGCAGGAAGCCGGCGTCCAGGATGACCGGCCCGCCGCCCTCAAGCGCGGCCGCAGCGGCCGTGAACAGCCGCTGGTAGGTGGCCTGGCTGATGGCCGAGACGTACAGGCCGCCGCCCGGCGGCGAGCCGCTGGGCTGCAGCGCCCCGAGGCCCCCCAGGCGCTTGCGCTCGACGTCGGCGCGGACGCGCGGCGCGCCCAGGGTCTCCAGCAGGTCCTGCGTCAGTGTCGTCTTGCCGCTGCCCGACAGGCCGTGGGTGACGAGCAGCGCGCGCGGCCGCGGCATCGCGCAGCCCACCGCCAGGTGCACGTAGCGCCGCACGGCCTGCAGGGCCTGATCGCGCTCGGCGCCGGCGGTCTGCCCGGCCCGCATCAGCGCGACCTTGGCGCGCACCAGGGCGCGGTGCACCAGGTAGTAGCCGAGCACGCGCAGGCCTTCGTAGTCGCCGCTGGCCTCGAGGTAGGCGTTGACGAAGCGGTGCGCCAGCGCCGGCAGCCCGTGGGCCTGCAGGTCCATCGCCATGAAGGCGACGTCGCTCATGACGTCGATCCAGCGCAGGCCCGGATCGAACTCGATGCCGTCGAACACCAGGCAGCGGCCGGCCTCGCGCGCGACGTTGCCCAGGTGCAGGTCGCCGTGGCCCTCGCGCACCCGGCCGGCGGCCAGGCGCTGCGCGATCACGGCCTGCAGGCGCGGGTAGGCCTCGGCCTCCCAGCGTTGCAGCCGCTCGAGCGCGGCGCGGTCGAGCGCGCGGGGCGCCACAAGGGCCGTCGGCGCCAGCAACTCGCGCAGGCTGTCGCACAGCGCGGGCCGCACCTGCGCCGGCGTGCCCCAGGGGCCTTGCGGCGGGGCCACGGCCGCGCTCTGGTGGAAGCCGGCCAGCCGCACGGCCAGCTCGTCCACGTCGGCCGCGCGCAACTCGCCGCGTGCGGCGAGGCGGTCCCACAGGCCGTCCTCGTCGAAGGCGCGCATGCGCACCGCGACGTCGAGCACCGGGCCATCGCCGCCCAGCTCGGGCCTGGCGTCGCTGCCGGTCACCGCCACCACGTTCAGGTAGGTATCGGGCGCCAGCCGGCGGTTCAGCCGCAGTTCCTCGGCGCAGGCCGCGCGTCGCCGCGCCAGCGTCGACTGGTCGAGGTACGGGGTGGCCAGCGCCTTCTTGAACTTGTATGCGAGGCCGCCGTGCAGCAGCACGTGCGAGATGTGCGTCTCGACGTGGCGCACCGGCGCGCCGTCCTGCCCCAGCCGCTCGATCAGCGCGCGCACCAGCCGGCGCTGCCGCTCGGGCGTGAGCTCGGCCGCCGGGCACGGTGGCCCGGCCAGCGCATCGGACTCGCGCGCGGACACCACCCCGGTGCTCATGGCGTCTTCCAAGCGCAGCCGCGACGGGTCCACGCCTTCGGCGATGACGGCCATCACGATGTCGCGGTGCCGACGACGATGCGGTTGCGGATCTCGCCCGCGTTCAGGGTCTCGACCATGGTGTCAGGCTCCGGCTGCGGCGTCATCGTCGACCACCTGCCCGGCCGCCAAATTGAGCGAACGCAAAAGCGGCCGGAACGGGCGCCTCAACCCCACCGCGCCCGCGCCGCCCGGGGCAGGGCGGGCGCGTCGGCAAAGGCGAAGGCATCGCCACCGGCGCGCTTGGCGCCGTACATCGCGGCGTCGGCCACGCCCAGCAACTGCGCGGCGTCGCCGGCGTGGTCGGGGTACATCGCGATGCCGATGCTCGCCGTCACCCGGGGCGCCAGGGCCCCGGGGTCGGCGGCGGCATCCTTCACCGCGTCCAGCAGCGCCATGGCCGCCACGGCGGCGTCGGCAGGCTGGCGCGGCGCCTCGATCAGCACCACGAACTCGTCGCCGCCGTAGCGGGCCAACAGGTCCTCGCCCCGCAGCGTTGCGCGCATGCGCGCGCCGAGCTTGCGCAGCAGCCCGTCTCCGCAGGCGTGGCCCTCCCCGTCGTTGACCTGCTTGAAGCCGTCCGGATCGACGAACAGCACGGCCAGCCGCTGCCGGTGGCGGGCCGCGCGCGCCAACGCTCGCGCCAGCTCGGACTCCAGCTGCGCGCGGTTCGGCAGTCCGGTCAGCGCGTCGTGCTCGGCGAGGTGCCGCCACCCCGCGCAGCCGCAGCCGCTTGCGCCCGGGCAGGCCTCGGCCGCGGCCCTCGGGCCGATCAGGCGCTGGTAGGCCGGGTTGGCGGCCACGATGCGGTGGCGGGCATCGGTCACCACCAGCGCGGCCGGCGAGCGCGTCAAGGCCAGCTCGATCGCCTCGAGCTCACGGGCATGCTTGCGGTTCAGGCGACGCTTCATGGGTCGGGCGGGAGCGTCCGGGCTCCCGTCAGCTATGGCTGCCGAACCATAGGCCGGCCGTGCGGAGCCGGCTTGCGTGCGCTCAAGCGCGGCCGCGCCGCCAGGCCAGGGCCGCCAGCGCGGCCACGGCGGCGCCCATCAGCAGCAGCACCGGTACCGGCACGGGCGCGGCCGGGAAGCCCAACGCGGTGCGCAGCGGCGGCAGCAGCGCCACCGCCAGCGTGCCCGCGCCCACCGCCAGCAGCACCTGCAGGAAGCGGCGGTTGCCGGCCGTGGGTGCGCGCCAGCCGCCGCGGAACCACCACAGCAGCAGCAGGTTGCCCAGCACGATGCTGGCCATGGCCGCCATGCGCAGGGTCTCGGCCGACCAGCCCGCGGCGTGGCCCACGAACTGCACCGCCGCCAGCGGCACCAGCGCCAGACCGCCGGCCGTCAGGGCCCGCAGCGCCTGCCCGGGCGGGAACAGGCGCGTCGCCGCCGGCCGCGGCGGCGTGCGCATGGCCCCGGCGGCCAGCGGCTCGGACTCGAACACCAGCGAGCAGGCCGGGTCGATGATCAGCTCCAGCAGCACCACGTGCACCGGCAGCAGCAGCACCGGCCCGCCGAACAGCGGCCACAGCGAGGCGCCCACGATGGGCACGTGCACCGCGAACAGGTAGCCCAGCGCGTGCTGCAGGTTGGCGAAGATGCGCCGCCCCGCGGCCACGGCCTGCACCAGCGAGGCGAAGCGGTCGTCCATCAGCACCAGCGTCGCCGCCTCGCGCGCGACGTCGGTGCCGCGCGCGCCCATGGCCACGCCGATGTTGGCGGCCCGCAGCGCCGGGCCGTCGTTGACGCCGTCGCCCGTCATCGCGACGACGTCGCCGCCGCGCTGCAGCGCCTGCACGATGCGCAGCTTGTGCGCCGGCGTGACGCGGGCGTAGATCGCGGTGCGCCGCACCTGGCGCTCGAACAGCGCCTCGCTCAGGGCGTCGATCTCGGCGCCGGTCAGCACTTCGGCCGCGGCATCGGGCGCCAGCAGGCCGGCCGCGCGGGCGATGGCCACCGCCGTGGCCGGGGCGTCGCCGGTGATCATCACCACGCGCACGCCAGCCTCGCGGCAGGCCTGCAGCGCCGCGGGCACCTCCTCGCGCAGCGGGTCGGCAAAGGCCAGCAGCCCCAGGCACTCCCAGCCCTGCGCCGGTGCCTGGCCGGCCGCCGTGGCGGCGTCGGCACCGTCGCGCGGGTGCGAGACCCGCGCCACCGCGATGACGCGCCAGCCCTCGGCGCCCCAGGCCCGCGCCTGCGCCAGCAGCGGCTCGGGCGCCACTGCGCCGCCGGTGCAGCGCGCGAGCACGGCCTCGGGCGCGCCCTTCAGCGCGAAGTGCAGCACGTCGCCGTTGAGCCAGCACTGGCTCACGAAGGGGTGGCCGGGCTGCACGCCCTCGCGGCGCAGCAGCGCCCCGGGCGGCGGCCGGGTGCCGGCGCGCTGCAGGATCGCGCGGTCCATCGGGTCGGGCGCCTCGGGCGGGCAGGCCGCGGCGGCGGTGGCCAGCAGCGCCTCGAACGGGGCAGGCGGCGGCCCGTCTCCTGGCGGTGGCACCCACGCCGTGCGGCCGTCGTGCGCCGCCGCCAGCGCCATGCGGTTGTGGGTGAGGGTGCCGGTCTTGTCGACGCACAGCACGGTGGCCGCGCCCAGCGCCTCGATGGCCTGCGGCTGGCGCGTCAGCACCTGCGCGCGCGCCAGGCGCCGGGCGCCGAGGGCCAGCATCACCGTCCAGACCACCGCGAACTCCTCGGGCACGATGGCCATGGCCAGCGTCAGGCCCACCAGCAGGCCGGCGATCCACGAGCCCTCGCGCCAGGCAAACACGGTGGCCGCGAACAGGCAGGTCACCAGCGCCGCCGTGGCCACCAGGCGCACCAGGCGCTGCAGCTCGGCCTGCAGACGGCTGGCCGGCGGCTCGATGCTGGCCAGCGAGCCGCCGATGCGGCCCAGCGCCGTGCGCGCCCCGGTGGCGCAGACCACCGCGATGCCGTCGCCCTGCACCACCAGCGTGCCGGCGTGCAGCCGGCGCGAGGCCGCGTCGGCGCTGTCCTTGTCCACCGGCAGCGACTCGCCGGTCAGCAGCGACTCGTCGGCCCGCAGCCCGTGGGCGCGCAGCAGCTCGGCGTCGCACGCCATGCGGTCGCCCTCCTGCACCACCAGGCGGTCGCCCACCACCAGCTCCAGGCTCGGGATGCGGCGCACCACGCCGTCGCGCACGACGGTGCTGCGCGGGCTGGACAGATCGCGCAGCGCCTCCAGCACGCGCTGCGTGCGCAGCTCCTGCGACACCGAGATCGCCGCCACCACCACCACCGACACCGCCAGCACAGCGCCGTCGAAGGCATTGCCCAGCGCCGCATACAGCGCCGTGCACGCCAGCAGCAGCAGCACCATGGGCTGGCGCAGCACCGCCAGCGTGGCCGTGGCCACGGTGCGCCGCCGCGGCGCGGGCAGGCGGTTGGGGCCGTCGCGGGCGAGGCGGGCGCGCGCCTCGGCCTCGCTCAGGCCGCTGGCGTCGTCGGGGAAAGCCGCATCAGGCCCGGGCGTTGGGGCAGCAGGGCGATCGGCGGATGTGGGCATGGGGTGTTCACGGCCGGGCCGGTGGCAGCGGCGACCACGCCGGCCGCTCGCGGCGCTGCGAGTCCACCACCACCAGCCAGCGGCCCGGCCACGGGATGGTGGTGCGGTCGGGCCGCAGGATCCACTGCCGCCGACCCGCGGCCTGCGCCGCATCGTACTCGGCGTCCAGCAGGCCGTGGCGGTCGAGGAAGCGGTTGAGCGCCGCCGTGATGCGGATGCAGCCCTTCGACGCGGCCCGCCCCAGCCGGGGCTCCAGCCGCACGGGATCGGTGGCGTGCACCTGCAGCCGCATGGTGCCGGTGCCGCCGCGGCCCCAGCCGCGCTCGGCCGTCACCCAGCCGAAGTCGAACACGCGCAGGCCGCGCGCGCCGTAGCCGCGGATGCCCAGCTCGTTGACGGTGCCGAGCGCGCGGTAGTCGGGGTTGTGCGGGCCGTGCAGGAACACGCCCAGCGGCGTGCGGAAGTGCTCGAAGGCGCCGACGCGCCCGGTCGATGCCGGCGTCGCGCCCAGCCAGTACCACGCGCCGCCGGGCGGGCGCAGCAGCACGCAGGCGGCCTGCCCCTGCTCGCTGCGGTCCACCAGCAGCACCGACTGCGGCCAGCCGGGATCGGGGCCCGGCGTGGCGAGCGCCTCGTCCAGCAGGCCGGCGTAGTACTCGCGCTCGGCCTCGGGCACATCCAGGCGGCGCGGCACCTCGGCCTCGAAGCGGCGGCGCCACTCGGCCACCACCGCGGCGTCGCCCGCGGCCCGCGCGGTCGCCTCCGGCCACAGCCCCGGCAGCGCCAGCACGAACATGCGGCGCCGCATGGCCGGCCCGGGGCGCGGGCCGCCGCTCAGGTTGGCACGCCGACGCGCAACTCGTTGACGACCCGGCCGATGCCCGGCGCCGCCCAGGCCGCGCCCGAGGCCGCCTCGCGCTCGGCCCAGGTGTCGACGTTGCCGCGCAGGGTGACGGTCGAGCCCGAGACCATGACCTCGATGCGCCGGGCCTCGCGCTGGGCGTGGCGTTCCAGCGCCTCGCGGATGCGCGTGGACACGTCGGCCGGTGTCGTGGCGGGCTTGATGGTGACGAGGTTGCTGACCGCCGTCACGCCGGTCAGCCCGCGCACCGCGCGCTCGGCGCTGCTGCGCTGGTAGTCCCAGTCGACCTCGCCGGTGAGCGTGACCCAGCCCTTCTCGACCTTCACCCGCAGCCGGTCGGCCGGGATCAGCACGTTCAGGCCGAGGGCGGCCTCGGCGGCCTCGGCGATCTCGGAGTCGCTGCGATGGTGGCCCGGGGCCAGCCGCACGTCGAGCTCCACCGCCACTGCCTTGACACCCTCGACGCGCTGCACCGCGCGCTCGATGGCGTACTTCTCGGCGTAGGTCTCCAGGTGGCCGGTCAGCGTCACCACGGCGTCCTTGGCCGTGACGCCGACGTGGGCGGCGTTGATGGCGGGGTCCCACTCGAGTTCGCGGGTCACGTCGGTCTTCAGTTGTGCGTCGGTCTTCATGGTCGTCTTCCTTTCGCGTCTGGGGCCCCGTGGGGTCGGCCCACGGCAGGATGGCCGGCCCCGGGGCCGGTGCGGCTCATCGTCGGCCGCCGCCCCGGGGCGCCGATTGAGGCGGCGCAACGCCGCGGGCCCGTCGCGCTGCCCACCAGCCCCAGGCCATGGCCGGCAGCGCCAGCACCGCGCGGTGCCGGCCCAGCCAGACGGCGGCGCGCCAGGCGGTGTCGATCCAGCGCAGCCGCCGGTCGGCGCCCGCGCAGGCCTCGGCCAGGGCCGCGCGCTGCGCCTGCGAGCGCTGCACCAGCTGCCGGCGGCGCTGTTCCAGCGCCTGCCGGTCGCTGCGCGGGCCGGGCGCCGTCACGGCCGTCACGGCCGGCGCTCCCGCAGCCGCTGCAGCGCAGCGACTTCCTGCCGCAACTCGTCGCGGGTGGCGCCCAGCAGCGGCGGGCGCGCGCGCCGGTGGTGCCGCCAGACCAGCGCCGCGACGCCCCCGGCGCACAGGAAGCGCAGCGCCAGCAGGCCCAGAGCCAGCTCGCGCGGGCCGTTCCACAGCAGCAGCACCACCAGCAGCCCCGCGAACACCGTGCCCACGCCAAACAGGAGCAGGCTCAGCGTGGCCCACAGCAACGCGGCGGCCAGGTGCAGCCGCTGCTCCTCGATCTCGGTGAGGGCCAGTTCCAGCCGCGTGGCGCCCAGCGCCAGGGCGGCGCCCGCCAGGGCCCGCAGGGGCGCGAAGAAACCGCGGCCGCCCGCGCCGGGCTCCATGCAGGCCCGCCTAGCGGCGCGAGATCAGCATGCCCAAGAGCACGCCCACGCCGGCTGCCAGCCCGGCGGCGGCGTAGGGGTGTGTGTGCAGCGCCTCGTCGGCCGCGCGGGCCGCACGGCGCACGTTCACCGACGCAGCTTCCTGCAGATCGGCCAGTTCGCCGCGCACCTGATGCAGGCGCGCCTGGAACCGCTCGCGCTCGTGGGACAGCGGCTCGCCGCCGCGCTGCGCGGCCTTCAGCAGCGCCTCGGCGTCGCTGACCATGTCGCGCAGGCTGTCGACGAGGCGGTCGCGCACGGACGGATCGGCTTGGGGGGTGAGGGTGGGGACATCCATCGCTTCTCTCCTGGAGTTGGCCTCCAGCATCGGCGCGGCGCGGCTGGCGCGCTTGAGCCTGCTCAACGCCGCGGCCCGGGGCCGGGCGGTCCGCCTCACGCGTGGCAGGGCGTCGCCACCGCAGCCGGCAGCTGCAGCACCGAGCCCAGCACCCGGCTGGGCCGGAAGGCCGTCAGGCCCTTGAGCCCGCTGCGCCAGGCCTGCCGGTACAGCGCCTCGAACTCGGCGTAGGGGCAGGCGGGTGGCGCGTTGACGGTCTTGGAGATGCCGGCATCGATGTAGGGGGCCACCGCGGCCAGCATGGCCAGGTGGTCCTGCGGCGACAGCTCCATCGCGGTGACGAAGGCCGCCGTCGGCGCCGCCGCAGCGCCCTTCAGGCGCTGGTGCAGCCGCCAGGCGTGGTCCTCCACCTCGTAGGCGATGACGCCGGGCGCGAGCCGCCGCCGCCGGTGGCGCAGGTAGCTCCACGCAAACGCCGGCTCGATGCCGCTGCTGGCGTTGTCGGCGAAGGCCAGGGTCACGCTGCCGGCCGGCGCGATGGACAGCAGGTGCGAGTTGCGCAGCCCGTGCTCGCGGATGTCGCGGCGCAGCGCCTCGGGCAGGCGCGAGGCGAAGCTGCCCTCGCGCAGCACGCCGTCGGCGTCGAACAGCGGGAAGGGCCCGCGCTCGCGCGCCAGCGCCACCGAGGCCCGGTAGGCGCAGTCGCGCATCAGGCGGGCCACCTCGGTGGCCAGCGTGCGTGCCGCCGCGCTGCCGTAGTGCAGCCCCAGCATCACCAGCGCGTCGCCCAGGCCGGTGAAGCCCAGCCCGATGCGCCGCTTGGCGAGCGCCTGCCGCCGCTGCGCCGGCAGCGGCCAGGTGGTGAGCTCGAGCACGTCGTCCAGCATGCGCACGGCCACGGGCACGATCTCGGCCAGCCGCTCCGTGGCCAGGCGCGCGGTGGGCTCGAACGGCGACTCGACCAGCCGCGTCAGGTCCACCGAGCCCAGGCAGCAGCCGCCGTAGGGCGGCAGCGGCTCCTCGCCGCAGGGGTTGGTGGCGGCGATGTGCTCGCAGTAGGCCAGGTTGTTGTCGCGGTTGATGCGGTCGATGAACAGCACGCCCGGCTCGCCGCGCTCGTGGCCGTGGCGCACGAAGTCCTCCCACAGCGCGCGGGCGGGCACGCGGCGGTACACCCAGCGCCCGTCGGCGCGCCGCACGGCCCCGGCGGCCACCTGGGCCGCGCCGGGCTCGGCGGCGTGCACCAGCTCCACCTCCGCGCCGGCCTCCAGGGCGTGCATGAAGGCGTCGCTGATGGCCACCGAGAGGTTGAAGGTGGCCAGCGATCCGCCAGCCTTGGCCTGCGTGAAGGCCTCGATGTCGGGGTGGTCGCAGCGCATCACCCCCATCTGCGCGCCGCGCCGCGCCGCGCTGGCGCCCAGCAACTCGCAGGAGGCATCGAACAGCCGCATGAAGGCCAGCGGCCCCGCGGCCAGCGTGTCGGTGCCGGCCACGCGGGCGCCCTGGGGGCGAATGGGCGAGAAGTCGATGCCCACGCCGCCGCCCAGGCGCAGCGTCTCGGCGGCCTCGCCCAGCGCGGCGTAGATCGACGGCAGGTCGCCCACCGGGTGCCGGATCGAATCGGCCAGCGGCTGCACGAAGCAACTGGCCATGGTGCCGCGCACGGCCGTGCCGGCGTAGGCGGCGATGCGCCCCGCGGGCACGAAGCCGTCGCGCTGCGCCTTCAGGAAGCGTGCCGCCCAGTCGGCGCGTTGCCCAGGCGGCTCGGCCTCGGCCAGCGCGCGGGCGATGCGGCTGCGCACATCGTCGAGCGTGGCTTCGCCGGATTGGAGGTAGGTGTCCTTCAGCACGTCGTGGCTGATGGGCTGGCTGCTGTCGTGCATGGCGTGCTTCCTGCGCCGGCATGCCGCCGGCTCCGGCACCGTCGCAGCCGGGCCCCGGCGCGCCATTGAGCCGGCGCAATGCGCCGCCAGCCGCCGCCCGCGGGGCGCATTGCGCGTGCTCAAGCCTGGGGCCGGCGCCGCCGGCCACAGTGGACGCTTCACCCAAGACGAAGATCCTCCATGAGCCATCACAGCCAGCGCCTCGTCGTCGCCCTTGCGGCAGCCACCCTGGCCGGCCTCGCGTCGGCGCAGGGCTACGCCGGCTTCGGCATCGGCCAGTCCCGGGCCAAGCTCGACTGCACAGGCGCCGACACCTGCGACAAGACCGGCAACGCGTTCCGGCTGTACGGTGGCTACCAGTTCACCCCCCACCTCGCGCTCGAGGCGGCCTACTACGACCAGGGCAAGGCGCGCGTGACCGCCTCCGACTCCGAGCTCGGCAGCGTCGGCGGCGACTTCAAGGGCCAGGGCATCGGCCTGTGGGGCGTGCTGATCGCGCCGATGGAGGCCGCATCCGTCTACGCCAAGCTGGGCGTGGTGTCCTCGCGCATCAAGCTCGATGCCAGTTCGTCGGTGCTGGGCAGTGCCTCGGCCTCGGAGCGCCACACCCGCGGCGCCCTGGGTCTGGGCGCGAGCTACGAGTTCGCGCCGAAGTGGGTGGCGCGGCTGGACTACGAGCGCTTCCGCGCCCGCTTCATGGACGAGAAGGTGTCGGTCGACCTGGTGACGCTGGGCGCACACTACCGCTTCTGAGAGGCTTCTGAGTACGTTCGCACGTTAGGCCGGGCCCACGCGAGGCCGGGGTTGACGACCGTGCGGCGGCTTTGCATGCTGGCGGCAGAGCTTTCGGTCGAGGATCGGGGCCCTGCCGGCCCAACCTGCCCATCCCGCGCGCGCACCGTGTCCGAACCCCTACCCGCCGAACGGCCTGCCGAGGCCGTACCACCGGCCTCCAGCGACGCCACGCCCCGCCAGTGCGCCACGGACGACCGTCTGCTGCTCCAGGAGAGCCTGCGGCTGAGCCACGTCGGGCTGGTGCAGCTCGACGTCGCCTCTCGGCGTTTCGCCGACGTGAACGAGGGCTTCTGCCGCCTGTGCGGCTACAGCGCGGACGAACTGCTGGCCATGGGCCCTGACGACCTGAACCACCCTGAGGACCCCCTGGACCTCGAGCGCTTCCAGGCCATGCTGCGCGGCCAGGCCGAGTACCGCGAAGAAAAGCGCATCGTGTGCAAGGACGGCTCGGCGCGCTGGGTCGAGGTCTCGGGTGTAGCGCTGCCCGCCGCCGACGGCCGCGCCGCACGCGTGCTGGGCGTGGTGCAGGACATCGACGCGCGCCGCCGCGTCGAGCAGGCGCTGCGTGAGCGCGAGGCGCGGCTGGACTTCCTCTTGCGCCTCGACGACGCCCTGCGCGGCATCGACGACCCGGCGGTCATCGCCTACGAAGCCGCGCGGCTGCTCGGCGACTTTCTGCGCGTGGCGCGCGTGGGCTACGCCGAGGACGAGGGCGACGGCGAGCACGTCGTCGTGCGCCGGAACTACGTCGCTGGCGTGCCCGGCATCGAGGGCCGCTACCGCTACGACGACTATGGGCCGGCGCTGCTGGCGGCCTTCCGAGAGGGCCGCACCGTGGTGCGCCCCGACATCGCCGCCGATCCCACGCTGACCCCCGCAGAGAAGGCCGCTCATGCGACGCTGCAGCTCGCGGCCACGGTCAACGTGCCGGTGCTGCAGGGCAGGGGCCTGCAGGCGGTGTTCTTCGTGCACTGCGCGCGCCCGCGCGCCTGGTCGGCCGACGACGTGGCCCTGATCGAGGACGTCGCCGCGCGCATCCGCGCCGACGTGGTGCGCGCGCGCGCCGAGGCGCAGCGCCGCGCCGCGCAGGCGCGGCTGGCCACGGCGCTGGCCAGCATGGCCGACGGCATGCTGATCACCAACGAACGAGGCGAGTTCGTCGACTGCAACGAGGCCTTCCTCGCGATGCACCAGCTGGGGAGCAAGGCGGACATTCCGCGCTCGGTGGCCGAGTACGCCGAGTGCTTCGTGGCCACTGACATAGCCGGTGGATCGTTGCCGCTGGAGCAGTGGCCCGTGCCCTGCGCGCTGCGCGGCGAAACCGGGCTGGGCCGGGAGATCGGCCTGCAGCGCGTGGGCGACGACGGCGGCCCTCGGTGGATTGGCAGCCACAGCTACGCGCCCATCCGCAACGGCGGCGGCGTGGTGGCGGGCGCCGTTGTCAGCATCCGCGACAACACCGAGCTGCGCCGCATCGCCGCCGAGCTCGAGGCCTCGCATGCGCAGCTGCGGGGGCTGGTGGCGGCGCTCGACGAGGTGCAGGAGCAGGAGCGGCTGCGCATCGCGCGCGAGCTGCACGACGAACTGCAGCAGAGCCTGGCCGTGATCGCGATGGAGGTGGGTGCCGCGCGCACCGAGATGCCCGCCGGCGGGCGCGGCGCCCTGGCGCTGGAGCGCATCGAACGCGCCGCCCGCGCCACCATCGCGGCCACGCGACGCATCGTCCAGGACCTGCGGCCGGCGGTGCTCGACGAACTCGGGCTCGTGGCGGCGCTGGCCTGGCAGGCGCGCGAGTTCACCGATCTCACCGGCATCGACTGCGAGTTCGAGATGGCCGACCTGGCCGTCGCCGACGAAGCCCGCCTGACGACGGGCCTGGCCGCGAGCCTGTACCGCATCGCGCAGGAGGCGCTGAGCAACGTGCGCCGGCACTCCGGCGCTTCGCGCGTGGCGCTGTGGCTGGGCAGCGAGCCGGGCGGCCGCGTGCACCTGCGCATCCGCGACGACGGGCGCGGCATCGCCGCCGCGGGCGCGGGCATGGCCCGGCCGGCCGAGCGCTTCGGCCTGCTGGGCATGCGCGAGCGCGCGCGCGCCACCGGCGGCAGCCTGGACATCACCCCCTCGCCAGGTGGCGGCACGACGATCGACGTGGTCATGCCGCTGCCGCCCCCGCCCAACAAGCCCGGCGCTTGAGGCGGCTCAATGCGGCGCGGGTTGGCGCCGCAAGACTGGGCCGGACATGAACACCGCCGTCTTCAGCCCGCGGTCTTCAGCCAGGCATGTGCCCGCGCGTGTAGGGGTAGTCGCTGCGCGCGGCCCACTGCCGCGGCGGCGTGGCGCCGTCGGGTCGCGTGGCGAGCATCTGGTACAGCTGCAGCCAGCCGCGCTCGAAGCCCAGCGCCGAGCCCGCCAGGTACAGGCGCCAGGCGCGCACGGTCTGCTCGCTGCTGAGCGCCTGTGCGCGCTCGCGCGCGGCCTCCAGCGCGTCGGACCAGGCCCACAGCGTGCGCGCGTAGTGCGGGCGCAGGTTCTCCGCGTCCAGCAGCTCCAGCCCGCCGCGCGCCAGCGCCTCGGCGCCGTGGGCCACGTGCACCAACTCGCCGCCGGGGAAGATGTGGCGCTCGATGAAGCGGCCCAGGCCGTCGCCGAGCTCGTGGTTGTCCAGGCCGCCAGCGGCGATGCCGTGGTTGAGCAGCAGCCCGCCGGGCCGCAGCAGCGCGTGCAGCCGCGCAAAGTAGCCCGACAGCTGCGCGCGGCCCACGTGCTCGAACATGCCCACCGAGGCGATGCGGTCGAAGCGCTCGCGCCGCGGATCCAGCGTGCGGTAGTCGGCCAGCCGCACCTCGACGCGGCCGCGCAGGCCGTGCACGTCGATCAGCCCCTCCACATAGGCGTGCTGCTGGCGCGACAAGGTGATGCCCACGGCCTGCACGCCGTGGTGCCGCGCCGCCCACAGCAGCAGGCCGCCCCAGCCGGCGCCGATGTCCAGCAAGCGCTGCCCCGGCCGCAGCTGCAGCTTGCGGCACACCAGCTCGAGCTTGGCCTGCTGGGCCTGGGCCAGCGTCAGGCCCGGCTGCGGCCAGTAGGCGCAGGAGTACACGCGGAGAGGGTCCAGCCACAGCGCGAAGAACTCGTCGCCCAGGTCGTAGTGGAAGCGCACCTGCTCGGCGTCGCGCATGGCGCGGTGGGCCCAGCGCGAGCGCAGGGCGGCCAGCGCGCGCCAGCGCGACGGGCCGGGCTGCGGGCGCAGCGGGTCGCCGATGAGCAGCGCCGCCAAGGCCATCACGTCGGCGGGCGAGCCGTCGATGTCCAGTTCGCCGGCCACGTAGGCCTCGGCCAGGTCGCCGGCACTGCCGCCGGCCAGCAGGGCCAGCTGCCGCGCGCTGCGCAGGCGCAGGTGCACGTCGGCCGGCGATTCGCCGCTGTGGCCCCCCGGCCAACTGACCGCCACGCGCGGCCGGCCATCCACGGCGTGGGCGGGCCCGGGCAGTTGCGACAGGCGCCGGTGGGCAAGGCCCTCGGCAATGGACGCGGAACGCGTGGTCGTGGGTGTGAGCATCGCGCCAGTCTGGGAAGCGCTGGCGCGGTGCCATTGAGCCGCCTCAACCGCGATGCGGCCGCCGCGCGCAGGCTGGCCGCACACGTGGAGACCCCGGGCATGAACTGGACCGACGAACTCGCGCGCCTGCACGCGCTGCACCAGCGCGCCGCCCTCACCGACGACGAGTACCGGCTGGCCAAGCGACGGCTGCTGAGCGAGCCGCCGGCCGTGGAGGGCCTGCGCAGCGGTATCAACGGCCTGCGCCGCGCGCGCGGCGGACGCTGGCTGGCGGGCGTGTGCGCGGGCCTGGCCGAGTCCACCGGCATCGCGCCCTGGGCCTGGCGGCTGGGCTTCGCGCTGCTGATGCTGTTCGGCGGGGCTGGTGCGCTGGCCTACCTGCTGCTGTGGATCTTCGTGCCCGCCGAATGAAGCCGCGCCGCCCACCCCGCCTGCCGCACCGGGCCCACCCGCAGCCGCCCGTGCGCGAGCCCGAGGACGAGGGCTTCGTCGAGCACCCCGACGGCTGGACCTGGACGGCCCCGGACGGCCATCAGCCCTTCGGCCCCTTCGAGAGCCTGGCCGACGCGCACCGCGACCGCGAGCGCGGCAGCGAGGAGTCCGTCGACGAGGCCGAGGTCGAGCGCGAGGCCGAGCGGGAACTGGGCATCGACGATGCGCTGGAGGAAGACCTCGAGGACCGCCACGCCGACGACCCCGACCGCGGCGTCTGAACGACGGCGGCCTGAAAAGGAAAGAGCCCGACACCGGCTGTTCCGAACCGGTGGCGGGCGGTGGCGGAGATCCCCGGCGCCGAGCTTGCGCACGACGCCGGTCTGAAGCGTGTCTCCGTCCTTCGCCCCCGGGGGAACGATGCGCCCGTTGCCGGGCGGCTCCACTTTCGCCAAGGCCCGGGGCAAGCCGGCCCGCAGCGCAGCGCCACGATGCCGCCGTGGCGCCGCCCCTGGGTTGAGCGGGCGCAACGCCACGCCGCGGGGGCTTCGAAGAATGCCGCTGCAAGGGGCCTTGCGCGGGCCCTCGCTGTGCAGGAGGACAATTTCATGAAGGTGCTGGTCGTCTACCACTCGCGCACGGGGCACACCCGTCGCCTGGCCGAGCGCATCGCGCAGGAGCTGAGGGCCGATCTCGCCGCCATCGAGGAACAGCACCCGGCCACCGGCCCCATGGGCTGGCTGCGCACGCGCCTGCAGGCCCTGCTGGGGCAGGCGGCACCCATCCGCCCGCCGCGGCGCAGCCCGGCCGACTACGACCTGGTGCTGGTGGGCACGCCGGTGCTGGGCTGGCGGTTGGCCGCGCCCGTGCGCACCTTCGCGCGCAACTGGCGTGGCCGGCTGCCGAACGTGGCCTTCTTCGCCACCAGCAATGGCGCCGACGCGCGCCCGGCGTTCGACGAGCTGCGCCGGCTGCTCGCGCGGCCGCCGCTGGCCGAACTGGTGATCGCTGCCGACGCCATCGGCGCGCTGCCGCTGGCCCGCGGGCGCTCGCAGCTGCGCCAGTATGTGCGCCAGTTGCAACCCATGGGCGACGCCCAGCCCGAGGCCGCCTGAGCGCGGCGGGCCTTGCCGTGAGCGCGCCGCTGTTCGCCAACCGCCTGCAGGCGGCCAAGGTGCTGGCCGAGCGCCTGGCGCGGTTGCCGCTGGGGCAGCCCTGCGTGGTGCTGGCCCTGCCGCGCGGCGGCGTGCCCATCGGCGCCGTCGTGGCGCGCCGCCTGGGTGTGCCGCTGGACCTGCTGCTGGTGCGCAAGATCGGCGCGCCAGGGCAGCCCGAACTGGCCGTGGGCGCCGTGGTCGACGGCGGCGAGCCGGTGCTGGTCATCGACGAGCGCGCCGCCAGCACCGGCGCCGATGCCGCCTACATCGAGCAGCAGGGCGCCGAGGCCTGGAAGGAGATCCTGCGCCGCCGCGCGCGCTACCTGAGCGGCCGCGCGCCAGTGCCGTTGAAGGGCGCGACCGTGGTGCTGGTGGACGACGGCATCGCCACCGGCACCACCATGCGCGCGGCACTGCAGGCGCTGCGCCGCCATGGTGTCGCCCACACCGTGCTGGCGGTGCCGGTGGCGCCGCACGACACGCTCATGCGCCTGGCCGGCCAGGCCGACCGCGTGGTTTGCCTGGCCGAGCCACCGGGCTTCCGCTCGGTGGGCGAGCACTACGCCGAGTTTCCGCAGGTCGACGACGACGAGGTGGTGGCCGCGCTGCGCGCCGCCGCACGACCCGTGCCTTGAGCCTCAGACCGCGCGCCCGGGTGCGGGGCCGGGCGCCAGCAGCTGGCGCAGCCGGGGCGCCAGCAGGTGCAGCGCCAGCTGCGTGAGGTCGCGCTCGGCGTGCTGCACCAGCAGCGCCGCGGCGTGCGGGCCCAGGGCGTGCCGCAGCGTGCCCAGGAAGGGGCTGGACGCCGCCAGCATCCAGTGCCCCAGCCGGTGCTCCAGCGCCAGGGCCTCGAGGTGCCGCGCGAGTTCGTGCGCGAAGCGCTGGCGCTCGTGCTCGTCGGGCTCGGTGGGCGGCTCGTAGGCCGTGCGGCGCGAGCCCAGGGCGCTGCGGCCCGGGCGCTCGCGGTCGAGTGCGCTGGCCTTCAGCCGGGCGCGCGGGTTGACGAAGTCGTCCAGTTCGCGCAGCGCGCCGTTGTCGGGGTCGCGGCCCAGCAGCCGTGCGCGGCCGGCGTTGGCCAGCATCACGTGCCGCGGCCGCAGGTCCGGCAGGGGGGCTTCGGGCCTGACCATGCGAGCCGCGCGGCGTTCAGGGCTTGGCCTGCGGGGCCGGCGCCTTGGCCGGCTTGCGGGGCGCCTGGTCGTCCACCCAGCCACCGGCCATGTCGTCCCAGTGGTGGGTGCGCAGGAAGACTTCGGTCTCGGCCCGCACCTGCTCGCGCGTCAGCGTGCTCAGCCGCCGCTGCGGCTTCAGCGGCACCCAGCGGCCGCGGCGGTCGTCCCAGCGGTTGTTGCGCAGGAACACGTGCAGTTCGTCGCGGACCTGCGCCCGCGTCGGCGAGGCGCCGGCGGGCAGGTTGTCCTCGGGCATCCAGCGGCCGTTGGCCTCGTCCCACTGGTGCGTCTTCAGGAAGTCCGCCGTCTCCTTGCGCACCTCTTCGCGCGATTTCGGCGCGGACTGCGTCTGCGCCGTGGCGGGCGGGGGCGCCAGGGTGGCCATCAGCACCGTCAGTGCCACGGCAACGAAGGTCAGGCCCCGGAAGGGGCGAGGCAGGCGGAAGGAAAGGTTCACGGTCGGCTCCAGGGTTTCCGGGCCGCGACATGCCGACCTCATGTCGGCACGCCGGCCCGTGGGGCACCTTAGGGGCGCGGGCGCGGTCGGCGTTGCGCCCGCTCAACGGGCTTCGGCTCAGCCCGCGATGGCCAGCTTGCGGCCGCCAGCGGCGCCGCCCTTCTTGGGCAGCGTCAGCTCGAGCACGCCGTTGCGATAGTGCGCCTCGGCCTTGCCCTCGTCGATGGTGCTGTCCAGCGCGAACGAGCGGCTGGCAAAGCCGTGGCGACGTTCGCTGCGCAGCGTGCGGCCGCCGTTGCCGGGCGTCGTCTGCTCTTGCTTGACCTCGGCGCTGAGCGTCACCTGGCGGCCGTCGATGCGCACCTCGATGTCGTCCTTGGCCACGCCGGGGATGTCGGCCTTCAGCAGGTAGGCGTCGCCGTTGTCGGCCAGGTCGATGCGCATGCTGGGCGCCAGGGGCTCGTCGGCCAGCGGGCGCCAGGGGCGCATCAGCTGGCGCCCTGGGCTGTCGAAGGGGTCAAGGTCGAAGAGGTCGTTGATGAGTCTCAGTTCGTTCATGGCAGGGCTCTCCGCGTGAGGGTTGAATCGCGCCGGCAACCGCTCGAGGCCCGGCACGCAGACCATGCTCGCCAGGGCGTGGCGGCGCAGCTTGAGCGGGCGCAAGCACGGGTGTCAGGCGCGGCACTCGGAGTTTTCTGCATGACAACAGAAAAGTGGGGTGATCGATTCGGCGGTGGCCGATTGCCGGCGACGGCCTGCGACACGATGCTCCAGGCGCCAGAGAGGTCAACCAACAAGGAGTCTAGGATGTACCTGCCGTCACCCACCCCGCGCGATGCCGCGAGCCCGCTGCGCGAGACCTGCGCCGATGTCATGCGCGTGCTCGGCGTGGCGCCCGAACTGACCGAGGCCCCCGAGGCCCAGGTGCCCGTCGCCACGCGGCGGGTGCAGGCCTTGTCGCCGCTGTTCGTGGAGGGTGCGCCGGCCGATGCGCTGTACCTGGGCCGGCACGGTCACTTCAAGATCGTCAACATCAACCGCGAGGGCTACGAACAGGTGCTGGACTTCGCCGGGCGGGGCGCCCTGATGGGCTGCGAGGTGCTGGGCCGCGCCACCCATGCCAGCAGCGCCGTGGCGCTGGACGACAGCTCGGCGTGGGTGCTGCCGTTGCGCGACCTGCGCGCCCTGCGGCGCAGCGTGCCGGCCTTCGACGACGTGCTGCACCGCGCGCTGGCGGCGCAGCTGCAGCACGTGGGCGAGATGGCCGAGCTGATGAGCGCCGTGGCCGCCGAGGTGCGGCTGGCGCGCTTCCTGCTGCACCAGTCGGCGCGCGCCGCGGCCAGCGGCCAGTCGCCGCGGCGGCTGCTGCTGCGCATGAGCCGGCGCGACATCGCCAGCTACCTGGGCCTGGCGCACGAGACCATCAGCCGCTGCATGACGCTGTTCGCGCGCTGGGGCTGCCTGGAGGTGCGCAACCGCGAGGTCGAGATCCTCGATCCGCGCGTGCTGTCGGCCTGCGCGCGCAGCACGCGCGGGCGCTGGGTGCCGGGCGACGACCTCGAGCCCGCCACCGAGGGCCATGCCCGCAAGGGCATGATGGCCGGCGGGCTGCAACCTGGGGCCGCGCGGGTGGTGGCCTCGCTGTCGTGAGCGCCGGCGGTGTCGACGCTGCCGGTTGAGCACGCTCAACGCCCCAGGTGAGCGGGCCGGCATGATGCATTCACCCCCTCACGAGCCGCCCGGAGCGGCACCGTGTCGGGGCAGGCGAGGCGCCCGGCAACGGGTTGCCGCCCGCTGTGCAAGGCGGGTGGGTGGACGAAGACCAGACTCGGACCGGACGGCAGCCGCAAGCTTGCGTCGCGGGGATCTTCGCCAGGGCCCGCCACCCTCTCCAGGGGTGGCGGGTTTTCTATTTCCGCGATGTCCGGGAGCCTGCCGATGAATCTGCTCGCCCAGGTGCTGGTGCACGTCGATGCCTCCGAGCGCAGCGTCGCCCGCGTGCGCTTCGCGCGGGCGCTGGCCGCCACGCAGGGCGCGGGCGTCACCGCGGTGTACGGCGTGATGCCGCTGAGCATGGCGGTGAACGCCGACGTGCTGGACGGTGGCTCGCTGATGCCTTCGCTGGTGGACCTGGACGTCGAGCAGTGCCGGCGCGCCCGCCTGCGCGTGGAGGACGCCTCGGTCGGCCCCGGCCCGGCCGTGGCCTGGCTGGCCGACGAGACGGCGTCGCCACACCGCGTGATGGTGCGCGCCGCCTGGGCCGCCGACCTGCTCGTGATGTCGCCCCGCGACGAGGCCGACCCCACTGCCGGCCTGGTGCCGGCCGACCTGCTGAGCAGCACGCTCGTGCATGCCGGGCGGCCCGTGCTGGTGCTGCCCGCCGGCAGCGAAGCCACCGCGCCGCCCGCGCCGCGCCGCCTGATGTTGGCCTGGAAGCCCACGCGCGAAGCCGCGCGGGCGCTGGCCGCCACGCTGCCCTGGCTGACGGTGCTGGAGCGCATCGACCTCGTTGCCGAGCCCGCCGCCGGCATCGGCGAGCCGGGCTGGCCCGGCCCCGTGCAGCTGGAGCACTGGCTGCGCGGGCACGGCTTCGCCGGCACCCTGGTGCTGCACCGGCTGGCGCCGCACGTGCCTGCCGAGGCGGGCGACAGGCTGCAGGAACTTGCCGCCCGCGCGGGCGCGCAGTGGCTGGTGATGGGCTGCTACGGCCATTCGCGCCCGCGCGAGTGGCTGTTCGGGGGTGCCACGCGCAGCGTGCTGCGGCAACCCGGGCTGCCGGTGCTGATGGTGCACTGAAGCGCCACCCCGGGCGGGTGCGGCCGTGGCCGCGCCCGCCCACGGCGGCCGTGCCCTCAGCGCGCCTGCAGCCGGTTCAGGTACTCGGCCAGGGCCAGGATGCGCGCGCGCACGTAGGCGGCGCTGTCGTAGGGCGTGTCCATGTAGTACTCGGCCGCGCGGACGCTGTATTCGGTGCCCCAGATCGGCATGTCGCGTCCGCCGTGGCCCGAGCCCGCGCCCTCGATCGCCTCGAACACCTGCGCCAGCGGGAACACGCCGCCGTTGCGCCGGCTCATCTGCGTCAGGTCGGCCGGGCCGCGGCGCAGGAACTCCACGAAGGGCCCGTTGCCCCGCGCGTCGCGCCCGTGGCAGGCGGCGCAGTTGTTGTCGAACTCGCGCTTGCCCAGATCGACGCGCGCCGGCGCGGTCTGCGCAGCGGCGACCTGGGCGAGGGTGGCGAACAGCAGCAGCGTGGTGGCGCGGCGCGCCGTGGTCGGAAGCAACATGGAACCTCCTTGGAAGCGGACCGGCTGGCCCGCCTGCCGGCCAGCATCGGCGCTGGTGCGCACGGCCGCGTTGCGCGCACTCAATCGCGCCGTGCCACGGGCCGCGACAGTGCGGCCATGGACGTGAGATCGATGTGCTCGCGGCGGCTGGTGACCGCCGACCGCCTGCTGCCGCTGGCCGAGGGGGCCCGCCTGATGCGCGAGACCGGCGTGCGCCGCCTGCTGGTGCGGTCGGAGCAGGGCCTGCTCGTGGGCCTGCTGTCCTTCGACGACGTGCTGCAGGCCTGCGCGGCGCAGCTCACCGGGCTGGCGGCCGTGCTGCCCCGCGCGCGCCAGCGCGAGGCGCTGCGCCGCAAGCCGGTGGCCGTTCCCAGGCCGGCGCTGCCAGTGGCGCTGCCGCCGCTGGGCAACGGCGGCTGGATGCAGGGCTGGACCGCCCCGCTGCACGCGGAAGAGCAGGGCGGCGCCAGCGGGGGCCCCCTGCCTTGAAGAACGCGCTGGTGGTCTATCACTCGCGCAGCGGGCACACGCGGCGCGTCGCGCAGGCGCTGGCCGGGCGCCTGGAAGCCGACCTCGAGGAGATCCGCACGCGGCGTGCCTACGGCGGCACCTGCGGGGTGCTGCGCTGCGGGTTGGAAGCCGCGCTGGGCCGGGCCCCGGCCATCCGCCACGCTGCGCACGACCCCTCGCGCTACCGGCTGCTGCTGATCGGCACGCCCGTGTGGGCCTGGAGCCTGCCCGGGCCGGTTCGTGCGTGGGCGCAGGGCCACCCGGCGGCCGGCGTGCGGCTGGCCTTCTTCTGCACCCAGGGTGGCAGCGGCGCCGAACGCGTGTTCGCGCAGCTGCAGGCGGCCACCGGCCGGGCTCCCGAGGCCACGCTCGCCGTGACCGAGGCCCAGCTCGAGGGCGAGCTCGACCCCCTGCTGGACCGCTTCGTGGCGCGTCTGGCCACGGCCGAGACCGAGCCCCCGCCGCGCCGCGCGCGGGCCGCTGCCAAGCCGCGCTGAGCACGGTGCGCGCGGTCGCCTTGGGCGGCCCGCGGCCGCGCTCAGGGGCGGACGATGGCTTCCACCTTCACCTGCTCGCCAACGGCGCGGGCCAGCCTCGCCAACTCGGTGGCCAGCCACTGCAGCAGGTCGTCGGCGGTGACGATGCCCAGCAGGTTCTGCTGCGGCCCCACCACCGGCAGGCGGCGAACGTGCCGGTTCTGCATGGTGGCCAGGATGTCGGCCGGGCTGGCGTTGTCGCGCACGCACACCACGTCGTCGGTCATCACGTCGCCGACCCGCAGGCTGCCCGCCGGCGTGCCGGTCGCCACCACGGTGGTGACGATGTCGCGGTCGGTCAGCAGCCCGGCAACCAGGCGGCCGCCCGGGCCCTGCTCGACGACGACGAGGCAGCCGACGTGATCGCCGCGCATCAGCCGCGCCGCCTCGTCCAGCGTCATCGAGCGGGAGGCGACGCTGACGTCGCGCCGGCAGAGGTCGCCGGCGCTGGTGCCCAGGATGGCCATGTGCATTCCCCTTCGGCCCACCGGGGCCGCTTCGGTGAAGGTGGCAGCCTCTTCGCGGTGCCCCGCGGATCCGGTGAGCCGGCTCAACGATGGGTGAGACCGTGCACACGATTCGCCGTGCTTGAGTGGGCGCAATCGCCGCCCCGGTGCGGCTTCTAGATTGGCTCCGTCGAGCCGGGGTTCGACGTGGTGTCCAACTTCAAGCAGTCCACACGGAGGAATCCATGCGATTCGATTTCAGACCATTTGCCAGCGGTGCTGCCACCGCGATTGCCATCATGGCTACCACGGCGCTGCCGGCCCAGGCCGCTGTGTTCTACGAGGACCTGCCCACCAACGTCGACATCGTGGACCACACGATGTCGCGTCACGGGGTGGGCGGACCCATCATCGCCGACGACTTCGTCTCGGCCACGGGGGGTTACGTCACCCGCGTGGAGTGGTGGGGCAGCGCCGCGCGCGACACGCGGTGGGAACTGGCCTTCCACACCGACGATCCGGTGCTGCACCAGCCCAATGTCGACAACCCGACCACGGGCGCGCTGCGCAAGTACGGCGGCGACGGCAGCATCGTCGCCACCGGCGTGGCCAACGTGCCCGGCCACCCGGACATCTTCCACTTCACGGCCGACCTGCCGGTGTCGCTGGCGATCGCGGCCGACACGGTGTACTGGTTCACGGTGGCCAACTTCACCCAGGGGTGGCACTGGGCCTACGCGCTGTCGGGGCCGACGGTGGGCAGCGAGCGCTACAACGCCCACTTCTCCACCGGCATCGGCCCCTGTGGCGACGGCGGCCCGCACTGCGGCCCGTGGACCGACCTGCACACCGACTTCGCGTTCCGCGTGAACGGCGTGCCGGAGCCGGCGACGCTGGCGATGGTCGGGCTGGGACTGGCCTGGGTGGCGGCGTCGGCGCGCCGGCGCAAGGGCAGCGCAGGCCCCGAGATGGGCCTTGCGGCCTGAAGCCGTGCGCAGGCCGATGCCATCGGCTGCGCGTTGGCCGCGGTGGGCAGGGCCGGTCGCGCTGGCCCTGCTCGTCGCGGCCTGCGGCAGCCAGCGCGACGGCCTGGCCGACGCGCAGGCTGCCGTGGAGCGGCGTGACACCGCGGCAGCCCTGGTCCACGTCAGGCGCGCCCTGCAGCAGGCGCCTGATTCGGCGGCGGCCCGGCACTTGCTGGGCCGGCTGCTGCTGGAGCGGGGCGATGCGGCCGGCGCAGCCATCGAGTTGCGCAAGTCGCTCGAGCTCGGCCACGATCCGGCCGGGGTGCTGCCGGGGCTGGCCGATGCCCTGGTACGGCAGCGCGAGTTCCGCCAGGCGCTGGAACTGGCCGACGCCGGCCGCGCGCTGCCGGATGCCGCGCGCGCCGAGTTGCTGACGGCCATGGCGACGGCGCACTTCGCGCTGCGCGCCGAGCCCGCCGGCGAGCTTGCGCTGGCCGAGGCCCTGCGGCTGGCGCCTTCGGCCGTGCCGGCGCGCGTGCTGCGCATGCGCCGCCTGGCCGCGGCCGGCGATCACGGGGCGGCGCTGAGCCTGGCGCGCGAGACCGTGCGCCTGGCCCCCTCGGACCCGACGGCCTGGCTGGCGCAGGCCCAGTTGCTGGCCGGCGAGGCGTCGCAGCGGGACGCGGCGATCGCGGCCTACCGCCAGGTGATCGAACTGCAGGGCGACTTGCTGGCCGCCCGGCAGGGCATCCTCAGCCTGCTGTTCGAGCGCCGCGAGCTCGACGCCGCGGCCACGGAGCTGGCCCCGCTGCGCCAGCAGCACCCGCAGCACCCCGCGACGCTGTACTTCGAGACCTTGCTGGCCCTGCACCGCGGCGATGCCGCGGCGGCGCAGGGCGGCGCCGACAAGCTGCTGGGCGGCGCGCCGACGCAGGCGCGCTACGGGCGGCTGGCGGGAGCGGTAGCGCTGGAAGCCGGCGAGCCGGCGCGGGCGGTGGCGCAGATCGCGCTGGCGCAGCGCGCGAACCCGGCCGATCCGGGCCTGCGGCGGCTGTTCGCCCTGGCGCTGGTGCGCGAGGGCGACAGCCGGCAGGCGCTGGAGGTGCTGCAGCCGCAACTGGGGGCCGCGTCGACCGATGCCGAGGCCCTGGCGCTGGCCGGCGTGGCTGCGCTGCAGCTGGGCGACCGCGCTGCCGCGAAGGCGCACTTCGCGCAGGCCGCGGCGCATGCGCCGGTCGACAACCCCGGGCTGCAGGCCACGCTGGCGCTGGGCCAGCTGGCGCAGGGCGATGCGCGGGCCGGGGTGGATGCACTGGAGGCGCTGGCCCGGGCGGGTGCGGGGCCGGGTGTCGAGTCCGTGCTGGTGAGCCTGCGCATCCAGCGCGGCGAGTACGACGCCGCGGCGCGGCTGCTCGACGCCTTGCAGCGCACGCGCCCCAACGATCCCGAGGTGCCGCTGCTGCGCGCCGAGCTGCTGCGGCGGCGCGGCGACGTCGCCGCAGCGCGCGCCAGCCTGGAGCGGGCGCTCGAGATGGCGCCCCAGCACTTCCCGGCGGTGGCGGCGCTGGCCGAGATGGACCTGCGCGAGCGGCGCGTGCCGCAGGCGCGCGCCCGTTTCGAGGCGCTGCTGGCCCAGGCCCCGCGCCACACGGGGGCCATGCTGGCGCTGGCGCGCATCGCCGAGCTGAGCGGGGCGCCGCCCCAGGAGGCGTCGCGCTGGCTGGCCGAGGCCGTGCGCGCCGATCCCACCAAGGCCGCGCTGCGCATGCAGCAGATCGAGCACGCCCTTCACCACGGGCAGTGGCCGGCGGCGCTGTCGGCGGCCGCCGATGCCACGCAGGCCCTGCCCGGGGATGCGCGGCTGCAGCTGCTGCTGGCCAGGGCCTGCCTGGCCGCGCGCGAGCCGCAGCGGGCGGTGGCGGTGCTGGGCAAGCTGTCGGCGGGCGCGACGCCGCCCGTCGAGGCGCTGCGGCTGCAGGCCCGCGCCCACATGGCGCTGAACCGCCCCGACGATGCCCGCCAGGCCCTGCGGCTGGCGCGGCGACTGTGGCCGGCCGACGCGGAGCTGGCCGGCGACGCCGTGCGGCTGGAGATCGGCGCCGAGCGTCCGGACGAGGCGCGCCGCGTGGCCCGCGAGTTTCAGCAGGCCCGCCCCGACGACGCGGCGGGCCACCGGCTCGTCGGCGAGGCCGCCGTGGCCGCGCGCGCCTCGAAGGACGCCGAGGCCGCCTATGCGGCGGCCCTGGCGCGCAGCCCGTCCGACGCCGCGGCCGCCATCGGCCTGCACGGCGTGCTGCAGCAGGCGGGCCGCGCGGCCGAGGCCGAGCGCCTGGTGGCGCGGTGGCTGCAGGCGCATCCGGCCGACGGGCTGTTCATGCAGTACCTGGCCGACCGGGCCCTGCAGGCCGGCGACGACCGTGCCGCCGTGCGGCACTACCGGGCGGTGCTGCGGTTGCGCCCGGGGCACGCGCCGAGCTGGAACAACCTCGCCTGGGCCGAGCACCGGCTGGGCGAGCCTGACGCCCTGCCGCACGCCCTGCGGGCCGTGGCGCTGCGGCCCGGCGAAGCGGCGTTCGCCGACACCGTCGCCCGGCTGCACGCCGCGGCCGGGCGCTGGGACGACGCCGTGGCGCAGGCCACGCGCGCCGTCGAACTGGCGCCCGACGAGCCGGGCTACCGGCTGATGCTGGCCCGCTTCCTGGCCGAGGCGGGGCTCAAGGACCAGGCCCGGGCCGAGCTCTCGCGCCTGGAACATCAGCCCCTGCGGCCGGAGATGCGGGCCGCGGTGCGGACGCTCCGCACCCGGATGTGAGCGCGCGGTTGCGGCCGCCCGCAGCGCTCAGGCGCCGGGCGGGGCGTCCAGCGCCTCGGCCAGCGCGCGCACCGAGGCCGGGGCCGAGCCTTCGGCCTTGTTGTTGATGGTGATGAACACGCGGTGGCCGGCATCCAGCGTGGCGCGCGCCACGCGGGCCAGCGCCTGGCGCGTGGGCTCGTCGGGCACGCGAAGCCGGTCGAAGGGCGCCCAGGCGTCGCGCGCCTGCGCGTATCGCTGGCCGCGCTGCAGGTTCCAGCGGCAGACGAGGTCGCCGGGCCAGGTGGCGCGCAGCATCGGCAGTTGCGCGTCCACAGGCGGCATGCGGTCGTGCAGGCCCAGGGCGTGGCGTGCGCCCAGGCGGCGCAGCAGGGCGGCCAGCCCGGGCGTCAGCAGGGCGGGGTCGCGCAGTTCGACGGCCACCAGCGCCCCGAGTGAGTGCGGCGCCAGGGCCTGCTGCGCGGCCTGCACGGCGGCGGCCAGCCGATCGTGCAGCGCCACGGGGTCGCGCAGCCAGCGCGGCGGCAGCGGCGACAACTGCAGCACCAGCACGCCCAGCTTTGCGCCCAGGCCGAGGGCGGCAGGCGTGGCCACGCCCGTGGCGGCCAGCGCGGCGTCGAGGAAGCCGGGGTTGTCGCCCAGCGGCGCGGCAGTGGCGGCGTCGCGCCGCTGCGCGTCGGTCAGCAGCGCGGGGGCCTTGACGACGAAGCGGAAGTGTTCGGGCACCTGGGCGGCCAGCGCGGCGTATTCGTCCTGCGCGAGCAGGCGGTAGAAGGCGCGGTCCAGGCTGACCGCGCGCAGCAGCGGGTGCCGCGCATAGGCCGCCAGGCCCGTGCGCGACAGCAGCGCCTCGGCCGCGGGCCGCGCCCACACCTGCCCGGCCCAGCCCGGGAAGTGCCACGACGAGGTGCCCAGGTGCAGCCGGCCGCCCCAGCGCGCGTGCAGCCGCGCCGCCAGGGCCTGCAGTGCGGCGTCGGGCGCGGCGGGCTGCACCGCCGGGGCGTCGGCGTCGTCGAACAGGCTGGGCTGCGGGGCAGGGGCCATGGCGGCGGGCATTGTCGGCGCGCCCCACAATCCGCGCCCGAGGAGACCGCCCATGAGCCCGAGCCCCGCCGCCGAAGACCCCCGCTCCGACATCGCCATCGCCCGCCGCGCGCGCCTGCGGCCCGTGGTGGAGCTGGCGCAGGAGCGGCTGGGCATCGCGCCCGAGCACGTGCTGCCCTTCGGCCACCACCGCGCCAAGCTGGCGCTGCCCTTCGTGCGCTCGCTCGAGGGCCGGCCCGAGGGTCGCCTGGTGCTGGTGACGGCCATCAGCCCCACGCCGGCCGGCGAAGGCAAGACCACCACCACCGTGGGCCTGGGCGACGCGCTCAACCACATCGGCCGCAAGGCGCTGATCGCGCTGCGCGAGCCGTCGCTGGGCCCGGTGTTCGGCCTGAAGGGCGGCGCCACCGGCGGCGGCCATGCGCAGGTGGTGCCGATGGAGGACATCAACCTCCACTTCAACGGCGACTTCCACGCCGTGGCCGCCGCGCACAACCTGCTGGCCGCGGTGCTGGACAACCACGTCCACCACGGCAACGCGCTGGGCATCGACACGCGCCGCATCGCGCTCAAGCGCGTGATGGACATGAACGACCGCGCGCTTCGCCACATCGCCGTGGGCCTGGGCGGGCCGGCCAACGGCTTCGTGCGCGAGGACGGCTTCGACATCGTCGTGGCCAGCGAGGTGATGGCCATCCTGTGCCTGGCCACCTCGGTGGCCGACCTGAAGGAGCGGCTGGCGCGCATCGTCGTGGCCGAGACGCGCGACCGCCGCCCCGTGACGGCCGCCGACCTGAAGGTGCACGGCGCCATGGCCGTGCTGCTGAAGGACGCGCTGGCGCCCAACCTGGTGCAGACGCTGGGCCACAACCTGGCGCTGCTGCACGGCGGGCCCTTCGCCAACATCGCGCACGGCTGCAACTCGGTGCTGGCCACGCGCACGGCGCTGCGGCTGGCGGACTACGTCGTCACCGAGGCCGGCTTCGGCGCCGACCTGGGCGCGGAGAAGTTCATCGACATCAAGTGCCGCGCCGCCGGCCTGCGCCCGGCCTGCGCGGTGGTGGTGGCCACGGTGCGCGCGCTGAAGTTCCACGGCGGCGTCGACCTGCCCGACCTGGGCCGCGAGAACCTCGAGGCCCTGGGCCGCGGCCTGGCCAACATCGAGCGCCACCTGCACAACCTGCGCGAGGTCTTCGGCCTGCCCGTGACGGTGGGCATCAACCACTTCGGCAGCGACACCGAGGCCGAGCACGCGCTGCTGCGCGAGCGCATCGGCGCGCTGGGCGTGACGGTGAACACCTGCCGCCACTGGGCCGAGGGCGGACCCGGCGCCGTGGCGCTGGCGCACGAGGTGGTGCGCCTGTGCGAGCAGCCCTCGACGCTGCGCTTCGCCTACGACGACGAGCTGCCGCTGTGGGACAAGCTGCGCGCCGTGGCCACGCGCACCTACGGCGCGGCCGACATCGCCGCGCCGCCGGCCGTGCGCCGGCAGGTGCAGGCGCTGCAGGACGCCGGCCACGGCCGCCTGCCGGTGTGCGTGGCCAAGACGCAGTACAGCTTCTCCACCGACCCCGCGCTGCGCGGCGCGCCCAGCGGCCACGTAGTGGAACTGCGCGAGGTGCGCCTGGCCGCCGGCGCGGGCTTCGTCGTCATGGTGTGCGGCGACATCATGACCATGCCCGGCCTGCCCAAGGTGCCCGCGGCCGAGCGCATCGACCTCGACGACGAAGGCCGCATCGTCGGGCTGAGCTGAGCCGGCAGGGAGGGCGGACCCGTGGCGCACAACACCGAACGCCTGTACCGCATCGAGGCGCTGATCCGCGCCCGCGGCTGCGTGAGCTTCGCGACGCTGCTCGAGGAGCTGGAGGTCTCGCGCGCCACGCTCAAGCGCGACCTGGAGTACCTGCGCAGCCGCATGGGCGCGCCCATCGAGTACGACCGCGACGCCAACGGCTACCGCTTCGGCGCCGACGTGCAGGCCGGCGGCCGCCGCGAACTGCCGGGCCGGTGGTTCAGCGAAGCCGAGCTGTACTCGCTGCTGACGGCGCAGCAGCTGCTGGCGGGCCTGGACGGCGACGGCCTGCTCAGCCGCCACCTGCAGCCGCTGCTGGACCGCATCCGCCAGATGCTGGGCCACGGCGCCGGCGCCGACGCGGCGACGGCGCTGTCGCAGCGCATCCGCGTCGTCACGGCCCGGCGGCGGCCGGTGGCCAGCCGCTTTTTCGAGCGCGTGGCCTCGGCCCTGCTGCAGCGGCGGCGGCTGCAGCTGCGCTACCTGTCGCGCGGCCGCGGCGAGCTGGGCGACCGCGAGGTCTCGCCGCAGCGCCTGGTGCACTACCGCAACACCTGGTACCTGGACGCCTGGTGCCACCGCAGCGAGGCGCTGCGCCGCTTCGCGCTCGACGCCATCGAGGCCGCCGAGCCGCGCGAGGCCGCCGCGAAGGAGCTGCCGCTGCAGCAGGTGCAGGCCGAGATGGACGCCGGCTACGGCATCTACGCCGGCGGGCGCCGCCAGTGGGCCACGCTGCACTTCGACGCCACCGCGGCCCGCTGGGCCAGCCGCGAGGAGTGGCACCCGCAGCAGCAGGGCCGGTGGCTCGACAACGGCGACTACGAGCTGCGCCTGCCCTACGTCGACGCCACCGAGCTGGTGATGGACGTATTGCGCCAGGGCGAGCAGGTGAGGGTGGTGAGCCCGGCCTCGCTGGTGCAGGCCGTGAAGACGCGGCTGGCGCGGGCGGCGGCCCGCTACGACTGAGCCTCCGAGGGCCGGGCGAGATTCATGTCTTCGCGGGCTCTCGGCCCAGCACGCGCAGCGACGGGCCCACCGCCCGCATGTCCTTGGGTGAGCTCGCCCCATGAGATGCGGTCGAAGCCGGTGGCTGCTGCCCGCGCTGGATGTGCCCTGGAAGTCGCCCAACGCCACCGCGACAGCCGGCGTTCGGCTTCCGGAGCGCCGGTGTGCCAAGTCAGCGCGTGGCGGATCCGTGCGGGGCGGGTGCCCGATAATTCGTTCGATAGCGGACGTGACACCTGCCCCAGAAAGCCACCCTCGAGATGTCTGGCACGCATCCGACCGACCCGCCAAGCGATCCACCTGCCCGCAGCCTTCGCGACCGTTGGCACTCATGGCTGCGCCGTACGTCTCGCATCCGGCGTTCGGTGCTGGCCGTGGCGGCGGTGGGTACCGTGTTGGGGGGACTGGCGGGGTACCTGAATGCCTACAGGACGGTTCGCGACATCTCATCGCCTGCCGCGCGCCCCGGCACGCTGCCGGAGGAGGCCCGCCCCGCGTCTCCCCAGGAGCCCACGGCAGTGCTGGTGCTGCCGCTGAGCAACCAGACCGGAGATCCCGACCGTGCACATGTCGGCGAAGCACTCAGCCTGGCGGTGTCCGAGGACCTTGTCGCCGAAGGGGTGCTGCCGGTGGTGCCTCCCCTGTCCGCGCAGGAGCTTGCCGGTCGGGGCCTGTCGCTGGAGTCGCTCGCCACGACGGCACGGGTCCGGTACGTGCTGCGGGGTGGCGTGACGGCTGAGGGAGCTCGGATTCGCGTCAGCGTGACCCTGGCCGACACCCTGAAGGCGCGGGAGATCTGGAGCAGTCAGCTTGAAGGTCAGGCCCATCAGCTGCTGAAGCTTCAGGACGAGCTGTCGGCCCAGGTTCGAACGCAGGTTTTGCCACGCATGGTGACCGAAGTCGCGCGCTCGCGGTCGAACCCGGCCACCGGCAACGCCAAGCTCGAGAGCCTTCTTCAACGAGAGCGGGCGTTGGCCTATCAGCCGCACTCGCTTGCGCTTCAGCGTGAAGCCGAACGCCTCGGGCGCGAAGCCCTGGCTCTCGCGCCGGATGACCCGCGTGCGCTGGAGGCCGTCGCCAAGGCCATGTGGCTGCAGGTCGAGAACCACGGCAGCGAGATGGGGCTCGACGCGGCAGCGCGCGCATCCCGGCTGAGGGAAGCGGCCGTCCTGGCCAGGCGTGCCCGATCAGCAGGATCGGACAGCGTGACGATCGAGCACGTCCTGTCCGACGACGCGCTCGCACGGGGAGACCTGGAAGGTGCGGAGCGCTACCTGGTGACGGCCATCCAGAGGCGGCCGAAGGACGTCAACAGCCATCACAACCTGGCTACCCTGCTGGAACGCACGGGGCGGCTGGAGGAAGCCATCGAGCGGATCGGCATCGCGGCCGCACTGCCCTACTACCGGCCGCCGCTGTACGCCTGGACTGCGCTCGCCTGGTACCACCTGTTCGCCGGACGTCCGGAAGAGGCTACGGCATGGGCTCGCCGAGCCGTGAGCGAAGACCCGGAGTCTCCAGGGACTCACGGGATACTGGCGCTGGCGCGGGCTGCGGCGAACGATGTGCCCGGAGCTCGAGCGGCAGCCGCGAGGGCCCGTGCGATCCGACCGGGTTATCACATCGACGTCGGCGACTTCCGTCCGTGGATTGGCCGAGAAGCTGAGTTCAAGCACATGGTGCAAACGATCTTGCTGCCGGCGATCACCAGCTCAGGGTTGGCGGCTGTGCGGTAGCCAGGGCGGGCAGGTGAGGGTGGTGGCCCGGCCTCGCCCTGTCAGCCCAGCACGCGCAGCGACAGGTCCACCGCCCGCACGTCCTTGGTGAGCTTGCCCACCGAGATGCGGTCGACGCCGGTGGCCGCGATGTCGCGGATGCGTGTCAGGTCGACGCTTCCAGACACCTCCAGCAGCGCGCGCCCGGCCGTCAGCACCACCGCCTGGCGCATCTGCGCGAGCGTGAAGTCGTCGAGCAGCACGCTGGTGGCGCCGGCGTCCAGCGCCTCGCGCAGCTCGTCCAGCGTCTCGACCTCGATCTGCACCGGCACGCCGCTGTCCAGCGCCGCCGCCGCACGCAGCGCTGCGCCGATGCCGCCGGCTGCGGCGATGTGGTTTTCCTTGATCAGGATGCCGTGCCACAGCGCCAGGCGCTGGTTCTGCCCGCCGCCCACGCGCACCGCGTACTTCTGCGCCTGGCGCAGGCCGGGCAGCGTCTTGCGGGTGTCCAGCACGGCGCAGCCCAGCGGGTTGGGGCTGGCGCCGGCGATGGCCTCGACGTACCGCCGCGTCACGCTGGCGGTGGCCGACAGCAGCTGCAGGAAGTTCAGCGCCGGGCGCTCGGCGCTCAGCAGCGCCCGCGCGTCGGCCTCGATGGTGCACACGACGGCGCCGGCGGACACGGCGCTGCCCTCGGGCTGCGTCCAGTGCACCTGGGCGGCCGGGTCCAGCGCCCGCACGCAGTCGGTGAACCAGGCCTGCCCGCACAGCACCGCCGGCTCCTTCGCGGTGACGCTGGCGCGCACGCGGCGGCCGGCGGGCACCAGCAGCGCGGTCCAGTCGCAGCGGCCGATGTCCTCGGCCAGCGCGTCGCGCACGTTGCGGGCGCGGGCGGCTTCGAGCGTCTCGTTGTCGGCGGGGTGCTGGAACGGGGGCGGTGCGGCGTTCATGGCTGGAAGCTTGGCAGGGCAGGGGCGGGATTGTGGCGGCGCGCGGCGCGCTGCGCACTTTGCCGCTGAACCGGGTCCCGCGCGCGGCGGCGCTCGTTCACCGTGCCGGCCAAGGGCGCCGGCGGCGCCTTAAGCTCCGGGCCTGATCTCTTGGAGGGGTGACGCCATGTTCCTCAAGCTTGCGGGCGGCCTGCTGGCCGCGCTGGGATGGCTCAGCGGCCTGGTGCTGGTGGCGGCCGCGCTCGGCCTGGGCGGGATGGAGGCGCCAGGCTGGTCGCTGTGGCTGCTGTTCCCGCTGTTTTCCAGCGTGGGATACCTGCTGCTGGGCATGGGAGCCGGAAGCGGCAGCGGCGAGGGCGTCGGCATGACGCGCATCGTCGCCGCGGGCCTGCTGCTGCTGTCGCTGGCTGCGGCGCTGGCCCTGTTCGCCCGCGCCGCGGGGCTGGTGGCGGCGGGTGGCGGCACCGGCTCGCTGTGGTACGTGCTGGTGCTCGGCGGGCTGGCCGGCGCGGTGGGCACGGCGGCGGCAGGCCGTCGCGTCGCAGCCGGGCCTTGAAGGTGCGGTCCAAACAGGCCACGATGGGTTCACAAGCCAGTCCCCGGCGGCGCCCGGGACTTCGCGGCTGGCTCGCTGCGGGCCTGCTGGCTCTGGGCACCGCGGCCTCGGCTTCCGAGACACCCCTTAACCGCGCGCTCGGCGAGCAGGTGGTCTTCATCCGCCACTCGATGGGCGTGGAGCTCGAGACGACGGTATTCCGTCCGGACGGACCCGGCCCCTTCCCGCTGGTGATCGTCAACCACGGCAAGTCGCCCGGCGACCCGAAGTTCCAGCCCCGCGCGCGCTACCTGGTCGCTGCCCGCGAACTGGTGCGCCGTGGCTACGCGGTGGCCATACCGATGCGGGGGGGCTTCTCGCGCTCGGGCGGCTTCTACGTCGATGGGGGCTGCAACATCGAGGGCAATGCGAGGCAGCAGGCGAGCTACTTGCGCTCGGCGGTGGACTGGCTGGCGCAGCAGAGCTGGGTGGACCCACGACGCATGGTGCTGATGGGGCAGAGTCATGGCGGCCTCTCGGCGTTGGCCTTGGCCAGCGAGCCGCGTGTGGGTGTGCTCGGGGTGATCAATTTCGCCGGAGGCCTGCGGCACACGGGCGGAGCCTGTCAGTACTGGGAGGCGGAGCTGGTCGCGGCGTTCGGGCGCTTCGGGCGCACGACCGCGCTGCCGACGCTGTGGTTCTACGGCGCGAATGACAGCTACTTTGCACCTCCGCTGGTGCAACGCATGCACGCTGCATACACCGCGTCGGGCGGTGCCGCGAAGCTGGTCGCCTACGGCCCCTTCAAGGATGACGCCCACGGCACCTTTGGCGACCGGCAGGGCCTGGTCGTGTGGTGGCCCGAGACCGAGGCCTTCCTGGCCGCGCTCGGCTTGCCGGTGGCGCTTCAGCCCCGCGCAACCCCTGCAGATCCCGCACTGGCAGCGCTGGAGGACCTGTCGCGCCTGCCGAATCTTTCGCCGGGATGCGCGGGCGTGTACGCGAGCTTCCTCGACGCCGACCAGCCCCGGGCCTACGCCCACTCGGCCAAGGGGGCCTGCGGCTACGCCTTCGGGGTCGAGAACGTCGCTCAGCGCGCGCTGGCGTTCTGCCAGCGGCGCGGCGGTGAATCCTGCCGGCTCTATGCGGTGGACGAGCGGATCGTCTGGAACTCCAAGGCGGACTGAGTGTCCAGCGAGCCATCGAAGTCACCAACAGCGTGCGACCCCAATGCCCCGATGAGGGTCGGGCGGCGTCTTGACCCGGACGGGCCCCTTGGAGGTCCGGCCCCCCGATGGGAGCCTTCAAGAAGGCGCTGATCGAGCGAGCGCTGGGAGCGGATCTCTCGCACCCTCTGGGCTAAGCGTCCGGTTGGGCCAAGCCCGAGGACCTGCGTAATCACCGCAATGGCAGCAACGGCGGTCACTCGATCTTCCAGACGTAGTCCACCTCGAACGACGCGCTCGTCGGCGTGCCGTCGGGCAGGGCACCGGGCGTGAAGCGGCAAGTGGCCAGCTTGGCCAGTGCCACGAAGTCGAGCCGCAGGTGCCCGCTCGAGCGCGCGACGCCGAACGCCGTCAAGCGGCCGTTCGGGTCCACGGTGAAGCCGATCCGGGTGGTTCCCGTCTCGTCGCGCAGGAGCGAGGCCACGGGGTAGTCTTTGGCCGTGGGGGCGCACTCCCGGACATCCGTGACCCTGGGCTTGCGAATGAGGGCCTCGGCAGCCTGTGCCCGCTCGAAGCTGAACAGCGAGCGTGCCGTGCCGGGCGCCGGCTTTCCGGCCGCCAGGGCGGGCCGGTACTCGCAGCTCATCGCGGAGGCCACGACCGCGGCCAGCAGGTCGGCCCGCTCGACCGGGGCCATCGGAAGCGCCGACAGGGGCCTGCCGGATTCGGACACCTGCACGGCGAGATCGATCCGCACCGGCGATTCGAGCAGCGCGCGGTTGAAGTCGACCCGCTGGCACGATCCCGGCACCGCGACGGCGGGTGCGTCGGAAGGGGTCTGCGCCGCCGCGGCGTACACCACGAAGAACGACAGCACACAAATCCAGCCATGAATCCTGACCATTGGTCGAACCCCCATGTGTGTTGACTGAAGACCGGGCCTCGAGCCCTCGATGCGGTAGCGGACCTGCGCGCGCTCAGGCGTCCGGAGCGCTCGAGGGCTTGCTCATCATTCCCGACAGCGCCTGCGCGAAGCCGGTGATGCCCTCGTTCGACAAGCCGGCGTCCTTCATCACCGCGTCGACGATCGGCTTGGCGATCTGGTACTGCATCGCCGAGTTCATGACCTGCTCGGGGAAGGTGGCGCCCGCAGCGCCGCCGTGACCGCCAGCACCCCCGCCGGCAGCCCCGGGCAGGCCGCCCACCTGGACGATGCGGATCGAGTCGATCTTCTCCATCGGTTGCACGGCCTTCTCCAGGATCGCCGGCAGCTGCTGCAGCAGCAGCGAGCGGACCTGCAGGTCGATCTGCGCGGCCGACAGCGTGTTCAGGGCCTCGTTGATGGCCTTCTTGCCCTCAGCTTCCGCCAGCGCGGCGGCCTCGCGCGCACGGGCCTCGATGGTGATGGCCTCGGCGCGGTCGAGCGCGGCCTCCTTCTCGGCCGACGCCGCCACCTTCACGGCAATGGCGTTCTGCTCGGCGTCCTTGGCGGCCTCGATCAGCTGGATCGCCTTGTCGCGCTCGGCCACGGCCACCTGGCGCGCCGTGTTCACCGTCTCCTCGGCCTTCACCGCCTCGGCCCGCGCCAGGTTGGCCGCGGCGTCGGCGTCGCTCTGCTCGCGGGACTTGTTGGCGATGGCAATCTGCATCTCCTGGCGCGCGATCTCGACCTGCTTGCGCTGCTCGGCACGCTGGGTCTCGGTCTTGCGCTCGAGCTCGATCTCGCGGGTCTGCACGACCAGGTTCTTCTCGATCTCGGCCGACTTGATCTCGCGGTCGGCCTCGATGCGCTTCTGGCTCACCTGGCGCTCGGCCTCGATCTTGGCGGCCTCGGCCTCGCGGCTGCGCTCGGCCTGCTGCGAGGCGATCAGCGCCGCCTGCTCGGCGCGCGTGATCTCGACCTCGCGCTTCTGCGACAGCGTCGCGAACTCCTGGTCCTTCTCGATGTCGAGCTTCTTGCGCGTGGCCTCCAGGTTCTTGGCGCGCACCTGCACCTCGGTGTCCTGCTCCACGTCGTTGCGCTGCTTGCGCCGGGCCTCGGTCTGCTCGGTCAGGCGCGTCAGGCCCTCGGCGTCGAAGGCGTTGTTCGGGTTGAAGAACTGCTTGTCGGTCTGGTCCAGGCTCGTCAGCGACACCGACTCGAGCTCGAGGCCGTTCTTCTCGAGGTCTTCCGCCACGGCGTTCTGCACCGCCTGCACGAAGTCACGGCGCTTGTCCTGCAGTTCCTGGATGGTCATCGTCGCCGCGGTGGCGCGCAGCGAGTCGACGAACTTGTCCTCGACCAGGGCCTTCAGCTCATCGGGGCTCATGGTGCGGGCGCCCAGCGTCTGGGCGGCGATGCTCACCGCCTCCTCCGTCTGCTTCACGCGCACGAAGAAGGCCGCCGTCACGTCGACGCGCATGCGGTCCTTGGTGATCAGGCTCTCGCGCTCGCGGCGCAGCACCTCCAGCTTGAGCGTGTTCATGTTGACCAGCACGCGCTCGTGGAAGATCGGCAGCACGATGGCGCCGCCGTCCATGATGACCTTCTGCCCCCCGAGGCCGGTGCGCACGAAGGCCGTCTCCTTGGTGCTGCGCTTGTACAGCCGCGCGAACACGACGCCGATGACGACCAGCGCCACCAGCGCCATGCCGGCCAGCACGATGATCTCGATCACTTGTCCCATCTCTTCAACTCCCTCTTGAGGTTGGACTCAGCAGTGCGGGCTACATCAGGCCCGGGTGCGGATTGGCGATGCAACGGAAGAACGCGCCGGCCTTGCGGACGATGAGCACCTGCGCGCCTTCCTCGAACACCTCGTCGTCGAGGTCGGGTTCCACCATCAGGTAGTGCGAACGTCCGAGCGCGTCGCGCACCCGGGCCTGGGCGGCCAGGCCGCGGCGCGCCACGCCCGCGGTGACCACGCCGACGCGGCCGACCAGGCTCTGCTCGCTGACGATGCTGGTTTCGTCGCGCGGCACGATGTGGGCGATCAGCGATCCGAGCCCCCGCACCGTGGCCAGCCCCGAAGGCACGGCCAGCAGCCCCGCCATCCAGGCCGGCAGGTAGCCGCCGAGCAGGCCGTGGGCCACCATCTGCAGGCCGTAGCCGAACAGCACGTAGCCGGCCAGGAACAGCAGCAGCAGCACCAGGGCCGGCACGCGCCCGACGTGCAGCCACCCCAGCACCCGGTCGAGCGCACCCTCGCCGCCGACGTCGGGCAGCCAGTCGTCGATCAGGTTGCTCGGGCTCAGCGAGACCAGCATGCCAAAGCCTTCCAGCAGCGCGATGCCGACGATCAGGCCAAAGCCGACGCCAAAGGGCAGCGTCTCGGGGGCCGTGAACAGGCTCACGGCTTGCCTGCCCTGCCGGCCTTGAGCTGCGCCAGGCGCTCGGCGATCTTGTTGTTGCGCACCAGGTCGTCGAGTTCCTTGAGTTGCGCCGCCTGCTGCAGGCCGACGCTGCGGGCCGTGCCCGTCAGGCCCGTCTGGCGCTCGTACAGCCGGTCGAACGCGCCCGTGACCTTGTCCATCCGGTGCTCGGCCGTGCTCGGCGCGGCCCCGCCGCCACCGGCGCCGGGGCCCGCCGCCGCCGCGCGGCTGCGGCGGAACTCCGCCAGGGCCGTCTCCATCTCGCGGCGCTTGGCCAGCAGGGCGGCAACGAAGCCTTGCAGCTCGGCCTCCTGGCGCGTCTGTTCGGCCAGGGTGGTCTCGAGCACCGGCAACTGCGCCTCGATGTCCAGCTGACGCGCCACGGCGGCGCGCACCAGGTCCTCGCGCCCCTGGGCCAGGGCCTCGTCGATCTGCGCCGCCAGCGTGGCGTGGTGGCCGTTGAGCGTGGCGTGCTGCTGCTGCGATAGGTGACGGTTGGCGCTGAGCAGCCCCAGCTCGTGGCGCACCTCGTCGATGACGCCGTCCGCCTCGCGGATGGACTGCTCCATCATGGCTTCCGGGGCCTGGTCCTCGATCTTGTCGAGCAGCGCATGCACGCTGCCGGCGATGACGCGGCCGACGCGGGTCTTCAGGGTGTCTGCCATCTCACGCTCCTTCGGGTGACGGGTTGAGGTTCACGGCGCGGCTCAGCTCCAGGGCGCCCGACATGTGGCGGTGCACGACCGCGGGATCGTAGGCCGCCGCCCGGCCCGTGACGGCCTGGCGCAGCAGGGCCTCGAACAGATCGAAGCTGCGCTTGATGAGGACGTCTTCGAGTCGCGCCGCCTCGGACGGGCTGCCCGGCACCTGGCTGATGACCAGGGCCAGCGCCGTGACCGTGTGCTCGAGCAGGGCCGCCAGCACCGCGCTGTGCGAGCCACTGACGCCTTCGATCCGCACCAGGGCGTCGCGAAGACGGCTCGTCAGGTCTCGTGCCCATGCGTGCGCGGCCACGTAGTCGTAGCTGCCCTCGTGCTGGCGCTTCAGCTGCCCCAGCAGCACGCGCAGCTTGTCGCTGTTGGTGGTGGCCCCCTCGACCTGGAGCTGGGCCAGCCACAGGTACAGGTCACCCGGGATCCGGGCCGACAGGGGCTCCATCGTCACACTGCTCGTCACCACGGTGAGCCTGCTTGGAAGTTGGTACGAACGCAAGCGTATGCGTTTGAATGCGCTTGTCAACGCCAAATCCGGAAGGAAAGTCCGGGCAAGGGGCCGCATGAAGCCGCTCCGGCCCTTCCGCGCACCGTGCCATCAGGGCTGCGGCAGATGCACCCGGTTCCGGCGGCGCCTCAGGGCCTCTGGAAGGTCGGGCCTCCCGCTGCGGCACGGCACGACGCCCTCGTCCGACTGCGACCGATGGACACTAAACTATCCATGGTGCCTTCTCCACCCGCGTACGCGCTGGTTCGCTCGCAGCGGCTCTCCCAACCAGCGGCCGTCAGCAGTTCCGTCGCACATCGGGCGGATCGGATTGCCTGCGGGCTGCTGGACAAAATGCAATCCATCTATGCACGATCTTCGCAAACCCTATCTTGTCTTCCTCGGAGACGTGTCGCTGCGCTCGGATGCCAAGACCGGCTTTGGACTCCGCGACTGGTGCCCCGGCGACGTCATGGGCGAGTGTGCGCTGCCGACCGCGACGGTCAGCCTGGCCCTGCCGACCATGACGCCCACCGAGGCCGCCAGCCGCGGTGCGGGGTCGATCGTCATCGGCGTGGCGCCGCCGGGCGGGCGCCTGCCCGAGTCGTGGATACCCACCCTGGCCGAAGCCCTGCGTGCCGGCCTCGACGTGGTCAGTGGCATGCACACCCGCCTGCAGCGCTATCCGCTGCTGGTGGATGCGGCAAAGCAGGGCGGGGCCCGGCTGATCGACGTGCGCCACAGCGATCGCGAGTGGCCGATCGGCACCGGTCTGAAGCGCGCGGGACGGCGTCTCCTGACGGTGGGGACCGACTGCGCGCTCGGCAAGAAGTACACCGCGCTGGCCATCACGCGCGCGCTGACGACCCTGGGCGCGAAGGCCACGTTCCGCGCCACGGGCCAGACGGGCATCCTGATCTCCGGTCAGGGCGTGCCCATCGACGCCGTCGTCGCCGACTTCGTTGCGGGTGCTGCCGAAGCCCTCTCGCCGGCCAACGAAGCCGATCACTGGGACGTCGTCGAAGGGCAGGGGGCCTTGTTCCACCCGGCCTACGCGGGCGTCACGCTGGGGTTGCTGCACGGGACGCAGCCCGACGCCATCGTGCTGTGCCACGACCCCTCGCGGCACACGATCGAGGACCACCCCCACATTCCCCTGCCGCCGCTGGACGAGGCCATTCGCCGCTACCTCGAGGCGGGCCGACTCACGAACCCCGCCATCCGCTGCGTCGGCGTCGCGATCAATTCGTCCACCCTCTCAGAGGCGGAGTGGGTGCGCTATCGCGACCAGCTCTATTCGCAGCTGCGCTTGCCGGTGTGTGACCCGATGCGGGGCGGGGTGGGGGCCATCGCGCAGGCCTTGCTGGCATGACGGTGCAATTCCGCATCACCGAGGAGGCCTGGGCTCTGACCGAGCCGTTCGAGATCGCCGGGCAGGTCATCGCCGTTCTGCCCCTGCTGCTGCTGGAACTGACGAACGCGGACGGCTTCGTGGGGCGTGGCGAAGCCGCCGGAATCGACTACGACGGTGAGACGCCTCGATCGATGCGCGTCCAGCTCGAAGGCATCCTGCCGAGGCTCCGCGCCGCGACCACGCCGGATGAGCTGCAGACCTGGTTGCCCAGGGGCGGCGCGCGCAACGCGCTCGACTGCGCGCTGTGGGATCTTCAGGCCAAGCGGACAGGCGTTGCCGCCTGGAAGGCAGCCGGTCTCGAGCCCATGCGCCCGCGGCTCACCGCCTGCACCATCGGCCTGGGGAGCGTCGTCGACACCCGCCGACGGGCGCGCAGGCTCGCCGCCGCGCCGCTGATCAAGGTCAAGGTCGATGGGGAGCGCCACGTCGAATGGCTGCGGATTGCCCGGCGTCAACTATCCTGAGCTGTCAGCGACAACTATCTTGAGCGGTGCGGTCGGGCGTTGATCATTGGGTTGGGGTTGCGCTGCGTTGCCGGCGAGCCGGCAACGCAGCGCGGCGTCGGTAGCTGTCCACGTTCAT